>CAMIZH010000053.1 GCA_946403255.1 uncultured Peptoniphilaceae bacterium | reverse complement strand
AGTTTCTTCTTTTACTTCTTCTTTGTTAGCTTTTTTTTCAGAATCTAATTGTAAGTTTTCAGGTAATTCAACTTTTTCATTTAATTTTAAATATTTTTTTACTTTAGCTGATTTTTCAAGTTCTTGATTATATTTTTCATCTTTATCAATTAAAATTTTAGTTTTAATTTCTTCTTGAACATCTTCTAAAGGTCTTTCTTTTTTCTCTTCTAATTTAATAATATGATATCCAAAATCAGATTTAACTGGTTTTGATAGTTCTCCAACTTTCATTTCAGCAATTGCTTCTGAAAATTCAGGAACCATAGTATCATTTGTAAATTCTCCAAGGTCTCCACCAGTTTCTTGGGCAGCTGGTTCTATTGATTTTTCTTTAGCAAATTTAGCAAAATCTGCACCTTTATCAAGTTCTTTTTTAACATCTTTTGCTTCTTTTTCTGTTTCTACTAATATATGTGAAGCTTTTGCTGTAAAGTATTCTGATTTATGATCATCATAATATTTTTTAACTTCTTCATCTGTTGGAGCTATTTCTTTAAATTTAGCTTCATAATATTTTCCTGTAAGAATTTTTCTTTGTAAGAAAGTTTTATAAAAATCTTCTGATATTCCTTGTTTTGTAAGCTCAGCTTTAAAGTTTTCTTCTCCACCAGCAGACTGAATATCTTGTTGTAATTGATCTTCTATTTCTTTGTCAGTAACTTCAACTTTATATTTTTTAGCATCTTCTTCTATAAGTTCAATTTTTACTAAGTTTTCTAAAGTCATTTCTTTAATAAACTCGTCTATAGTTTTGTCTTCTTGACCTGGAAATGATTCGTCTAAAATTTTAACATCTCCACCAGCTTGATCCATTACAAATGAATTTCTAACAGCTGCATATTCTTTTAAAAATTGTTCTTCTGTTATTTCTTTATTGTTAACTACTGCTACTACGCCCTCCGGACCTTTTCCACATGCTGTTAGTCCAAATAATAATGTTGCTGATAGTGCAACAGTTGCTATACTCTTTTTAAAATTTTTCAAAAAATCATCCTTTCTTATTTATTCTATACATTATAACCTACTATTTTACCTAAGGTGTGTTAGTTTTGTGTAATTTTATAATAGATACACTTTTTTTCAAATCTTCTATTGGATATTTTAAGCCTTGCAATTTAAAACTAGGCTCTTTTCCCATAGATAATTTGATATTTTTAAAGTTTTCTGTTAATTCATTTATTAAGTTTATATCAGGAACAAATCCCAATTTAAATTCATAAGAATCTTTTCTTTGATTAATAGATATTATATTTGCAAGACTTGCTCTATATCTTAATAATGATATATCCATAAGGTTTAAAACTTCATTTGGAATATCTGAAAATCTATCAATTAATTCATCTATAAGATCTGAATAATCTTCTTCTGATTCTATAACAGATATTTTTTTATATATCTCTAGTCTTATATTTTCATCTTCAATATATTTTGAAGGTATATATGAATCTATTTTTAGATCAATTGTTGTTTCAGCTTTTTCTGGAACAATTTCACCTTTTAACTTAGACACCGCTTCTCTTAGATATTTAATATATAAATCATATCCTATTGAGTCAATATGTCCATGTTGTCTAGCTCCTAATATACTTCCAGAGCCTCTTATTTCAAGATCACGCATTGCTATTTTATAACCAGAGCCAAATTCCGTAAATTCCTTAATAGATTTTAATCTCTTTTGAGCAATTTCAGAAAGTGTAGTATCTCTTTCATAAGTAAAGTAAGCATAAGCTATTTTATTACTTCTACCAATTCTTCCTCTTAATTGATAAAGTTGAGAAAGGCCAAGCCTATTTGCATCTGTTATTATCATAGTATTTGCATTTTGAACATCTACACCTGTTTCAATAATAGTTGAACATAATAATACATCAAACTCTTTATTTATAAAAGAAATCATAGTATCTTCTAAGAGCCTTTCTCCCATTTGTCCATGGGCCATTTTAAAACTTGCCTCTGGAACTAATTTTTTTAGCTCCATTAATTTACTTTCCATATTTGAAACTCTATTATATACAAAATAAATTTGTCCACCACGATCAACTTCTTTTAAAATAGCATCTCTTATCATCATTTCATTATATTCTAAAACATAACTTTGAACTGGAAATCTCTCTTCAGGTGGTTCTTCAATTACAGACATATCTCGAATTCCAATCATAGACATTTGTAATGTTCTAGGAATTGGAGTTGCAGTTAATGTAAGTGTATCTACATTTTCTTTTAACATTTTTAAAGTTTCTTTATGTTTAACTCCAAATCTTTGTTCCTCATCAATTATTAAAAGTCCTAAATCTTTAAATTTAACATCCTTTGATAATAATCTATGAGTTCCAATTATAATATCTACAAAGCCATGTCGTAAATCTTCTATATCTTTTTTCTGTTCTTTTTTAGATCTAAATCTTGATAACATTGCTATTTTAACTGGAAAGTCTTTAAATCTTTCAACTATTGTATTGTAATGTTGCTGTGCAAGAATTGTTGTAGGTACAAGTAGTGCAACCTGCTTTCCATCCATTATAGCTTTAAAAGCCGCTCTTAGTGCAACCTCTGTCTTACCATATCCAACATCAGCACAAAGAAGTCTATCCATTGGTTTATCTTTTTCCATATCCTCTTTAATTTCTTCTGTTGCTTGAAGTTGCCCATCTGTTTCTTCATATACAAAAGCATCTTCAAATTCTTGTTGCCACTGAGTATCCTCTGAAAAAGCAAAACCCTTTGCTGATTCTCTAACTGCATAAAGCTTAATTAAATCATCAGCCATATCCTCAACATTTTTCTTAGCTTTTTTCTTTATTTTATTCCATTCTAAAGAATTTAATTTATTAATCTTTGGAGCTTTACTTTCTGAACCAACATATTTATAAATTAAATCTAGATTTTCAATTGGTAAAAATAATTTATCCTCACCCTTATATTCAATTAAAATATAATCTTTTTTTATGCCTTGAACTTCAAGCCTTTCAGTTCCAACATATTTACCAATACCATGTGATTCGTGAACTACATAGTCTCCTACTGCAAGATCTTGAAAATTTAATTGTTTGGTTCTTTTCTTAGATTTTTTCTTTTCATTTCCCGTACCATAAATCTCAGAATAATTTAATACAACTGTTTTTATATCTGATATTTCAAAGCCAGCATTTTGACTACCAATAGTTACAACAACTTCTGAACTTTTTATAGTTGTTTCTCTAGAAGTCTCAAATCTTGCAGAAATCCCAAAATCTTGTAGTGTATCAAAAAGTCTTTTACTACGTTTTTCATTTCCGCCCATAATTATAATTTTATATCCACGATATATAAAATCTTTTAAATCTTCTTTAAAAAGTGTCATTTTACCACGATAATTTGTCACAGATTTTATTTTATAATTAAATATTGATTTAGGATAAAATTCATTTGTTTGAATTAAAAGTGTATTTAAATTTATTACTTTTTTCTCCTGTATTTTTGAGATGATATCTTGAAGAGGATATCTAACAAACTCATGTGATTTTAAAGCTTCTCCATAATCCATCATTTCTGCTACATTAGTTTTTTCTTCAAGTTCAAACCTATCAGCTCTTTCTAAAGACCTTTTAGTTTCTTCTAAAAGAATAATTGGTTCTTCATCATAATAATCTAAAACAGAAGCAAGATTATCTTCAGAAATATATGGAATTACTAAATCAATATTAGAAATATTTCCAGAAGTTTCCATTAAATCTAAATATTTTAAAAACTTCTCATCTAATCTTTCTTTTTTCTCACCTTTTAATTTAGAAGAATCTATTTCTTTTTTTAATTTTTTATAAATATCATTTCTATCATCTTCATAAATTAAGGTATCCAATATTGGAGTTATTTCAATAATATCAAAATAATCAATTGACCTTTGTGATTCAATATCAAAAGATCTAATTGAATCTACTTCAGTATCAAATAATTCAATACGATAAGGCTTTTCTGCAGTATAAATATCAATTATTCCACCTCTTATAGAAAATTGACCTCTACCTTCTACCTGTGGCAATCTTTCATAACCCATAGTTAGTAAATCTTTTTCAACAGACTTTATATCTACATCAAAATCTTTTTGTATCTTAATTGTAGCCGATTTAAAAATCTCTTTTGTAGAAACCTTATCCCGTAATGCATCTAAAGTCGTAATAAGTATTTTACATTTTCCATCTGATAATTTATTTAAAGAATTTAATCTAGGAACCATATTTTCAAAACTTTTTGAATCCCTATCATATAAAAATATATCTTTCTTAGGAAATATATTTATATCATCAAAACCTAAGTTTTTAATATCTTCAAATATTTTTTTTGCTCTTAAATTATCTTCTGCAACTAAAACTATATCTCTTCTATTATTTTCTTTAAGGGAATAAACTATTTGACCAATTGCACTATCAGTGAGCCCATGAATTGATATAGGTGTTTTATTCTCGTTAATTGCTTCCAATGTTTCATTAAATGCTTTTAAATTCAGCATCGTATCTACTAAAAAGTCCATCTCTTCACCTCCAATAGAAAAAACCCAAGGATAGAGGGTTGCCCCTCTAATCTTGAGCTATTTAGAGACTTTTTTATTGTATTTATTCATTGAAGACTCTATTCCATTCTCAACAATTTCCATAGCTGCAAGAGCAGCATTATCAATAGTTTCTTCAATTTCTTTTAATTCATTTTTTGAAAATCCACTTAAAACAAAATCAGCTAAGTCTTGTCCCGTTTTTTGCTTTCCAACGCCGATTTTTATTCTAGCAAATTTATCAGATTGTAAATGACTTATAATAGATTTCAGCCCATTGTGAGTTCCTGCAGAACCTTTTTGCTTTATTCTTAAGTTAGCAAATCCAATATCTATATCATCTATTAAAACAATTAAATTCTCAGCTGGAACTTTATAAAAATTACAAATTTCCCTTATTGATTCACCACTATTATTCATATAAGTTTGTGGTTTTACTAAAATTACTCTTTCAGAGCCAATTCTACCCTCACCAACAAGACCTTTAAATTTAATTCTATTTACATTTATATTTAATTTATCGGCTAAATTATCAATGGCTAAAAAACCCATATTATGCTTAGTTTTTTCATAAGCACTTCCTGGATTTCCAAGCCCCGCTATAATATACAATTTATCACCTATTAGTCAAACATTGCACTAACTGAAGTATTTGAATTTATTCTTCTTATTGCATTTGCAAAAAGTGGAGCAACACTTACTATATCAATAGCATCTGTTTGCTTTTCTTCTGATAATTCAATAGTATCAGTTATAATGAATTTTTCCATAACGCTATCTTGAATTCTTTCGATAGCTGGTCCTGAAAGAACTCCGTGAGTTGCACATCCGTAAACTTTTTTAGCTCCATGTTTTTGAAGAGCTGCTGCTGCTTGGCAAATTGTTCCTGCTGTATCAACGATATCATCCACTAAGATACAGTTTTTGCCTTCTATATCACCAATTATATTCATAACTTCTGAAACATTTGGTTTTGGTCTTCTTTTTTCAATTATTGCTATTGGAAGATTTAATTCATTTGCGAATTTTCTAGTTCTTGTTACACCACCTAGGTCTGGTGATACAACTACAAAATCATCTTTGTTTACAATATCTTTAAAATATCTTGCAAGATATGGTATAGCAGTTAAATGATCAACTGGAATATCAAAGTATCCTTGAATTTGTCCAGCATGAAGATCCATTGCTACAACTCTATCAGCTCCTGCAACTGTTAAAAGATCTGCTACAAGTTTTGATGTTATAGGTTCTCTAGCTTTTGTTTTTCTATCTTGTCTTGCATATCCATAATATGGAATTACAGCATTAATTCTTCCTGCTGAAGCTCTTTTAAGTGCATCAATAAGAATTAAAATTTCCATAAGATTATTGTTAACAGGGCTTGAAGTTGATTGAATTACAAATACATCCTTACCTCTAACAGTTTCACCAATATCAATTGCTATTTCTCCGTCAGAAAAAGTTTTAACCTCACATTTTCCTCTTTCCACTTCAAGTTTATCACAAATTCTGTTAATCAGTGTATTGTTGGAATTACCTGTAAAAATTATAATATCCCCTATACATGAATTCATTTTAATAAAATCCCCCTATTAATTATTTTAAGTTTTTTTTCTCAACCCAACCATCAACATTTTTTTGAACTGAACGTTCTATTGAAAGTTGTCCTTCTTTCACATCTTTAGTTATTGTTGATCCAGCAGCAATATATCCATACTCCTCTACTTCAACAGGAGCAACTATATTTGCATTTGAACCTATAAAAGAATTATCTTTTATATTACTTCTAAATTTGTTTTTTCCATCATAGTTTACAAAAACTACTCCACAACCAATGTTTACATTTTTACCAATGTCAGAATCTCCAACATAAGCAAGATGTGAAGCCTTTGAGCCATCTCCAAAATTAGAATTTTTAATTTCAACAAAGTTACCTATCTTTGCATCATTTCCAACATTTGAATTTGGTCTTAAGTGAGCATATGGTCCTATTTTAGTATTATCTCCTACAATTGATTCTTCTATTAAAGTGTTGTCAATAGTTACATTATCACCAATTTTTGAATCTACAATTCTTGTAGTTCCATAAATTTTACAACCTTCTCCAATAGTAGTATTTCCTTGTATTACAGCCCCTGGATAAATTATAGTATCTTGACTAATTTTTACACTAGTTTCTATATAAGTATTTTTTGGATCTACTAAAGTTACACCATCAACCATTATTTTTTTGTTGATTCTTTCTTTCATGATTTCAGCACAAACAGAAAGGTCATCCCTACTATTTACTCCTAAAATCTCTCTTTTGTCTCTTAATTTAAATCCACCAATTTTTCTATTATTTAAAACTAAAGTTTTAATAACATCAGTTAGATATAATTCTCCCTGAGCATTATCACTTTTAAGTTCACCAAGAGCATTTTTAAGATCTCCACCATTAAAAGCAAATATTCCTGAATTTATTTCACGAATTAATTTTTCTTTTTCTGATGCATCCTTTTGTTCTACAATTTTTACGATTTTTGCATTATCATCTCTTACAATTCTTCCATATCCTGTTGGATTATCAAGATCAGCTGTTAAAATTGTACATGAAAAATTACCTTGCTCATGGAATTGTAGAAATCCATTCAAGGTTTGTTCCCTTATCAATGGAGTATCTCCATTTAAGATTATAACTGTATCGTCATCTTCAAAATCATTTATAGCTTGCTTTACTGCGTAACCAGTTCCATATGGTTTATCTTCGCCCATAGGTTGCTCTCTAAAAGATATTTCTTCATTTGAAAATTTCTCTTTTATTTTTTCAGCCTTATGCCCTATTATAACGCATACTTTCTCAACATCTGAGTTTTTAGAACTATTTACAACGTACTCAAGCATTGGTACTCCAAGTATTTCGTGTAATACTTTTGGAGTCTTTGACTTCATTCTGGTTCCCTCTCCTGCCGCTAGGATTATCGAAACTTTCATTAGTACACCTCTTTATTCTTTTCTATCAATACCATTATATATATAATTGTCCTTTTCCTCAATATAAAATACTAATACTTCTAAAGTTTTTAATTTTTCCATAAAAAAAGGATAGTTCCAATCAAAACTATCCTATACTTCCAAATATAAGTCCTAAAATATATACAAGTAATGTCACTCCACAATATAAATATTTTACTTTTATATAATATGAATCTCCAATTCTTTTACTTCTTCCCTTTGAAACTTCATCAAGAATAAACTCTTTTGAAAGTACCCAAGAAAACATAATTCCTGCTAAAAGCGCACCTAGAGGAATTACATAAATACTTAAAGCATCCATCCAAGCTCCTAAATTATCTGCATTTTCTAAAGATATTCCAACTAAAAATCCTAAAGTTAATATAATTAAAACTGCTCTTACTCTTGAAAAACCAAACTTTTGTTGTAAAAGTTCAACTGATGTTTCATATAAATTAATCAAAGAAGTTATTCCTGCAAATAAAACTGCCCCAAAAAATATTATAGATGAAATTTTTCCACCTGCCATATTTTTAAATATTGTTGGCATAGTTACAAACATTAATATTGGTCCGCCAGTTGTTTCAATATTATAAGCATAAATTGCAGGAATTATAACTCCTGCTGCAAGAATTGCTGCAAATGTATCAAATAAAATTGTAAACTTTGCAGACCTTGGCGCATCTTCTTTATTACTTAAATATGAACCATATACTAAAGTTCCACTTCCTGCTAATGAAAGTGAGAAAAAAGCTTGTCCCAATGCGTAAATCCAAGTAAGTGGATCTTTTAATTTATTTATATCTGGACTAAGTAAAAATTTATATCCTTCACTAGCACCTTCTAATGTTGACACTTTTATTGCAAGTGCTACAAATAAAAAGAAAAATGCTGGCATCATAACTTTATTTACTCTTTCAATTCCCTTAGAAATCCCACCAACCATTATTATAAAACAAATTAATATTGCTAAAAAATGCCATATTAAACTTCCATAAGGCCCTGCAATTTCTTGAAAATACATTACACTATCATTTGCATTTACAACAGCACCTG
>CAMIZH010000052.1 GCA_946403255.1 uncultured Peptoniphilaceae bacterium | reverse complement strand
AGCAAGTGTTGCAACAAGTGTAAATATTATTACTGATGCAAGGTTTGCAGTTATATTATCATTGTCTAGCTTTGGTGAGACTTCAGCGATATCAAAACTGATTGTTTTTCCTGATGTAAGTATATGCTTTAAAAGTATTATAGCTCTTTCAGGATCAAGTCCCAGCGGTTGTGGTGAACTTACACCTGGTGCGAAAGCTGATGAAAATACATCTGAGCAAATTGTTATATAAATATGTTCTTGTTCTCTTATATAATCATCTAATTTTTCAAATGTTGAATAATAATCATCTTTTAATAAATCTTTTGCAAGTATATGTTTTGCTCCAAATTCTTCAGCAGTTTTAAAAAGACTAACTGTGTTACTATGTTGTTGGATTC
Source organism: uncultured Peptoniphilaceae bacterium (assembly GCA_946403255.1). Classification (GTDB taxonomy): domain Bacteria; phylum Bacillota; class Clostridia; order Tissierellales; family Peptoniphilaceae; genus Anaerosphaera. Next base: position 8,663 of record CAMIZH010000052.1, on the reverse strand, counting down.
CTAGACAGAAATAATTGTATGGAATTTCTTTTTCAAGGCATAGGTCATGAATTTGTCTAAACATTGTACCAGATGTTCCACCATTTGGATAAGGTCTTATATCAAAGTGAGCATCAAAGTTTATAATTCCAATATTTGGAGGATTTTCAACAGATTCTAAGTTTTTCATAAGACCTTTATAATGCCCAAAGGCTGTTTCGTGACCACCGCCTAAAATTATAGGAAATAAATTTAAACTTAATATTTTATCAACTGCTTCTGCAAGTGCATCTTGTGCTTCTTCTAAACTTGATGAGCCAATTTCAATATTTCCTGCATCAAAAAGTTTTAATTCCTTTGAAAAGGTACAAGGTTTATTTGAAAGTTCGCTTCTTATGTTTTCTGGTCCATTTTTTGCACCTACACGTCCTTTATTTAATTGAATTCCATAATCACTTTTAAAACCTAAAAAGACAAAACCTAGTTGTCCTTCAAAAGGTTTTAATTCTTCGTCATTTAAATCAATAAGTTCAACCCATTGATGCCATCTAAAAGCATCAAAATCTTCAGTGCTATCTACTCTACCATACCAACCTTCACCAGTAGCTGATTTATAATTTCTACTTAACATTTTATTTTTCTCCTTTAAATTAAAATAATTATACTAATTACTAACTTTATGTATGCTAAAAATATATATTAATTCAATTAACATTCTATCAATTTTTAAGATAAATGCAATTTAAGAAATACTTAAACTTTTCTTTAGAAATTTTAAATTTCTAGATGATATAATATTTAAGGTGATAAAAATGGGTTTAAATTTAGAATTAAATCAAGTGCAAAGTTTAAAGCTTTCAGCAAATCTTATAAATGCAATAAATCTTCTAGAATTAAATGCAAGTGATATGGAAGGATTTATAAAAAAAGAATTTGAAGAAAATGTAGTTTTAGAATATAAACCATCAAAATTAACTGGCTCAAAAAAATACAATTTATCAGAAGAAGACAATTTTGAGAATTATATAAAAAAAGAAGAAACTATTTCTGATTTTTTAAAGGAACAATTATTGTACTTAAATTTATCTAAAGAAGAAATAATTATTGGATACTATATTATAGAAAATATTGATGATGATGGATATTTAAGGTTAGATATAAAAGATATAGCAGATAAATTACATGCAGATTTACATATAGTAGAAAAATTATTAAATGACATAAAAAAGTTTGAGCCTATTGGAATAGCATCTTCAACTCTTGAAGAATGTTTGTTAAGACAAGTTGATAAAGATGATGAAATTTTAAATATGATTATAAAAAAATATTTAGATGATATTTCAAGAAATAAATTTCGTGAAGTATCAAAAGAATTAAATATAAGTATTAAGGAATTAAATACTAAGGTTAATATTATAAAGTCTTTAAATCCAAAGCCAACGGCAGGTTTTTTAAATGGAAGTAATAAAATTCAATATATAGTTCCAGATTTTTTTGTTGATGTTATTGATTCTCAATTAAGTATTAAATTTAGAGAGGATTATCTTCCTAAATTATATATAAATAATTATTATTTAAATTTATTAAATGGTGATTTAGATAAAGATACAAAGAGTTATGTTGAAGAAAAATTAAATTCAGCAGATTTTTTAATAAAAAGTATAGAAAAAAGAAGTGATACTATTCAAAGAGTTATATTTTCAATAGTTGAATTTCAAAGAGACTTTTTTATATTTGGAAAATCTTTAAGGGTTATGAAATTAAAGGATATAGAGGAAATAACAGGACTTTCGAAGTCAACTATTTCACGAGTATCAAAAAATAAATATTTAGAATGTGGTTTTGGAATTTTTTCAATAAATTATTTTTTCCAAAGTGGAATTAGTGGAAAAGATAGTGGAGAAAGTATATCAAAGGATTTTATTTCAGAAAGAATAAAAATTTTAATTGAAAATGAAGACAAAAAGAAACCATTATCAGATCAAAAAATAGTAGAAATTTTAATAAAAGATGGAATTGATATAAAAAGAAGAACTGTAGCAAAGTACAGAACTGAAATGAATATAGACAATACATCTATTAGAAGGAGTTTTGATGAGTAGAAAAGTTTCAAAGAAAAAGAAAAAACAAAAGGCTTTATTAAATATGATTTTATTTATGGCATTTATTTTTATTTTTTTATTTTTTTCAATTGTATTATTATTTACAAATAAAAATAGAGGTTCCTATGTTGTAAATGATTATAGAGAAGAATATTTAGAATCAGCAACACCTTTGGCAGTTTCAACGGGAAGAAAATATGGATTATTTCCAAGTGTTGTTTTGGCACAATCTGCTCTTGAAAGTAGTTGGGGAACTTCAGAACTTTCTAGGGAGTATAATAATTATTTTGGAATAAAGGCAAATAAAAATGAATTAGAGCAAAATATGATGACAAGTGAATTTGTAAATGGTGTGGAGGTTAGAGTAAAGCAACCTTTTAGAGAATATCATTCTATGAAAGAATCATTTAAGCATTATGGACAGTTAATAAGTGAAGCGGATAGGTATGAAAAGGTTAGAAATGCTAGTAATTATACTGAGGCAGCTTATGCAATAAAAGAGTGTGGATATGCTACGGATCCAAGATATGCAGAAAAAATAATATCAATTATTGAATCTCATGACTTATATGAATTAGATTAAAGATCAATAAAACAAGTTTAAAATAAAAGTTTAAATAAATAGGATAAATAAGGTGAGCAAAAGGCTATATATAGAATAACTATATATAGCCTTTTGCTCTTTTTTTAGGCTGAAATTTATACTAAAATTATGAATTAATTTTTCTGTATATAACTATAGTGTGATGGTGTGGTAAAAGTTTCTTGAAAGTTTGATAAAATGTCTTTTTATGCGGATTACAGCGGTTTATTTTTTTATGGAAGTGGTATAAAGTATTGTAACGTAATTTAAGACCCTTAAACAAATTAGAAAGAAGGGATATTTTGAAGGATAAAATTGAAGGTATTTTAGATATCGATAAAAAAACACAAGACATTGTAGAGAGGACAGAAAAAGAGATAGAAGGTGAAAAAGAATCTTTAAGAATTCTTTTAACTGAGATGGAAAATAAATCAAATGAAAATGCAAAAAAAGTTGCGCAGGAAAAATTTGATGAAATTGTAAAGGCTGCTGAAAGTGAAGCCAGTATTAGAAAAAAAGAGAATGAGGAAGTTTTAAAAGAAGTTGATAAATTATATGATGAAAATAAAGAGGCGCTTATAGAAGCTGCTTTTGAAAAATTTATTTTAGGTAGGACAGTATAATGAGAGGAATAGTTAGATTTTCAGCTGTAAATTCAAAAATAGACAAGATGTATTCTAACTTATTAAAAGACGAGGACTTTATAAAACTAGCTCATATTGATGATGTTTCTAACATAATAAAATATTTAAAGGAAAATTCACAAATTGGTGATGAACTTCAAGAGCATATGACTTCTTCAGAGGCAGAATTAAATATGCAAAGGTATAAAATAAAACAACTTAAAAAAATGTCTTATTTTATGACTGATGACTATAAAAAATTTGCAAATGGATTTTTATATGAATATGAAATTGCAGATATTAAAAAGGTATTAAGAGTTTTACAAAGAAAAGATAAAGATTATGACTTGGATTCTAAATTACTTGTCATGAATAAAGATTCTAATTTCAAACTTGATTCTGATATGGATATACCGACATTTATAAATAAGCTCCGAAACACTAAGTATTACAAAGTGCTTCAATCTTATCAGAATGAAGAAAATGATGTAATACTTTTTTATATGGAAATGAACTTGGATAAGCTTTACTATTCAAATCTTGTAAAGGCTGCAAAGGGATTTTCAGATGAAGATAAAATTTGTGTTAAAGAACTTCTTGGAAGAAAAATAGACCTTTTAAATATTATGTGGATATATCGTGGAGTGAAGTATTACAAACTTTTACCAGAAGAACTAATTAACTTTTGTATATTAGGTGGCTGCGATTTTAAATATGATGAGCTTAAAGAGCTTTGTTATTTAAATAGTTTAGATGATTTTGTAAATAGTATTAAAAAGACAGATTATAATTTTTTATTTGAAGGTAATAAAACAGACATTTATATGGATAGAAGGTCAAATAGATATTTGTATTATCTTGCTAAGAAAGAATTTTCAAAGAGCACTTTTAATATTGGAAAGATGCTTTCTTATATATTCTTATTGGAATATGAAGTAAAAGATATTGGTGCAATTATGGAAACTACAAGGTTTAATATTTCCTTTGAGGAAACACTTAAATACTTGGTAAGAAGTTATAAAGGAAGTGAGATTTAGTGGCTGTTGAAAAGATGAAAATGATGAATATAGTAGGAGAACTTTCCTATATGGATTCAGTCATTATCGACATTTTAAAATCAAAGTCTGTAAATATAATTGATGCTCAGCTAGAGATTGATTCAAATGCTTTTGCTTTTAATCTTGAAAGTGAAGAAAATCTTGAAAAAACAATTGAACTTAATTATGTTTCACCCTTTGAAAAAGATAGTTCAAAAGAACTAATTGTAAAAAGAGCGAAAGAATTAATGAATTTCTTTGGTTTTTCAGAAGTTGAAGATAAGTATATTGATGGAAATATAGAGAATTATGATTTTGAAAATTTCTATAAAGATTTAAAAATTAAAATCGATAGACTTAAAAGTATTGAAAAAGAAATTTCTGTAACTCAAGGAATTGAAAATAATTATGATTTATTTAAAAATGTTCAAATTGATTTATCTGATCTTGAAAATTTAAAATACTTTAAAGCAAGATTTGGTATTTTAGATAAAGAAGCAAGATTTAGATTAAAGAAAAATTATGGGAATATTTTGGCTATGATTTTTCATACAGGAACTTATGAGCAAAATGAAGTGTATCTTGCAATTTACCCTATGGAAGTTTCAAATGAAATTGATAGAGTTTTAAAAAGTTTAAACTGGGCAGATGTTGATATTTTAGGACGTCATACTGGAACTGCTGAGGAAATTTTAAAATCACTGAAAAGTGATAAAGAAGCACTTTTAAAAGAAAAAAAAGAAATTGAAAATTATAGAGATAATCTTATAAAAAATGATGAAGAAAGAGTTAAAAAAATTCTTGCTAGAATGCTTTTAAATGAAAAAATAGAAGATGTAAAAAAATCTATGGCAAGATCAAATAAATACTTTTATCTATCAGGATGGATTGGGATATCTGATGAAGAAAGTATGAAAGAGAGCTTATCAAAGTACAAGGGAATTTCAGTTGATTTTATGACTCCTGAAGAAATGGAAGTTACTCCTCCAACAAAACTTAAAAATAGAAATTTTTTTAAGCCCTTTGAACTATTAATAAAAATGTATGGAACACCGAACTATAAAGAGCTAGATCCAACTATTTTCCTTGGGATCACATATATGATTCTTTTTGGAGCAATGTTTGGGGACTTAGGTCAAGGGGCAATATTTTTCATAGGTGGTTTACTTTTATCGAAAAAAGGTAATGATGCTTTTGGTGCACTTCTTAGAAGACTAGGGCTTTCATCTATGGTATTTGGAATTTTATATGGCTCAGTTTTTGGTTCAGAAGAAATACTTCCTGCAATATGGATGAGACCCTTTGAACAAATAAATGAAGTTCTTGCAATATCAGTAGGATTTGGAGTAATACTTCTTGTGATTTCATATTTACTTGGTTTTGTAAATAAAATGAGAAATGATGAAGTTGAAGAAGCGATTTTTGGAAAAGATGGAGTAGCAGGTTTTCTTATATTTTTAGCAATGATAAATATTGGTCTTAATTTAGTAAAAAATATGGGACTTGTTCCAAATAGAGTTGCAGGAATTATTATATTAATTGCTTTAGTAATGATGATTTTTAAAAAGCCACTTTATGGAAAGATATTTAGAGAAAAAGTGTCTTATCCAAATAATGATAAAAGTGGTTATTATATAGAAGGCTCATTTTCACTACTTGAAACTCTTATTTCAATATTAAGTAATATTATTTCATTTATAAGAGTTGGAGCTTTTGCTATAAATCACGTTGGACTTTTCCTTGCATTTCAAACTCTTGGAGAAATGATTGGAAATAAGCCAGGAAACTTTATAGTACTTTTAATAGGAAATATTATAATAATTGGTCTTGAAGGTTTAATTGTATTTATTCAAAGTTTAAGACTTGAATATTACGAACTTTTTAGTAAATATTTTACAGGAGACGGATATGAATTTGTTCCTGCAAAAGTAAAATTAAAGGAGAATAAATAATGGAAAAAATATTAATTTTATCATCACTTATTGTTTTGTTAACAATTGGATCAGGATTTTATCTTGTATATAAAGGAACAGAAGCTAGTAAAAAGAAATTAAAAAGAATTATGAGAGTAAACTTATTTGCATTTATACCAACTATTGCTTTTGCACTTATTACAATTGTGCCACAAGCAGTACAAGCTGCTGGAGCAACTGACCCATCAGCAAGTGGTATGGGATTTTTAGGAGCAGCATTATCTACTGGACTTGCAGCACTTGGAGCTGGTATTGCTGTAGGTAGTGTAGGTTCTTCTGCAATTGGAGCTGTATCTGAAGACCCTTCTTTTTTAGGTAAAACTCTAATTTTTATTGGACTTGCAGAAGGTATTGCTATTTACGGACTTATTATCTCAATTATTATTCTTGGAAGATTATAATGAGATCAATTATAATTTCAAGAAGTATGGATATTCTAGCAGGTATTCGTCTTGCTGGAATTGAAGGGATCTATTGTAATAGTATAAAAGAGCTAGAAGATAACTTTAAAGTCTATAAGGAAAAAGAAAACTATGGAATTATTATATTAACAGAAAGTGACTTTAAGGAAATAGAAGAAGAAGTAATAAAAGTAAAGCTATCAAAAAAGCTCCCATTAGTCGTAACTATACCTGACAAAGGTGGATTAGAAGACAAGGACTTTATCCTTAGATATATTAAAGAGTCTATTGGAGTTAAAGTAGGATAATGAGGGATAAATTATGATTTTACTAGAAAATAAGTTGGAAATGTTTAACAAAATAGTTTATAAAACTAAAGAAGTTGAATGTGCAAAAAAAATACAAGAATTTAAAGATAGATGTAATGAAGAAAAAGAAAATAAGAAAATAGAACTTGAAAAAAGTTCAGAAGAAACTATAAAAAGAAGAGTAAACCTTGCTCAAAAAAGAAAATATGAAATTTTAGCAAAGGTATCTGAAGATAAAAGAATTTCTGAATTACAAAAAAATGAAGAACTAAGAGCTAAGTTTGTTGTAGAACTTGAAAAAAAAGTTGTAGAGTTTACACAAAGTGAAGAATATATAGTCTTTTACAAAGAAAAATTTTCAAAACTTCTTGAAGAATTAGATGATGGAGAATATATATTAAGAGTTCTAGCAAAAGATAAAACAAGATTATTTGATATATACAATGAAATGGTAAAGGATAGAGAAATAAATTTAATCTATGAAGAATTAGATGAAAGACTTCTTGGTGGATTTACAATATCTGATAAAAAAGAAACTTATAATATTGATTCATCATTAAAAGAAAAAATAAATGATAGAAAATATGATATTGGTAAACTTTTAGACTTTACACTTAAAAAAGCAGGTGAACAAAATTGAACAATGGATATATAAAAGCAATTAATGGACCTGTTGTTATTGGAAGAAATATGAAAGACTTTAAACTTAGAGAAATGGTTGTCGTTGGAGACAAAAAGTTAATAGGTGAAGTTATTTCAATAACTGGAGATCTAGGTACAGTTCAAGTTTATGAAGAAACATCAGGACTAAGAAGAGATGAAGAAATTATTTCAACTGGAGCACCTCTTTCTGTAAAACTGGGACCAGGAATGATTTCAAATATGTTTGATGGAATTCAAAGACCATTAAATAAGATTAAAGCTCAACATGGAAATTTTATGCCTGAGGGAATTGGGCTTATCTCACTTGATGAAGAAAGACTTTGGGATACAAATTTAACTATAAAAGTAGGAGATAAAGTATCAGAGGGAGAAATTTTTGGTACTGTTCCTGAAACAGAAGTTATAACTCATAAATTATTAATTCCAATTGGAGTAAATGGAAAAGTTATATCTGTACTTGAAGATGGAAAATATAATATAGAAACTGACCTTGCAGAAGTTGAAGATGATTATGGTAATATTCATAAATTAAAGATGTATCAAATGTGGCCAGTTCGTGTACCAAGAAAAGCAAAGGAAAGATTACCTATAGATAGACTTCTTGTAACAGGACAAAGAGTTTTTGATGTATTTTTCCCAATTGCAAAGGGTGGTACAACTGCAATTCCAGGAGGATTTGGAACTGGAAAAACAATGACTCAACATCAAATTGCAAAATACTGTGATGCAGATATTATTGTATATATTGGATGTGGAGAACGTGGAAATGAAATGACAGAAGTACTTGAAGATTTTCCAAAACTAATTGATCCAAATACTGGAAAGCCTCTTATGGATAGAACTATTCTTATTGCCAACACTTCAAATATGCCAGTAGCGGCTCGTGAAGCTTCAATCTACACAGGAGTTACAATGGCGGAATATTTCAGAGATATGGGATATCACGTAGCTCTTATGGGGGATTCAACATCTCGTTGGGCAGAAGCACTTCGTG
>CAMIZH010000051.1 GCA_946403255.1 uncultured Peptoniphilaceae bacterium | reverse complement strand
GATAAATCTCTTTGGAATCTAACTGATGCGTGAGATGCAGGAATAAATGCATTTAATCCTTTAAGATCTGCAGTAAGTCCACCTTTAACAACAGATTTAACTTTTACGTTAACTCTTTCTTTGTTATTAAACATTTCTTCTACATCATCAAGAACTTTCATGTTTGCTACTCTCTTGTGAGAAAGAACAACATTACCATCACCATCATCCATTTTCATTACATAAACAGGGATAGTATCTCCTGGTTGAAAAAGATCAGTTGTTTTTACATCTGTGTCGTTTGATAGTTCATCTTTAGAAATAATTCCATCGGCTCTATATCCGATATTTACCATTACTTCTGTTGGGTTTACAAATAAAACTTCACCCTCAATAACTTCTCCTCTTCTAATTCTCTTAAAAGATTGTTCAATTGCTTCCATCATCATTTCATTGTTGTCAAAATTTTCCATACTACTAACAGCCTCCTTGATTACCGAACTAGGTGTGGACGCACCGGCGGTAATACCTATTTTATTAAATTTTTTTAAATCGCTATATTCAACGTCTTTTATCGACTCTATTAAATATACATTTTCACAGTGCAAACTGGCAACCTCTGCAAGTTTTTTAGTATTTGATGATTTTTTTCCACCAAGTACAATCATTGCATCAACATTTTTTGACAATTCTTCAGTACTCTGCTGCCTATTTTTAGTTGCACTACATATAGTATTATAAACCAAAACTTCATCTTTTTGAACATCTTTTATTAGATTTATTAGGTTTTTATACTTTTTTATATTATTTGTTGTTTGTGATACTACAACTATATTTTCTAAAGGTAAGTTTTTAATATCTTCCTCATTTTCTACAATTGTAGCACTGTCTTCACAGTAAGAATTTATTCCTATTACTTCAGGATGTTTTTTATTTCCTATTATAACTATATTTTTACCATTTTCATAGTGTTCTTTTACAATTTTATAAATCATTGTAACTTTTGGACAAACACAATCTATAACTTCATTGTTATTTTCTCTTAATTTATCTAAAATACTCTTATGAACTCCATGAGATCTAATAATCACTTTACTATTATTAACACCATCAATACTATCAATATTAATAACACCTTTTTTGTTTAAATCATCTATTACCTGTGGATTATGAACTAAATCTCCAAGACTATAAACACCTTTTTTTGCATTTTTAAATGCCAAGTCTACAGCTCTTTTAACTCCACCACAAAATCCTGCATTGTCTGCTAGATAAATTTCTATATCAATCACCTATTTCTGAAATATCATATATGCTACTTAAAATATTTCGCGATATAATTTCATATTCCTCGCTACTTTGTTTTGGTAGCTCTTTTAAATCTATTGGATCTCTAAAAATAATCCTCATTTTTCTGAAAATTTTATAATTTCCATCAATATAACAAGGCACAACAACTGATTTAGTTCTATGAGCTATAAGAGCAACTCCTGACTTTGCATTTGCCAAGTCAACTTCTTTTACTCTAGTTCCTTCTGGAAATATTCCAACAATTTCTTTTTCTTTCAAAAGTCGCATTGCTGTTTTCATAGCTTTTATATCAGCTGAATTTCTATCAACAAAAAAAGCACCTAATGTATCAACTAACCATCTCATAAAGAAATTACTTGATAGTTCTTTTTTTGCCATCCAATGAATTTGTCTTTTAAAGTTTGATGATAACAAAATTGGATCTAAGTTTGATTTATGATTTGCACAAATAACTATTCTCTCATCTTCTGGAACTTTTTCAAGCCCAATTACTTCTGTTCTATAAAGAGCTTTAAATATTACAAAGAAAATTCCTTGCAATGTTTTATAAAGCATTATTCACCTCTTATAACACTTAGCATCTTGTCTACATTATCCCTTAAAGATAAATCTGAGTTATCAATTAGAATTGCATCACTAGCTTGTTTAAGCGGAGAATGCTCTCTATTTTTATCATTATCATCTCTTTGAATAATTTCAGCCTTAATGTCTTCAAGACTTATATCTATTCCTTTTTCAAGGTTTTGTTTGTATCTTCTCATAGCACGAGAATCTATAGAAGCAGTTAAATAAAACTTATAATCTGCATCTTTAAGCACTACAGTTCCAATATCTCGACCTTCCATTACGACAGGTTTTTTCTTCGCTATATCCTGTTGGATTAAAACAAGTTTTTCTCTAACAAAAGGATATTTTGAAATTTTAGAAGACAATTTAGATATCTCTTCAGTTCGAATTTCATCGGATATATCTTTTTCATCTAAAAAAATATTGTTATCTTGAAAATCAATTTTTATATTTTCAAGTTCGTTTTTTAATTTTTCTTCTGTGTCTAAATTTTCTTCTTTAGCCTTTAAGGCAATGGCTCTATACATAGCTCCTGTATCTACATAAGAAATATTTAATTCTTTAGCTAGAAGCTTTGCAATTGTAGATTTACCACTTCCTGCAGGTCCATCAATTGCTACTGCGTACATTTTACCTCCACTATAAAAAAAGATCACCCTTAAGTGACCTAAAATATCTTTTATTTTTCAACAAATAGTTATAAATCCCTTTAAGAAACACGTCTTATCTAAGACATTATACCTTATTATAAGAAAAAGAACAAGAAGTTAATTACTCCGCTGCACTACTTCCTGCAATATAACCAGTTGAGTTTGCAATTTGAATATTATATCCTCCTGTAAAAGCATCTACATCAATAACTTCACCACAGAAATATAATCCTTCCACTTTCTTAGACTCCATAGTTGATGGGTCTATATCTGAAACAGCAACTCCACCACTTGTTACAATTGCTGCATTTATATCTAAGAAACTTTTAAATTTAATTGAAAAATCTTTTATAGCTCTTATAAGATTCATTCTTTCTTCTTTAGTAATTTGATTTACTGATTTTTTTTCATCAATTCCAGATTGATCAATAACCATTGGAATTAATCTTTTTGGTAATAATTCATTTAATGAATTTTTAATTTCTTTATTTAAATACTTTTCAAAATCTTTTAGTATTCTGTTTTCTAAAGTTTTTTCATCAAGAGCTGGTTTTAAGTCTATTGTTAATTTTACATCTTTTAGTCTATTTATAGCACTAGAAGTTTTTAATACAATAGGTCCAGTTATTCCAAAATGAGCAAATAATAATTCTCCAAACTCTTCATGTTTTAATTTATTATTTTGATAAGTTTTTAAAGATACATTTTTAAGTGCTAATCCTTGAACTTCTTCAAGAAAATCATCTTTAAGTTCTATTGGAACAAGAGCTGGTTTTAATCTTTCTACCTTCATTCCAAATTTTTTAGCAAATTTATGTCCATCTCCTGTTGAGCCAGTTGCTGAATAAGAAACTCCACCTGTTGCTATTATTACCTTATCAAATTCATAATCTCCATCTAGAGTTTCAACTGTAAATATATCTTCTTCTTTTTTAATATTTGTAACTTCAGTATTTAATTTTATATTTACATTGTTTGATTTTAGCATTTTTAAATATGTTGCTATTACATCAGAAGATTTATCGCTTACAGGAAATACTCTATCTCCTCTTTCTTCTTTTAATTTCAAACCATATTCATTAAAAAGTTCCATAGTTTGAATATTTGAAAAAGAATATAATGCAGAATATAAAAACTTTTCATTTCTAGGAATTTCATCAAAGTATTCAGATATATCTTTACTATTTGTTAAGTTACATCTTCCCTTTCCTGTTATATAAAGTTTTTTTCCTAACTTTTCATTTTTTTCAAATAAAGTTACATCACTATTTTTTGAAGCAAAATACGAACTCATCATTCCTGCTGGTCCTGCTCCTATTACTGCTATTTTCATATTAGCACCTCTTTTTTATTAAATAGACAACAGGGGGAGTATTTACTTGATTGAAAAACTCTCTTTTCTCTACTAAGTATTTATCTTGATCTAACTTGGATAAATAAGCGTCTAAAGCATATCTTTCACCATAAGAACCTTTATGTCCTAAATAAGATACTACTATTATCACTCCACTACCCGATATAAGTTCTAAGGCTTCTCCTATTGAAGCTATAGTTGTGTCAGGTTTTGTAATAATATTTTTATCCGTTTTTGGCAAATATCCTAAATTATATACGATTAGTTCTACATTTGTATCTATATGCTTTTTCAAATTGGAATGTGAGTCTTTTATTAATTTAAAATTGCTAAATCCATTTTTTTCTAAAAGTTTTTTAGAATTTTCTATAGCTTCTTGTTGAATATCAAATCCATATAAAAAACCATCTTTCATATTTGAAAGAATTTTTAAACTATCATTTCCATTTCCTAAAGTACAATCTACACAAACTTTACCATCTATATCTATTTTTTCTATTATTTCATTTATAACTTCATAATATCTACTTTTAACTATCATTTTTACCTTATTTTAATTTCTTTAAATAACTAATTTCTTCTTTAGTTAAATATCTATAGTTTCCAATTTCTAAACCACCTAACTCAATTTCACCAATTGAAATTCTTCTAAGTTTTTTTACTGGATGATTTATTTTTTCAAACATCAACTTAACTTGATGATTTTTTCCTTCGTGAATAGTTACACTTATAATACTATCATCATCAAAACTTTTTAATATTTTTACTTCTGCTGGAGCAAATTTTTCACGTCCTACTTTTACGCCGCGTCTAAGCATATCAAGTTCATTTTTCTTTGGAGTTCCCTCTACAGTTGCTATATAAGTTTTTGGAACTTCTTTACTTGGATGCATTAGTTTGTTTGTTACATCTCCATCATCTGTTAAAAGAATAATACCTGTTGTATCAATATCAAGTCTTCCAACTGGATATATTCTTCTATTTATATCTATTAAATCTACTACATTTGTTCTGTCTTTTTCATCACTTGCAGTAGAAACTATTCCCATTGGTTTATTTAAAACAACATAAACATTGTCTATTGATATCTTAAGTCTTTTATCATCTAAATAAACTCTATCTTTATACTCATCAACTTTATAGCCAAGTTCAGTAACTATTTCATCATTTACTCTTACTCTACCTTCAGCTATATACTCTTCTGATTTTCTTCTAGATGCTGCTCCCGCATGTGCCATATATTTTTGTAATCTCATTTTTCCTCCAAAAAGTTCGTTTGAATCTCTTCATTTTCTTTTAACTCAGGTAAATCTTCAATTGAAGATAATCCAAATTTCTTTAAAAATGCTTCCGTTGTTTCATAAATATTAGGTTTTCCAATTTTATCTAATTTACCAACTACCTCAATCAAATCAAAATCACTAAGAGCTTTTAATGTTCCATCACATTTTACACCTCTTATATTTTCTATTTCAATCTTTGTAACTGGTTGCTTATAAGCTACTATGGCCAAAGTTTCTAGAGCTGCATTTGATAAGTTTTTTTTGTTTTTATCACTTACAAAAGCGCTTATATATTCATAATTTTCTGGTTTTGTGCTTAATTGAAAAGTATCATTTGTATTTACAATACGAAGTCCTCTATCCTCTGATTTATAATCTTCATTCATTTCATCAAGAAGAATTAATAGTTCTCTTTTACTTATGTCCAATATTTTTTTCAAATCATTTACATCTACTGGATCTCCCCAAGCAAATAAAACTCCTTCAATAATTGATTTCATTTTATCATTATTCAAAAGAAAACTCCTTTCTTCTTTCAATTTTTATATCTTGATATTCATTATATTGATTTGCAAAAATAGATCCAATCTTTACTAATTCTAAAATTGATAAAAAATAAGATACTATTTCATTTATATCTGAACCTACATCTAAAAGATCTGAAAATAAAAATTCTTTTTCTATTTTTAATTTTTCAATAACAAGAAATGTTGCTCTTTCTACTGGAAATGAATCTGTTCGTATCTTTTCAACATATTCTTTCTTATTCTTCTTTAAAATCAAATTTGTAAAAGCCTTTGAAAGAGAATCTATATCACAATTTTTTAAAAGATCTAAATCTTCAATACTTACGAAATCTTCCTGTAATTTATAGTATGCTTTTGATTCATAACTTGCAGATTTCTTTAGTTGTTTTGATACTTCTTTATACTTTTCATATTCAATTATTTTTTGAACAAGATCATCTCTTGGATCTATATCTTCTTCTATTTCGTCATCTTCAACTTTTAACTTTGGTAAAAGCATTTTTGACTTTATTTCAATAAGAGTGGAGGCCATTAATATAAAGTCACTTGTTAGTTCAAGATTAACCTTATTAGCCTCCCTAATATATTCTACAAATTGTTCAGTTATAATATGGATTGGTATATCATAAATATCTATCTCATTTTTTTTAATAAGATCTATTAACAAATCCATTGGACCTTCATATGTTTCTATATTTATATTATATTCAATACGTTCCATACAATCCATGCTCCAAATAAATACGCTGTATTTATAATTTTTAAAATTATAGGTGATATAAGTTTGTTAATAGTTCCAGAGAAAACTAAAGCTATTAATACTATATAAAAATATTTTTCATATTTATAAAACTTATATTCTACATCACTTGGCAATAAACTTGCTACAACCTTTGAACCATCTAATGGTGGTAATGGAACTAAGTTAAACACACCAAGCATAACATTGTACCAAAGTATCTCTTGAAATAAATTAGCAATATTATATCCTTTTAAATAGGAATATGCAAAAGGTATTGAAAATAAAAAGGCCAATACAAAGTTTGTACATACTCCTGCTAAAGCAACTATTAAAGTTCCTTTTTTTCTATTTCCTTTAAACTTAGATGAATTTATTGGTACTGCTTTCGCCCATCCAAACCTTAAAAAAATCATAGACAATAATCCAATTGGATCTATATGATTTAAAGGATTTAAAGATAATCTGCCATCAGTTTTGGCTGTATCATCCCCAAGTAAATAAGCAGCATATCCATGAGCTATTTCGTGGGGAATAATTGCAACTAAAAGAGCTATTGCAGTATAAACAAATCCAATTATATCCATTGAATTTATCACTAGTAAATCTCCTTAATTATTAATTTATAAGCTTCTTTATTTTTTTCACCTATATCATAAGAATCTATAATCATTTTAGTAACATCTTCTATTTCTTCTGATTTTTCTGTATATATAGTTGCTAATAAATCACCTTTTTTAACAAAATCATCTATCTTTTTATTTAACATAATTCCTGAGCCTAAGTCTAGTATAGAATCTTTTGTTTCACGTCCTGCCCCTAAGTCTTTAGAAGCCTCACCTATTCCCAATGCATTTATGCTCTTTACATATCCTTCTTTTTCAGAATATACTTCTTTTTTTATACTTGATAATTTAAATTTATTTACATCATCAATATAAGAAGCATCTCCACCTTGAAGTCTTACAAATTCTTTAAATTTATTTAAAGCTTCACCACTAGTTATTTTTTCTTGTAACAATTCTCTTGCTACTTCTTCATTTTCACATTTATTTCCAAGTACTAAAAGTTTAGCACCAAGTACAAGACAAAGTTCTGTTAAATCTTTTGGACCTTGACCTTTTAACGTATCTATTGCTTCTATAACCTCAAGTGAATTTCCAATTGCAAGTCCTAATGGTTCATCCATATTTGTAATAACAGCAACTGTCCTTCTTCCAAATTTATGACCTAACTCAACCATCATTTTTGAAAGTTTTTCAGCTTCTTCAACATTTTTCATAAAGGCTCCAGATCCTACTTTTACATCAAGAATAAGAGCATCTGTATCTACTGCAATTTTTTTAGACATTATAGAACTAGATATTAATGATACATTGTCTACTGTTGCAGTTGTATCTCTTAAAGCATATATCTTTTTATCTGCAGGAGTTACATCTCCAGTTTGCCCTGTTATTGCCATTTTTATCTTATTTGTATTATTGATAAAATCGCTCATTGTAAGGTTAATATTCATTCCTGGTATAGATTCAAGTTTATCTAAAGTTCCACCTGTATGACCTAACCCACGTCCACTCATTTTAGCAAAGGGTAAGTCACAAGCTGCTACTAATGGTCCTAACACTAAAGAAGTAGTATCACCTACTCCACCAGTTGAATGTTTATCCACTTTCACACCTTTGATTTCTGATAAATCAATTGTATCTCCAGAATATAACATAGCATTTGTTAGATTATAAGTTTCATCAATATCAAGTCCTTGAATACAAATTGCCATTAAAAGTGCTGACATTTGATAGTCTGGTATTGTTCCATTTGTATATCCTTCAACAAAGTAATTTATTTCGTCCTTTGTTAATACTTCAGAATGTTTTTTCTTTTCAATAATGTCATAAATATTCATTACATCACCTTTATAGTTTCTCTTACATATTTTGCAAAGTCATCTTTTATTCTATTTGAAACTTCAATAACTTCTTTATGATCAAGTGGTTGATCTAAAATTCCTGATGCCATATTTGTTATACAAGAAAATCCTAGAACATTTACGCCTCTATGTCTTGCAATTATAACTTCTGGAACTGTACTCATTCCAACTGAATCTGCGCCTAAAATTCTTGCAAGTTTAACTTCTGCTGGTGTTTCATAACATGGTCCTGTAAACCACATATAAACTCCTTCTTTAACATCCATATTTAAATTTTTAGCAGTTTCTTTTGCTTTTTTTATTAAATCTTTAGAGTATGCTTCTGTCATATCTAAAAATCTTGGTCCTTTATCATCTTCATTTGGTCCAATAAGTGGATTTGTTGAAGCAAAGTTAATATGATCACGAATTATCATAATATCTCCTGGTGTAAATTCTTCATTAACTCCACCAGCTGCATTTGTAACTACAAGATTTTTAATTCCAAGTTCACATAAAACTTTTGTAGGAAATACTGTCTTGTCAATTCCTTGACCTTCATAGAAATGAATTCTTCCCTTCATAGCTACAACTTTTTTACCTTCTAAATCTCCAAAAATTAATTCTCCTGAATGACCTACAACAGTTGATTGTGGAAAACCAGGTATTTCTGAATAGTCTATTACTATACTATTTTCAATATTATTTGCAAAGTCACCAAGGCCAGAACCTAATATAATTCCTACCT
>CAMIZH010000050.1 GCA_946403255.1 uncultured Peptoniphilaceae bacterium | reverse complement strand
ACCAACTTCTTTTTTATTTACATTTGTTCTAATGTTTTTTTAATATTTTCAGCAGTTATTCCAAAATAATTAAATATTTCATTTCCTGGACCTGATGCTCCAAATTCATCTATTGAAAGAATTTTTCCTTCTTCAGTAGCATATTTGTGCCATCCAAAAGATGTTGCTGCTTCAACTACTAATCTATTTTTAATTTCTTTTGGTAAAATACTATTTTTATATTCAAAAGTTTGTGCTTCAAATAATTCAATTGAAGGCATTGATACAACTCTTGTATTTTTATCATCTTTAGCTGCTTCTATAGCTATTGAAACTTCTGAACCTGTTGCTATAATTATTTTTTTAAGTTCAGCTTCTTCTTTTTTAACTACATATCCACCTTTTGCTGCATCTAATGATGAATTTTCAAGATTTGGTAAATTTTGTCTTGAAAGTATTAGACATACTGGAGTTGATTTTGAATTCATTGCAACTTTCCAACCAACTGCTGCTTCACAAGCATCTGCAGGTCTATAAACAATATTATTTGGAATAGATCTAAGCATTGCTAAGTGTTCTATTGGTTCATGAGTTGGTCCATCTTCTCCAACTCCAATTGAGTCATGAGTTAAAATATATATTGGTGCTATTTGTTGTAGCGCTGAAAGTCTTATAGCTGGCTTCATATAATCTGAGAATACTAAGAAAGTAGCTCCATAAGATTTAAGTCCACCATGAAGCATAATACCATTTACTATTGCTCCCATAGCATGTTCTCTAATACCAAAGTTAATATTATTTCCAATTGGATTTATAGCACTAAAGTTAGTTGAGTTATCCATATTTGATTTATTTGATGGTGCAAGGTCTGCAGATCCTCCAAATAAAAATTCGAAATTTTCAGCTACTTTATTAAGTGCTTTTCCTGATGATGCTCTTGTTGCCATATCCTTGTCAAATTTATAAAAATCTTCATCTTCTAAAAATGATAAATCAAATTCACCTTTAAAAGATTTAATTAATTTTTCATAGTCTTCAGGATATTTTTCTGCATATATTTTTTCAATTCTTTTATATTTTTCATATTCAAATTCTAAGTCTTTATTTATTTCTGCAAAGTTATTTTTAACTTCTTCAGATACATAAAAATCTTCATCTTCTGGTAGACCAAAGTATTTTTTAGTTTCTTTTACTCCATCTTCTCCAAGTGGTTCTCCATGTGCTTTTGATAGCCCTTCTCTTGGTGAACCAAATCCAATTTTAGTTTTTACTTCAATCATTGTTGGATGAATTTTATCTTCTTTTGCTTGTTCTAATGCTTTTAAAAGTTCTTCAACATTATTTCCATCTTCAACAACAATTGTTTGCCAACCTAGAGCAGAATATCTTTTAAGTACATCTTCTCTAAAGGCAAGGTCAGTAGATCCTTCAATAGTAATATTATTTGAATCATATAATACTATTAATTTTCCAAGCTCTAATGTTCCTGCAAGTGATGAAGCTTCGTTGGAAATACCTTCCATTAAATCTCCATCTCCACATAATACATATGTGTAGTGATCTATAATATCTATGTCTTTGTTATACATGGCAGCTAAATGTTTTTCTGCCATTGCCATACCAACAGACATTGAAATACCTTGACCTAGTGGTCCTGTAGTACACTCTACTCCTGTTGTATGTTTAAACTCTGGATGTCCTGGTGTCTTTGATCCTAATTGTCTAAAGTTTTGTAAATCTGAAATTGTAAGACCATATCCAAATAAATGTAATAATGAGTACAGTAATGATGAACCATGTCCAGCTGATAGAACAAATCTATCTCTATTAATCCACTTAGGATCCTTTGGATTGTGATTCATATTTTTCCATACAGTATAAGCAGCAGGAGCCGCTCCTAAAGGTAATCCAGGATGACCTGAGTTTGCCTTTTGTATTTGGTCAACACTTAACATTCTAATGGTGTTTATGCATTGCTCATCAATTTTCAATTTTATCCCCCTCACTTCACAGCGTTTTTATCTAACATTACTGAGATTAAAAACTTTGGAATTGCCATTTGTCTTGCTATTCTTGATGGATTTGTAATTAATCTATAAAACCATTCAAGATTTAATTTAATAAATATATCAGGTGCCCTTTTCATATCACCAGATATAATGTCAATAACGCCGCCATTTCCAATAATTAACTTTGAGTTTAATTTGTTTGCATATTCATTTATCCATAATTCTTGCTTTGGAAATCCCAAACCTAAAAAGATTATATCAGGTTTTAAGCTATTTATCTCCTCAATAACTTGAATTTCTTCCTCATGATTTTTCATTCCAATATGTGTTCCTTTAAAATATCCATCATGATGTCCTACTACATTTAAATTAGGATAATCTTTTTTTAAATTTTCAGCCGCCCTTTTAGCAACTCCTGGTTTTGCACCTAAAAGATATAATGAATATCCCTCTTTATTTGCAATATCAATAAGTTCCATAGATATATCAAAACCAGTAACTCTTTCTTTCAAAGGTTTTTTCTTCATTCTTGATCCATAAATAAGTCCAATACCATCTGCTATTATTAAATCTCCACTATTAATAATAGCTCTGATTTCTTCATTATCTCTTGCCTCCATTACAATTTCTGTATTTGGAGTATAAATCTTATGAATTTTATCTTCCTTTAAAAAATTTTTAACTATTTCTGTAGCTTCGTTAAAATCTATATTAAAAATATTTACACCAAAAATACTTACCTTTTCCATATCTCACCTCTTTAATACTTCTATAACTGCATTATTATGTCTATCTGTAAGATAATAAAACTTTTCTAAATACTTATCTGTTTCAGCTTTTAATCTTTCTAAATTATCAAGTGATTTTATTATATCATTAGACACTTCAACACCTTTAAAATCTTCAACATAATGATTTTGAATTCTATCTAATTCTTTCATAAAACCATCAATCTTAGGATCATAAGATATTCCAATAGGATATGCACCCATAAGAGTTGCAAATATCAATCCATGAAGTCTCATTGAAAGCATAACATCCATATTTCCTACTAAAGAAAGATATCTTTCTATGTGTAAATATTCTTCTACTAAATAAATATTATCGTATTTTGATTTTAATCTTTTATAAATCTCTGTTTCAATATCTAAATCAACATGATAGAAAAAAGGTATTAATATAACATTAACATCCCTTTCTTCTAAAATTTTTTCTACAGCAATAACTATTTCATCAACACTTCTTTGTCTATAACTTTTCCAATCTATTATAGTAAGAGCAAGATTTTTAACACCTTCTCTTACTCCTAAATCTTTTAATATTTCTTTACCTTCATCTTTTGAAGGTTTATTAATTCCAAAAACTGTATCAGTAGTAACTAAAATTTCTCGATCTACGCCCAACTCTTTTAAAACTCTAGCCGATTGATTGTCCCTTACATTTATAAATGAAACCTTGTTTAAAATTCTCCTTGTAAGAGTTTTATTTAACTTTAAACTAATAGGCCCTATTCCCTGAGAATAAATAAATGTTTTTTTCTTAAAAATCATTGCCAGTTTTAAAATAAAAAGATAATAAAGTATAGATTTTTTACTTGTTACATCTTGAAGAAGAGAACCTCCTCCAGAAACAAGCATATCACACTTTTTAACAGCTGTAATAATATCAAAAACATTTGATCTGTCTACAGCAATTACATTGTATTTAGCTCTAGTCCAATCAGGATTTTTAGATAACACAACAATATCTACATCTGATGACTTTGCTCTTATACCATCTATAAGACCTTTTAAAATGGCCTCATCGCCTATATTATTGTATCCAAAATAACCTGAAACTAAAATCCTATAGCTTTTTCGCAATGTACTTGTCATATCCTTTCATAATAATTTCTGCAACTAGGACTAAAATAAGTCCTAAAACAGCTGCTAATAAAAATTCTATCACTATTCTTGCAAAACTCATATTAAGTGGTGTTCTAATATGAGAAAAAGTATTTACAATATCTGCTTGTCCTATTGCAACAAATATAGTTAATATTAAAATTAAAAATTCTCCACGTTTTTTATATCCTAAATATATTAATAAGAATACTGATGGAAATCCTATAAATAAAGCCTTTGTTCTTGGTCTTGCCATTAATTTGCTTTCTAACATATTTCTAAATAAAAGCTCAACACTTGGTACCTTTGCACTTGTGTTTCCACCCCTTAATATAAATAATGCCAGTATAACTAAGACTAATGCTCCTAAACCTGCTTGCCAAAACTTAACACTTTCATCTAAAACTTTATTTAATTCTTTAACTTCTAATTTTGGTTTTGTAATTTCTTTTCTATAAAAACCAACATATATAACAAAAATAAATATTGATAATAATAATGGTAATAATTGAGAGATTTTAACTCCTCTAAATATAGTTAACTCTGCTAGATAATTTGTTCCACTCATATATGATATTTCCATTAAAGCACCTATCATAGAAATTAAAATTGCAAAAAGCAAAGTTAATAAACCATGTAGATATATTTTTGGAAATGATATATTCCTTTTTCTTTTTCTCGCATTATTAAAGTTTTCCATAACCATACATAGTGCAAGTGATGGATAAGTAACAATAGCTCCTAAGTTAAATAACATACTTCCAAAATCTTGTTTTTTTCCTAATATAAAGAAAACAAAACTTAATAATGCACCAAATAAGAATAATCCAATTTGCATATTACTTGAAAGTCCAAAAATTATTCCAAATAATATAACAGCTGCAGCTACAGTTCCCATGGCAATTGGAAACTTCATTTTATTATTTATATCCCAATTTCCAATAGGTTTAATATTTCCTTTTTCATATCCTTTATTTTCTAGTCTAGTATCTAAGTTACCAATTACTTTTCCATAAATCGCTGGATCTGAAAGCATTTTATCATTTTTTATAAAAGGTTTTAAGAAAATAGCAGATATATTTCTTTCTGAAATAGCTCTGTAATAAACATTTGTAAGTTCTTCACCTTCATGATGTCCTGGAATACTATAATCATATTCTGTTTGAATATAATCCCAAGTTGTAAATGCACGAATTTTTCCTACACTATTATTTTTTGCAATAGGATCAATTCCGTCAACTTTTAAATGTCCTCTTTGGTTTGATGCTTCAATCATTCCAAGAGAAAGTTTTCTATTATTTAATTCTTTAATAAAGTCTTTTTCTATGTTCTCATCTTTAGTAGTATTTTTAAAAAATTCTTTTCCTGAAAAAATAACAAAACTTTGATTTTTTCCAAACTCATCTATTGAGCTAAAATATCTTTCCATTGTAAATCTAGAATCTTGATAGTCCGATAAAAATGTTGGTCTCAAAGCAATTTGAATATTTTCAATATCTTTTATATCATCAATTTTTCTACTATCAAATCCAAGTCCAATATATTCTAAAATAGATCCACGTTTTCCATCATCGCCAACTCTATTTCCATAAACATCTATTGCATCTGATTTAAAATAAATTAAATCTTGAGGATTACCCTTTATTCTAATTCTATTATTTGAAATATTTTCTATTTCTCTTTTTTCTTTTAATGAATCTAATCCATTTTTAATTAAATTCAGTTCTTCTTCACTACCAGTTACAACTAAATCCATTCCATCAACATAAGTTTCAACAGTACTTGTTGGATCTTTTTTCATAGAATTTATAGTTGATTCATTAACTGTAATAGTCGTTATTGCATTTTCACTTAATTCCTCAAAATATTTTTTCTGACTTTTATTTTCACTAAATGCCATACGAGAAAAATCATCGTAATCTGCACATATTTCATAATTTTTATAAACTTTTTCAGCATTGATTCTTCCTATTACAAAATAAAAAGAAAAAACAATTGAAAGAAGAATAAAAATTGCAAATATTTTATTTTTATAATTTTTTATCATTCTAACTCCTTTTTTAGTTTTCTACACTACTGATGATTACCTCTACAATTATACTATGAAAAGCTAGATTTTTACATATAAAAATAGGTGTTAGAATAACCTAACACCTATTACTATGTAGTACAACTATCGTAAATTCAAACTGACTTTTATAGATTCATCTATTTCTGTCATTATGTTTTCTCCAAATCTTCCGATTTTTTCTCTCAATCTTTTTTTGTCAATTGTCCTTATTTGTTCTAACAAAATAACTGAATTTTTTGGAAGGGGCACTCCCTTAGCATCAACATTTACATGAGTTGGAAGTTTTGCTTTATTTAATTGAGATGTAATAGCCGCAACTATTATTGTTGGGGAATATTTATTTCCGACATCATTTTGAATAACAACAACCGGTCTTACGCCTCCCTGCTCTGAGCCTATTACAGGCGACAAATCAGCGTAAAATATATCTCCTCTCTTGATTAACATATCTATCCGCACCTTACTATTAATATTTTATAAATCTATATATAGTTCCTCTATAACTTTATAAATATTATTTATTATATCTGAGGCTACTAATGCCTCTTGTCCTACAGCTTTACCTGCTAAATCACCAGCACGTCCATGTAAATAAGAACCACAACATGCCGCCTTATATGTACCAACGCCTCTACCTAAAAGTGAAGTTATCATTCCAGTTAAAACATCTCCTGAACCTGCAGTTGCCATTCCTGGATTTCCACTTCTATTTAGATATACCCTTTTACCATCAGTAACAATAGTTTTATTTCCTTTTAATAATAAAATACAACTATATTTTTGGGCAAATTCTTTAGCAATATTTATTCGATTATTTTCTATCTCATTAACACTTAAACCACATAACCTTGAAAACTCTCCACTATGTGGTGTTAAAATCGTAGAATATTCTTTTCTATTTTTTAATAAATCTAAATTCCTAGATAAATTTGTAATTCCATCTGCATCAATTACAATATTTTTATCTAACTTTAATACTTCTTCTAATAATATTTCTTCTTTTTTTCCAATTCCCATACCAGGTCCTATTGCAATAGAATCCATATTTTCTAAAAATACTATTAAAGAGTCTATATTTTCAAAACTTTTTGCAATTACTTCAATATATTTTATACTCATTATATCTAGAATATCTTCTGGAACAATATTATAAACTAAACCTGAGCCACTTCTAAGAGCTGCATTTGAAGCTAAATATCCTGCACCAGTCATACCTTTTGAGCCTGCTATTATTGAAACTTTTCCAAAATCGCCTTTGTGAGAATTTAAACTTCTCCTCCTTAACACTTTAAAAAATTCATCAATATCATCATTATAAATTTCTTCTCTAAAATTTGAAACTGCAATAGCATATTCCCTTTCGTGAGAAATACTTAAATCAAAGATTTTATTGTAAACTTTTCCATAAGGAGCATTGTTTTTATCGTGAAATATCTCTATATTTTTAAAAGTTAATTTAGATATTCCTGTACCCATTGATTTTGAAAGAGCCTCCTTTGCTGCAAAAAGCCCTGCAATTGTTTCAATACTATAATTCTTTTTCTCTATGTATATAATTTCTTTATCTGTAAAAACTTTTTCTAAAAATTTATTTCCAAATTTATTATATATTTTTTCGATTCTATTTATCTTTACAATATCTACTCCAAGCATAATATCACCAAACTTAAAATTGAAATTCTTCAAGTACTAGATTTCATTAATTTATACATTATATCACATCTCTAATGGAATATATATTAGAAATTTATCTATACTTTTATAGAAATACTCTAATAGTCCATTTGACAAAAAATTTAAACTATTGTACTATACATTTAACTAAATAAAAGACTTTGACGATATACAGTAAGTTTTTTTTGAAATAGAAAAACCGAAATTACAGTATCTGAGTCTATAGTAATTATGCTTAAATAGTAAGAGGCTACGGCAAAGAAAGGTGGTACCACGAATGCGTCCTTTCGGAGTACGTGGTATTTTTTTATTTTATTTTAGGAGGACTTAATGAAAAACGTATTAGAAGTACTTGAAGAAAGAGGATATATTGACCAAGTAACTCATAGAGAAGAATTAATGGAACTTTTAGAAAAAGAACCTATTACTTTTTATATTGGATTTGATGCAACTGCTGATTCTTTAACTCTAGGACATTTCCTAACAGTTATGGCAATGATGCATATGCAAAAAGCTGGTCATAAACCTATTGCACTTCTTGGTGGCGGTACAACTATGATTGGTGACCCATCTGGAAGAACTGAAATGAGAAAACTTATGACACGTGAATTTATAGATCATAATGCTACTTGTTTTAAAAACCAACTTTCTAAATTTTTAGAATTTGGCGAAGACAAAGCTAGATTTGTAAATAATGCTGACTGGTTATTAGATCTTAATTATCTTGAATTTATGAGAGATGTTGGAACTCACTTTACTATAAATAGAATGTTATCTTTTGATGCATATAAAAACAGACTTGAAGATGGACTTACTTTCTTTGAATTTGGATATATGCCATTACAATCTTATGACTTTTTACACTTATACAGAGAATATAATTGTAGACTTCAACTAGGTGGTTCTGATCAATGGTCAAATATGATTGGTGGATTTGAACTTGTTAGAAAAGTTGAGCAAGAAAAAGTTTATTCAATGACATTTAGCCTACTTACAACTGCTGATGGAGTTAAAATGGGTAAAACAGTAAACGGAGCTATCTGGTTAGATGAAAATAAAACTCCACCTTACGAAATGTATCAATATTTAAGAAATGTTGATGATAGAGATGTTATTAAATTTATGAAACTTCTTACTTTCGTTCCAATGGAAGAAATTGAAGAACTTGCTAAACTTGAAGGTGCTGATATAAACAAAGCAAAAGAAAGACTTGCTTATGAAGTTGTTAAAATTGTTCATGGCGAAGAAAAAGCAAATCAATCACAAGAAGCAGCTCGTGCATTATTTACAACAGGAGCAGACTCAGATAATATTCCTACAACAGAAATATCAAAATCTGAATTTGCAGATGGTAAAAATGTTATTGAACTTTTAAGCCAAATCGAGCTTATTAAAACAAATTCTGAAGGTAGAAGACTTATCGAACAAAATGGTCTTTCAATAAATGGTGAAAAATTCTCAGATATTAAAAAACCTTTAA
>CAMIZH010000049.1 GCA_946403255.1 uncultured Peptoniphilaceae bacterium | reverse complement strand
TTTTTCAACAAATTTACCATAAGTGAAATAACCGACAATTAATAAAATAAGTGCTGCGAAAAAAGTTATCATGTCATCTTCCCTTCCTTTTTCTAAAACAATAACTATTTAGTTCGATTTAATTATAACTTTTTAGAAAAAAGTATTCAAGTTATATATAGTATTACTATATATATTTAGAATAGCATAAAAAAAGAATCTACCATTATAATAGTAGATTCTTATATTTGTGAATTATGCTTCTGGCTCTTGTAAATTGTTTATAGCATCAACAAGAGATTCAACTTCCATACCGTGAACAAGGCAAGCTTCTTCAAGTGTTTCAGTTTGACTTGCAGGACACATAACACAACCCATACCAAAGCTCATTAAAGTTCCAATTGCTTGTGGTTTACTTACTAGAACATCTCCAATAACTGTATCTTTAGTAACTTTCATCTAAATTACCTCCCTAATATTTTATACCCATAACTACTTTATAAATTCTATAGTTGAAATTCCTCTAAAGTTTGATGGATTACTATCTCCAAGATAATATCCCATTGAAATAGAAAGTTCATCTTCTTTAGAAAAATCTTTTAGGATTTCATCAATTATTATATTATCAGAAAAATCGAAAAATTCTTTTTTATCGCCTTGTTCAACTCTTAAATAAGGCTTAAATTTCATTTCTCCTTTATATTTAAATTCTCTAGGTGTTAATGTAAAATTATTAGAGGATTTATCATATTCTAATTTTGAAGAAAACTGTCTATTATCACTTGATGATAATACAACTGATGTAAGCTTTTTAGTAAAATCTTCAGCAGTTAATTTATTAACTTCATTAAATTTAACTTTATTTGATTGAGCAGCTGTTGCAGTTGCAAAAGAATTAAAAGTAACTGTTTCTCTAGATATTAAGTCTTGAGGATCAGTCTTTTCTGATTTTACAACTATTGTATTACTTTTATCATCAAAGTCAACATAAAAACCAATTGTTTTACCAAGATCTCTTAGTTTAAAATAATTATTATCATTTATAAAATAAGCATCATATAAAATAAGTTCATTATCAATATAAACTTTTTGAGCAGATTTTTTACTATTTATTTCATTGTTTTCTGAATAAACTAAGTCAGAATCAAGTTTTGAATAATTAGAATTTCTGCTTATTTCAATTGAGTTTTTATTTTGATTGTAATCTACATTAAAAGATGCATCAGTACCTGAAAGAAGTGCTGCAATATCTCTTAATTTAAAATAATTATTTCCGTCAATATTATATCCCTGTACTTTTGTTTCATTTTCATCAAGAGTAACTTTTTGTCCAGAAGGTACTGTTTCAGCAAAAACAGAAGTTGCAAGAACTGTTGAAAGTGCAAGTGATAACATAATAGTTTTTTTCATCTAAAAAAACCTCCTTTTCTAAGATTATATCCCATATAAGAACTAAGTGTAAAGAAACCTAATAATTGTTTTTAAAATAATCTATTAATATTTCAGACACTTCCATATTAATTTCTTTTATAACTTTTAAGTTTTTATACATTGGGAAATTTCCTGCTCCAGTAGAGCGATAATTGTTCATAACAATTGAAAACTTGTCATTGTCATTTATTGTTTTACCATTAAATTCTATTTTACCAATTCTATTTCCAATATCTTTTTTAAGGTCTAAAATAAAATCAATATTTGAAAAGAAATCAAAGTTATAGTGTTCAACTTTTGGATTTAAAAATGCATCATTTATTTTAAAATTATTATTTTCATAAACAATATAAGAATAATTTTGCTCAAGTGCATCTCTTAAAGATTTTCCATCTATTTCAAGAACTACAAGAGTATTTGGAAATCTATAAGTTGTTAAAACA
Source organism: uncultured Peptoniphilaceae bacterium (assembly GCA_946403255.1). Lineage (GTDB taxonomy): Bacteria > Bacillota > Clostridia > Tissierellales > Peptoniphilaceae > Anaerosphaera. The sequence goes on along the minus strand of CAMIZH010000049.1, from coordinate 7,498 downwards.
TCTCTTATAGTAATAATTTTATTAAATCCTTTTATTTCATTTGCAAAGGAAGTTATTGAAATATCTGCACCAGAAACATCAAGTTGAATACTATTTATAAAATCAGCAAGTTCAGAGCCATTTAATGCCATATCAAGTTTTCCACTTGGATGATAATCTTTTTCAAGTTTTGCAATTGGAATATCAAGATAGTCTTGAACATCATTTTCAATATCTAAGAATTTTTCATATATATCTTCACGAACATCAGGTGATACATCGCAAAGAGTGGAAGTGGTTTTTTTATTTTCAAAATCTATATCTACTTGCATATACTGAACTGCATTTGCAGGTGGTTGAAGAGTATGTGTTCCAAATAGTTCTTTAGAAGGGACGGTCATATGTTGATGTCCTGTAAGAAGTAAATCAAGGTCTAATTCTTTAGCTATTTTTGCACCAACATTTTCATCAGTATCTGAATTTTTTTCAAGAGTATCTAAATCTATTTCAAATCCACCGTGGTATATACAAATTTTATAGTCAGTATCTTTGATTTTTTCATAGGCAGATTTTGCAGATGAAAAAGTATCTTTTATTTCAAAATTTGTAAGATTTTCTTTTTTCTCCCAAAGATTAACCCAATCAGTTACTACACCAATTATACCAATTGTTTTATTTTCAATTTCTAAAATTTCATGGTCATATATAGGAATTTCACCAGTTTTATCAACTACATTTGCACAGATACATTTTCCAGAATGATTTGTAATATATTCTTTTAAATAATCATAGCCATAGTTGAAATCATGATTTCCAATTGTAAAATAATCTACATCTATCATAGACATAATTTCTGCAATTGTTTTTGAATCTTTTTTATTTTGTAAATAATAGTCAAAGGCGGAGCCTTGAAGTATATCTCCGCCATCTATTATTAAAGTGTTTTTATCTTTTTTATAATTATTTGCTGCGCACAGAAGTCCTGTTTCCTTAAATTCACGATCTAAATAATCGCTAGGGTAGAAGTATCCATGCACATCTGATGTATAATAAATTTTCATTTTATTTAACCTCTAACAAGTTTAGTTCTTATTTTAGTTGAGAAAAACTCAATTATTAATACAAGAATTATAAGTCCAAGAAGTATTGCTCCAACTTGATTCCATCTATAAGAGTTCATAGCAAAAATAAGTGGTGAACCAATACCACCAGCTCCTACAAGTCCAAGTGTAGTTGCATCTCTTAAATTCATATCAAATCTATAAATAGTTGTTGATAGAAAGTTTGGTTTTAGTTGAGGAATAACTCCATATCGTATTTTTTGAAAAGTGTTACAACCAAGAGCTGATAACGATTCAAGTATTGATTTATTTAAATCAGCTATTGTATCTGAAAATAATTTTGTAAGCATACCAATTGAAGTAAAACTCATAGTTAAAAGTCCTGCAAAAGGTCCAGGTCCAGTTACTTTTATAAACATAAGTCCATAAATTAATGATGGAATCGTACGAATTATCATGATTAAAAATCTAGTAGCTAAACTTACAGGAACAGGAACTATATTTGATGATGCTAAAAAACTAAGTGGTATTGAAATTATTGCTCCAATAATTGTTCCAAGAAAGGCAATACAAATAGTTTCAAGTAACATATATAAAACGCCTTGTTTTGTAAAGTTTAATAGTAGACTCATATCTGGGTGAAAAATTCCAGAAATAATATTTCGTGCAATTGTAAAACCACCAGAAGAAGTATCTTTTCCTTGAACAGCAGTAAGTGACCATATAAACATTGAAAGAATTATAATTGATGATGTTAATATATAAGCTTTAGAGTTGGGTTCTTCTTTTAATTTTAATTTAACTTTTTCTGACATAATCCACCTCTAGTTTAACTTTCTTCTAAAATGAGAAGTAATAGTTTCTATAATAAATACTGTTATTAACAAGCAAAGTAATATTGTTCCAGTGTTATTGTATTCTCTCCAACTTACATTTTCGTTTAAAAGAAGTCCAAGTCCACCAGCACCAACATATCCTAAGATTGCTGCATATCTTACATTACCTTCAAAATTATAAAGTGCAGTTGAAAGATATACTGGAAGTATTTGAGGGATTACACCTTTTATAAAAGCCATAGGTCTTGTATATCCCATAGAAATCATTGCTTCAAAAGAGCCCATATTTACAGTTTCAATTTGTTCATAAGTTAATTTACCTACATAAGAAAAAGAAAATATAAATATTGCAACTGTTCCTGCAAATGTTCCAAGTCCGAAAATATATGTTGCAATAAGAGCATTTACAAGTGTAGGTATAGTTCTCATTATAGAAAACATAATTCTTACAATCCAATTTATAAATTTATTACTAACCATATTTGTAGATGCTAAAAATGCAAAGGGAACACAAAGGATAGCTCCTAAAAATGAACCTAAAAAACTCATTTTAATAGTATCTACAAGTGGTTTTATAACATTTGGAAGATATTTCATATTTGGTTTAAAAAGATCTTTTAAAATAATAAAGAAGTTACTTCCATTTTCTCTTAGCATATGAAAGTTAAATCCAGTTATTTTTATAGAAAGAGCAAACATAAGAATAATTAAAGGAATTATAATTATATTTATTGATCTTTTTTCATAAACTTCTTTTCCACTACGTAAAGTATGTTTTTTAGGAGAAAATATTTTATCAAAAAGACTCATATTATTCCTCCTCGTTAAAGTTTAAATCTTCTAATTTTTCGCCATATATTTTCGCCAGAACTTCTTCATCTACTTCTGAAGATGGTCCATCGTAAACTATTTCACCAGATTTAATTCCAATAACTCTATCTGCATATTCAAGAGCTAAATCAACATGGTGAATATTTATTAGGATTGCTATTTTTTTCTTTTGATTTATTTTTTTAAAGTAATCCATAACTTGTTTAGCAGTTATAGGATCAAGACTTGCAACTGGTTCATCAGCAAGAATAATACTTGGGTTTTGAGCAAGTGTACGAGCAAGGGCAACTCTTTGTTGTTGACCTCCTGATAATTGATCGGCACGCACATAGGCTTTATCTAAAATATCAACTTGTTCTAATGAATCAAGTGCTTTTAATTTATATTTTTCTGGAAATATTCCAAATACAGATTTTAAAGGGTCTAGCTCTGGAACAAAGGCAGCAAGAACATTTTTTATAACTGTTGTTCTGTCTACAAGATTAAAAGATTGAAATATCATTCCAACTTTTCTTCTAAATTGACGAAGCTCTTTTCCTTTTAAATTTTTAACACTAACTCCATCAACAGTAAGTTCTCCAGAGTTAATATCGTGCATTTTATTTATAGTTCTAATAAGTGTAGATTTTCCGGCACCAGATCTACCGATTATTGCAACAAATTCACCATCTTCAATAGTTAAATTTATATTGCTAAGAGCTTTAAATCCGCCAGGATAAACTTTATCAACATTTTCAAATTTTATCATGAGTAAATAACCTTTCTTAACATTAGAAAGAGCTAAGAAAAAGTATAACCTTAGTCTTAGCTAGCTTCTAAATGTCTTTATTTTTTAGTATTAAGTCTATTAGTTGTTTTTTAATTCTTTAAGAAGTTTTTGAGCATCTCTTTCTGAGTCATAATCTTCAGAATGAGCTTCTTGATATCCATTATGATTGTAGATAGCAATTATTTCTTTTCCTTCTTCAGAATTACCAATGTTTATAAAAGCATTTGAAAGTGCTTTTTTAAAGTCATCAGTCATAACTTTAGAATTTTTTGAAACTGAAATAGTATCATTATAAATTTTGTCTGAAACTCCAATTACATTTGTTTCGTCCCAAATAGATGCATCTCTTCCAAATTCTTCTGTCCATTGATCTTCATAGTCTAGACGTAAATCTGAATATCCAACTACAATATCAACTTGTCCAGAAGCAAGTCTTGCTGCTGCTGAAGCATAAGAATCAGATTGAACAGTAGTTTTTAAATCTGTAATTCCTTTTTCATAACCATTTTGTAACCAAAGGTAAGGATATATATATCCTGCTGGAGAAGAAGATCCCATTACAGACCATTTAGCATTATCTAAATCTTCCCAAGTAAGTTTTTCTCCATTATTAACTTTAGCTGCAAGTTTTTGTCCTTGCTCAGAAGGTCCTGCAAGAATTAAAGTTCTGTAATAAGTTGCTTGGTCTTCTATAAATTTAGATGGTTTGTTTTTGTTCCAAAAAATTGGATCATCTGAATCTGTAGAAAGAGCATTTCTAGTTGCAGTTAAAAGTACATCAGATCCATCTTCATATAGGATGTAAGTACTTCCTGGAATAAATCCAACATCAACAGTTCCAGCTGTTAAAGCTTCACCAGTTGATTCAAAACTAGTACCAACAGAGATATCAATATTTTTAACATCATATCCTTCATTAGCAAGTTCTGTTTTTAAGATTGCTTTTAAAGGTTCTGTTTGAGTAGTAATTTCTTTAGGGTCTCTAGATGGAACAAATTGAATTTTTAAATCTTCAATTACATTTTCATCTACTGAACTAACTTCCTTTTTGTTGTTTCCACAGCCTACAAGAGTAGCTAGAGCTAAAACGCAAGCTAATAGAAAAGTTGTTTTTTTCATAATTACCTCCATAAAATATATTATTAAAACCATTATACATTGAAGATAAAAAAAATAACACTTATTGGCCTAAAATAAAAGATTAAATTTACAAATATATAAGTAAATCTATAGCTTAGAGTAGATAATAGATAAAATCAGTATAATTATTTACATCTATTATAATGGTGAAAGTTATTTTAAATATAAAAAATTTTAAAATAAAAAAACATATAACGTTTTCATCGCTTTATTAAAAATGGCCACTAGGATATAATAAAATTTGGATATGGAGAATTCATTCTTTAAGTTAGATATGTAGATTTAAATTATAAATTAATGTTAAATTTGAATTTAAAAGTGAACAAAATAGGTCAAACAATTATTGCTATTGTAAACTTATTTTGTTATAATACATCTGAAGATGGAATTCGTTCCAATATATGGAATATACATATGAGGGGGTGTTAGATAATGTGGGAATCAGCAAGCATGACAGGAAGTGAAGCTTTAATGATTTCGTTAACAGGAATTACTATAGTATTTTTAACTTTAGTTGTAATAGCAATCATGATTAAAATTACTTCAGCCGTAGTAGGTTCAATTGTTAAAGAAGAAAAAAAGCCAGCTTCTAGCCCAAAAGCAGCACCAAAAGCAACAGGTAAGAATGATGGCGCACTAGTAGCTGCAATAGTAGCAGCAGTAAGTGAAGAAACAAATGGTAAATACCAAGTAGTTTCTATTAATGAAAAAAAATAATAAAATTTAAAATTTGAAAGGATGAAGAAAATAATGAAATATCAAGTTACAGTAGATGGAAAAGTTTTTGACGTAGAAGTTGCAAAAGTAGGAGGAGCTCAAAAATCTCTTTCAATGGCAGATTTCGGAGCACCAGTTGCAGCACCAGTTGCAGCAGCTCCAGTAGCACCAGTTGCAGCACCAGCAGCAGCTCCTGCAGCAGCACCAGCAGCAGCTTCAACAGGTGGAAATGAAGTTATTTCACCAATGCCAGGAAATATCTTAAAAGTTAACATGTCAGAAGGAGCTTCAGTACAATCAGGAGATGTTATCCTTATTCTTGAAGCTATGAAAATGGAAAATGAAATTGTTGCTCCATGTGCAGGAACTGTTTCATTCAAAGTTAAAGCAGGAGATACTGTAGATACAGACCAACTTCTTGCAGAAGTTAAGTAATTTAAGAATATTTAGGAGGCATTAATTTGAACTTATTTTCAGCAATATCAGGAATTTTAGCCGATTCAGGCTTCGCACACCTGGGCTGGGAAAATTGTGTAATGTTTTTAATCTCTTTCATACTTATGTACTTAGCGATTAAAAAACAATTTGAACCATTACTACTTCTTCCAATTGCATTTGGTATGTTACTTGCTAACTTACCAGAAGCTGGACTTATGGCAGAAGGAGATCCATGGTATTCCCAAGGTGTTTTAAGAATAATTTATGGTGGAGTTAAATCTAACCTATTCCCATGTCTAATATTTATGGGTGTTGGTTCAATGACTGACTTCTCACCACTTATAGCAAATCCAGTATCATTATTGTTAGGATCAGCAGCACAAATTGGTATCTATGTAGCATTCATGGTTGCTAACGCAACAGGATTATTTACTCCTCAAGAATGTGCATCAATTGGTATCATTGGTGGAGCAGATGGTCCAACAGCAATATACGTTACAAATACATTAGCACCACATTTAGTAGCACCAATTGCAGTTGCAGCTTATTCATACATGGCGTTAATCCCAATGATTCAACCGCCTATTATGAAAGCTTTAACTACTAAAAAAGAAAGAGAAACTGTAATGGTTCCTCTAAGAAAAGTTTCAAAAGTAGAAAAAATTGTATTCCCAATAGTTGTTACACTTTTCGTAGCTCTATTATTACCATCAGTAGCTCCACTTCTTGGAATGCTTATGCTTGGTAACTTATTTAAGGAATCAGGAGTTGTTGAAAGACTTACAGATACAGCTCAAAATGCTTTAATGAATATTATTACAATTATGCTTGGAATCACTGTTGGAGCTACATCAGACGGAACAGTATTCTTAAGAGTTCAAACTTTAGCAATTATTGGACTTGGACTGTTTGCATTTGTTATGGCAACAGTAAGTGGTGTATTATTCGGTAAAGTTTTATATTATGCAACTGGAGGAAAAATCAACCCACTTATTGGATCTGCAGGAGTTTCTGCTGTACCAATGGCGGCTCGTGTTTCTCAAGTTGAAGGTAGAAAATACAATCCAACAAACTTCCTACTAATGCATGCGATGGGACCTAACGTAGCTGGTGTTATCGGATCTGCAGTAGCAGCGGGAGTATTCCTACTAGTTTTTGGATCTTAAAATAAAATATGGGACAATTAAGGACGGATTGTTTTTGATTGTTCCATATAAATATGTCTAAAATTTAATAATGTTTTAGTTATATAAACAATATGTTAGTATATATTTGATATGTAAACGAAGGAGGTATTACATTGAGTAAAATTTATAATCTTAAAGATGCTGTCGCAAAATTTGTAGAAGATGGCGACACAATATCATTTGGTGGATTTACAACAAACAGAAAACCATATGCAGCAGTATATGAAATTATACGTCAAGGTAAAAAAGACTTCATCGCTGAAGCAGGACCAGCAGGTGGAGATTGGGATATGATGATTGGTGAAGGACTTGTAAAAGCTTACATCAACTGTTATACAGCTAACTCAGGATTTACAAATGTATCTAGAAGATTCAGAAAATCAATTGAAGCTGGCGAATTAGTATATGAAGATTATTCACAAGACGTTGAAATGTTAAGACTTCATGCTGCTTCACTAGGACTTCCATTCCTACCAGTTAAACTTATGATGGGAACAGGACTTACAGATTTCTGGGGAATTTCTAAAGAAGAAAGACAAA
>CAMIZH010000048.1 GCA_946403255.1 uncultured Peptoniphilaceae bacterium | reverse complement strand
CTAAATAAGATAAAAAAGATTGCAAGCGAATTAAGGAGTGAGCATAATGATTACAAAAACGGTAACATTAAATAATGAAGATGGATTACATGCAAGAGCAGCGGCTCTGTTTGTTAGAACGGCTAATAAATATAGTTCTGAAATCACTCTACAAGCACATGGAGACAGTGTAAATGGAAAAAGTATCATTGGTATTATGTCCCTTGGCGCATTTTGTGGAGAAGAAGTTTCAATAAGCGCTGTAGGTGTTGATGAAGATGAAGCTATTGAAAGCTTAGTAAATTTAGTAGAAGATAATTTTATAGAAATATAAGATGAAAAAGCTTTAATAGTAATTTATTAAGGCTTTTTTTATTATTTGGAGGTAAAGTTGAAAGATTTTGTCCATTTGCACGTCCATAGTGAATATTCTCTATTAGATGGTTCTTCAAAAATAGAAGAACTTCCAAAAAGAGCAAAAGAACTTGGTATGAATTCAATTGCTTTAACAGATCACGGAAATATGTATGGAACTATTGGTTTTTATAAGGCCTGTGAAGAAGAGAGAATAAAACCTATTCTAGGTTGTGAAGTCTATATATCTAGTGGAGATTATTTAGAAAAAGATAAAAATTCAAAAAGATATCATTTAATACTACTTGCGGAGAATAATATTGGATATAAAAACTTAATGAAAATAGTTTCAGAAGGTTTTATAAATGGATATTATTATAAACCTAGAATAGATAAAAATATATTGAAAAAATATAGTGAAGGTATTATTGCAACAAGTGCATGTTTAGGTGGAGAGGTTCAAAGAAAATTAAATTATGGTGATTATGAAGGTGCTAAAACATCGGCATTAGAATATAAAGAAATTTTTGGAAGTGATAATTTCTTTTTAGAGTTACAAAATCATGGTATAAAAGAACAAATCCATGTAAATAAAGATTTAGAAATATTAAGTAAAGAAATAGGACTTAATCTTATTGCAACAAATGATGTTCACTATTTAAAAAAAGAAGATGCAAATGCACATGATGTATTATTATGCGTTCAAACTGGAACGATTGTATCTGAAGAAAATAGAATGAGATTTCCATCAGATGAATTTTATCTTAAAAGTAAAGAAGAAATGTATGAGCTTTTTAAAAATAATGAGGAAGCTCTTTTAAACACGCAAAAAATTGCAGATAGATGCAATGTTGATATAAAATTTCATGAGCTTCATCTACCAAAATTTGATATTCCAGAGGGATATACAAATGTAACTTATCTTAGAAAACTTGTAGAAGATGGACTTGTAGAAAGATATGAAGTTATAAATGATGAAATAAAAGAAAGACTTGAATATGAATTTAATACAATAGTTGATATGGGATTTGTAGATTATTTTCTAATAGTTTGGGATTTTATTAGATTTTCTCGTGAAAATGGAATTGTAGTTGGACCAGGACGTGGTTCAGCAGCAGGCTCAATAATTTCCTATGCACTTAGAATTATAGATATAGATCCACTTCAATTTGATTTGCTTTTTGAAAGATTTTTAAATCCAGAAAGAGTTTCAATGCCCGATATCGATATTGATTTTTGCTACGAAAGGCGAGAAGAAGTAATTGAATATGTAATTGAAAAATATGGAAAAGATAATGTGGCGCAAATTGTAACATTTGGTACGATGGCTGCAAGAGGAGCAATAAGAGATGTTGGTCGTGCTCTTGATTTAAGTTACGGACGAGTGGATTATATTGCAAAACAAATTCCAACAGAATTAAATATGACTATTGAAAAGGCTCTTGAGATTTCAGAACCTTTGAAAAAAGAATATAGAGAAGATTTAGAAGTTAAAAAATTAATAGATACTGCATTAAAAGTAGAAGGACTTCCAAGACATACATCAACTCATGCAGCAGGTGTTGTAATTTCTGAAAAAGAATTAACAGAATATGTTCCATTAACTAGAAATGGAGAAATAATTGCAACTCAGTTTAATATGATTGAACTTGAAGAGCTTGGACTTCTTAAAATGGACTTTTTAGGACTTAGAACATTAACAGTTATAAGAGATGCATTACAACTTATAGAAGAAAATCATGGTGTAAAAGTTGATTTTTCCAAAATGGGACTTGATGATAAAGATGTACTTAGTATGTTTGGTCGAGCAGAAACTCTAGGGATATTTCAGTTTGAATCATCGGGAATGAGAGCCTTTTTAAAGGATCTAAAACCAGATGCTTTTGAGGATTTAGTAGCGGCAAATGCACTTTTTAGACCAGGACCTATGAATCAAATTCCAAAATTTATTGAATCAAAACATAATTCTTTAAAAGTTTCATATATACACGATAAACTTGAACCAATACTAAATGTAACTTATGGATGTATTGTATATCAAGAACAGGTTATGCAAATAGTTCAACAAATTGGTGGATATTCACTTGGTCGAGCAGACCTTGTAAGACGTGCAATGTCTAAGAAAAAAATGTCAGTAATGGAAGAAGAAAGACATAATTTTATATATGGAAAAACTGATGAAAATGGCGAAGAAATATGTTGTGGTGCAATTGCAAATGGAGTAGATGAAAAATCTGCAAATGAAATATATGATTTAATGATAGATTTTGCAAATTATGCTTTTAACAAATCTCACTCTGTTGCATATTCAGTTGTTGCTTATAGAACAGCATATTTAAAATATTATTATCCAACTGAATTTATGGCAGCTCAAATATCTTCATATATGGGAAATATAGATCAAGTTTCTTTATATATTGAGGAATGTAAAAGACTAGGAATAGAAATATTACCACCAGATATAAATAAATCCTTTAAAAAATTTACAGTTGAAGATGAAAAAATTAGATTTGGACTAAAAGCTGTAAAAAATATGGGAGAAAACTTAATTGATGTATCAGTTGTTTTAAGAGAAAAAGATGGAGAGTTTAAATCTTTAGAAGATTTTGTTAAAAGAGTTCAAGAACATAAGTCATCAGCTATGAATAAAAGAGCAGTTGAATCTTTAATAAAATGCGGAGCACTAGATTCTCTTGGTGGAAATAGAGCACAGTATTTATCAGTTTATGAAAAAATAATAACGAATATTTCAAATAATTTAAAAAATAATCTTGAAGGACAATTTTCACTTTTTGACAATGCTCCTAAAAGAGAAGAACTTCCAAATTTAAAAGACTTTAATAAATCAATGAAACTTGAGATGGAAAAAGAAATTATAGGAGTTTATGTATCAGGACATCCACTAGATTCATATTCAAATATTTTAAAATCAATTGCAAATATTTCAACATCAGAATTAAATGAAAATTATAGAACTGGAAAATATAGCAAAGATGTTAAAGTAAAAATTGGTGGAATAATAAAAACTAAAAAAACTATGATTACTAAAAATAAAAAAATGATGGCATTTGCAACATTTGAAGATTTGTATGGAAGTTTAGAACTTATAATATTTCCAAATGTTTTTGCAAAGTATCAAGAAATTATTGATAGTGGAAAAGTTGTTCTTATAAATGGAACTGCACAGGGTTCAGAAGTTGACGAAACAAAAATTATAGTAGATTCTATAAGAGAGATTAGAGAAACTTCAGATAAAAGGGTATTTATAAAGATAAGTTCAATAAAAAATAATAATATTGTAAATGGAATTAAATCAATTTTAAGAGATTATAGAGGAAATACTCCTGTTGTGCTTTTTTCAGAAGATGATGGTAAATCTTATGGAACAGAGCCAGGACTCTGGATAGACCTTGAAAAATTTGAAGATTTAAAAATAGAATTGCTTAGAATATTGGAAAATGATCCAAATAGAATAATAGTTAAGTAGGTGCAAAATGAATAGGATAGCAATATTAACAAGTGGTGGAGATGCGCCAGGAATGAATGCAGTTATAAGATCTGTTGTAAGAACTGCAATTTATGAAGGTGCAGAAGTTTATGGTGTTGAAAATGGTTTTGAAGGATTAATTGATGGAAAAGTAAAAAGACTTTATGAATCTTCTGTTGGAGATATAATTCAACGAGGGGGAACTATACTTGGAACTTCTAGATCCGAAAGATTTAGAACTGAGGAAGGTTTTAAAAAAGCCCTTGGAGTTTTAGAAGTTTTTGGAATAAATAAAGTAATTGTAGCAGGTGGAGATGGTTCACTAAGAGGTGCTTTGGATCTTTCAAAGGCAGGAATTGATGTTGTTGGTATTCCATTATCAATAGACAATGATCTTGGCTATACAGATTATACAATTGGATTTTTTACAGCAGTAGATACTGTAACAGAAGCTGTTTCAAGAATACGTGATACAACAGAAGCTCATGGAAGAGCAAATATTGTAGAAGTAATGGGACGCGATTGTGGAGATATTGCACTTTTTTCAGGTCTTGCAGTTGGAGCAGAAAGCATTATAGTTCCAGAAAAAATTGAAACAATAGAAGAAGTTGCAAAAAAAGCCATAGTAAGAAGAAATCGTGGAAAAAAATATCATATTATAATTATGGCTGAGGGAGCAGGAAGTTCAGAAGAATTTGCAGAAAAATTTGAAGATTTAACAGGAATTGAAACTAAGGTAACAGTTCTTGGTTATGTTCAAAGAGGTGGGAAACCAAATGTTGTAGATATAATGCTTGCATCTACAATTGCAAATAAAGCAGTAAAAGAATCATTAAGAGAAAATGCGTCATTTGCTATTGGATATACTGATGGAGAGGTTAGAGTATTTGATTTAAAAGATGCTTTAAAGATTGAAAAGAAATTTAACCGAAGTGTAAATGATGTATTAAATATAACTTCAATTTAAGGAGAATAAGATGAAGAAAACAAAAATAGTATGTACAATAGGTCCTTCAAGTGAAGATAAAGAAATGCTTAGAAAACTTTTTAATGAAGGTTTAGATGTTTGTAGATTAAATTTTTCTCATGGAAATCATGAAAATCATAAAGAAAAAATTGATATGATAAAAGAATTGCGAGAAGAAATGAATCTTCCAATAGCAATTATGTTAGATACAAAGGGTCCAGAAATAAGACTTGGAGATTTTAAGGACAATGCAGTTATTGAACTTAAAGATGGAGATAAATTTACTATAACTACAAGAGATATATTAGGAGATCAAGATATAATTTCAGTTTCATATAAAGATTTACCAAAAGATCTTGAAGTAGGCTCAAAAGTTTTAATCGATGATGGACTTGTAGGACTTGTAGTAGAAAAAATAGAAGATACAGAAATTTACTTAAGTGTTGAAAGTGGTGGTGTAATATCTTCACATAAAGGAGTTAATATTCCAAATGCAAATATTAATCTTCCTGCACTTACTGAAAAAGATAAAGCTGATATATTATTTGGAATTGAAAATGATATAGATTTTATAGCAGCATCATTTATAAGAAAAAAATCTGATGTTCTTGGAATTAGAAAAGTTTTAGAAGATAATAATAATTTTGACATAAGAATAATTTCAAAAATAGAATCAAGACAAGGTCTTGAAAATATTGATGAAATAATTGATGCATCAGATGGAATAATGGTAGCAAGGGGAGATCTTGGAGTAGAAATACCAACAGAAGAAGTTCCAATTGCTCAAAAAGAAATAATTAAAAAATGTAATCTTAGTTCAAAAGCAGTTATAACTGCAACTCAAATGCTTGATTCAATGATGAGAAATCCAAGACCAACAAGAGCAGAGGCTACTGATGTTGCAAATGCAGTTCTTGATGGAACATCTGCAGTTATGCTCTCTGGTGAATCAGCAAGTGGTAAATATCCAGTTGAAGCTGTAAAAACTATGAGAAAAATTGTAGAAGTAACTGAAAGCTCTATTGATTATGAAGATTTACTAAAAAGAAGAATGGAAGAAGTTTCAAATACAACAACAAATGCTATAGGAAAAAGTACTTGTACTATTGCAAGAGATTTAGGTGCAAAAGCAATTATAACTGCAACTACATCTGGTGATACAACAAGATCTATTTCTAAATTTAGACCAGAGTCGGAGATTATAGCAACTACAACTTCTGAAAAAGTAAGACGTCAACTTTCTCTTGAATGGGGAGTTAAATCAGTATTTGTACCAAATCATAAAAATACTGATGATGTAATTGAAAATTCAATAGAAACTTCTTTAAAAGAAGGTTTTGTAATGCCTGGAGATACTGTAATTTTAACAGCAGGAGTTCCAGTAGGTCTTGCAGGATCAACAAATCTAATAAAAGTTCAAACTATTGCAGAAATACTTTGCAAGGGAACTGGAATGGGAGATAAAAAAGTTACAGCGAAAGCAGTAATTGTAAATTCTGTAGAAGATTTAATAAAAGATTTTAAAGATGGAGATATAATTGTAACTACATCAACAGATAGAGATATAATTAATTATGTTGAAAAAGCATCAGGAATAGTTGCAGAAGCAGCAGGTTATACATCTCATGCAGCAATTACTGGAGTAACTCTTGGAATTCCTACAGTAGTTGGAGCACATAATGCAACATTTAAAATTAAAACTGGAGATATCATAACATTAGATCCAAGTGATGGAACAATTAAAAAAGGTTTATAAAAAATGAGTGCGCTTTGCACTCTTTTTCTTTTATATATATCTTTTATTTAATATAATGTAAAAGTGATGGAGTATTAAAATAAGAAAGAAACTTTCTTAGTGGGTATATAGAAAATAGAATGAAAGTGGAATTTAACGGGAGGTTTTTTATGAAAGATTTTAATTTTGAAGTGAGTACAAAAATTTTATTTGGAAGAAATGGATTAGAAAAATTATCAAAAGAAATAAAAAAACATGGTAGCAGAGTTTTACTTTGTTATGGTGGAGGATCAGTTAAAAAAACTGGATTATATGATAAAGTTGTAGAAAACTTAAAAGAAAATGATATATTTTTTGTAGATATGCCAGGAATCGAACCAAATCCTAGAGTTGAATCAGCAATAAAGGGAGCAGCACTTGCAAAAGAAAATAATCTTGACTTTATCCTAGCAGTTGGTGGAGGATCAGTTATTGACTGTGCAAAATTAATATCAGTAGCAGCACTTACAGATGCAAATCCTTGGGATATTGTAATTGGAAAAGAAAGAGTGAAATCTGCACTTCCAATAGGATCTATTTTAACAATTGCAGCAACAGGATCAGAAATGGACAAAGGTTCAGTTATAACAAATCTTGAAACAAAACAAAAGCTTGGTTGGGGATCTCCAAAAGTTTTACCAAAATTTGCAATTATGAATCCAGAATTCACATATACTGTTCCAAAATATCATACAGCAGCAGGAACAGCAGATATAATGAGTCATACAATGGAAAATTATTTTTCAGTAGATGATTCAGCATATTTACAAGATAGATTTGCAGAAGGTATTTTAAAAACTATGATTAAATTTGGACCAATTGCATACAATGATCCAGAAAATTATGAAGCACGTTCAAATATTATGTGGGCAAACTCATGGGCTATAAATGGACTTCTTGCAACTGGAAAAACTCAAGAATGGTCAGTTCATGCAATGGAACACGAACTTTCAGCATATTATGATATAACTCATGGAGTAGGACTTGCACTTCTTACACCAAACTGGTTAAGACATATACTTGATGATGAAACAGTTGAAAAAGTTAGAACATTTGGTAAAAATGTTTTTGAAATAGAATTAACTGATGATAAATTTGCAGATGCAAATAAAGCAATTGATGCTTTAGAAAAATTCTTTAAAGATGAAATGCATATTCCAATGTCACTTAGAGAAGTTGGAATAGATGAAGAACATTTAGAAGAAATGGCATCAAATACAATTAAACATAAAAATGGAAATGTAAAAGGATTTAAAGAACTTTCAAAAGAAGATGTATATGAAATATATAAAATGAGTTTATAATTCATAAACTTTATTTTGATAAATAAAACTGATAATATAGGGTTGAGAGTAAAATCTCAACTCTTTTTAAATAAGGTGATAAAATGAAAAAATACATAATGGCAATAGATTCAGGAACAACTTCAAATAGATGCATTATATTTAACAAAAAAGGAGAAGTTGTCTCAGCATCACAAAAAGAATTTACACAATTTTTCCCGCAACCAGGTTGGGTAGAACAAGACGCAGATGAAATTTGGTCAACTCAAATAGGAGTTTGCGTAGAAGCAATAAATAAAGCAAATATAAAACCAGAAGAAATAGCTTCAATTGGAATTACAAATCAAAGGGAAACTACAGTAATTTGGGATAAAAAAACTGGAAGACCAATTTACAATGCTATAGTTTGGCAATGTAGAAGAACTTCAAATTATTGTGACTATTTAAAAAATGAAGGATATACAGACATTATAAAATCTAAAACGGGATTATTATTAGATGCATATTTTTCAGCTACAAAAATAAAATGGATACTTGAAAATGTTCAAGGAGCAAGAGAAAAAGCAGAAAATGGCGAACTTCTTTTTGGAACAATAGACACTTGGTTGATATATAAATTAACTGGTGGAAAAGTTCATGCAACAGACTATACAAATGCTTCAAGAACTATGCTTTACAATATAAAAGAACTTAAATGGGATGAAGATATTTTAAATCTTTTAGATATTCCAAAAGAAATGTTACCAGAAGTAAAAGATTCATCGGGATATTTTGGTAAATCAAAATCAAAATTTTTTGGAGATGAAATAGATATAACAGGAGTAGCAGGAGATCAACAGTCTGCACTTTTTGGACAACTTTGTTTAGAACAAGGCGATGCCAAAAATACTTATGGAACAGGTGCATTTCTTTTGATGAATACAGGTGATAAACCTATAAAATCTAAAAAAGGACTTTTAAGTACAATTGCTTGGGGAATAGATGGAAAAATAACCTACGCACTGGAAGGTTCAATATTTGTCGCAGGCTCATCTATTCAGTGGTTAAGAGATGAACTTAGGATAATTGATTCAGCTGAGGACTCTGAATATATGGCAACAAAAGTAAAAGATACTCACGACTGTTATGTAATCCCTGCATTTACAGGACTAGGAGCTCCCTATTGGGATCAATATGCAAGAGGAACAATAGTTGGAATATCTCGTGGAGTAAATAAATATCATATAATTCGTGCAACATTAGAATCAATAGCACTTCTTTCTTGTGATGTACTTCAAGTTATGGAAGAAGAAAGTAATAAAAAACTTAGAAAATTAAAAGTAGATGGTGGAGCAAGTGCAAATAATTTTTTAATGCAATTTCAATCTGATATAACAAATACAGAAGTTATAAGACCAAAACTTTTAGAAACAACAGCAAAGGGAGCGGCATTTTTAGCCGGACTATCATCTAAGTTTTGGACACTTGAAGAAATTAAAAATTTAGAAAAAAATTCTACTATTTTTATACCAAATATGAATGATGATGAGCGTAGTAAAAAATTAAATAGATGGCATAGAGCTGTTGAATATTCAAAAGATTGGGCAAAAGAAGATTAGTAAGAGTATAAAAGGAGCATTAAAATGATAGGATATGCTTGTATGCCTCTTGGATTTAGAGATTATTCTTTTAAAAAAGTTTTAAAGAAGAATTTATCTAAAGAGAATTTAGAATTGGTAATAGAAAACAATTTAGATTCATTGGAAAATATTTTAGAATATAATATAAAAAATGATATTAAACTATTTAGAATATCCTCAGATTTAATTCCCTTTGGAGACTTTGCAATAGAATATCTTGATTATTTAATAGTTTATAAAGATAGATTTAAACAACTTGGAGAAAAAATTAAAGAAAATAATCTTAGAGTTTCATTTCATCCAGGTCAATACACAGTTTTAAACTCAAATAATACAGAAGTGGTGGAAAAGGCAGTATTAGACCTTTATTATCACACAAGTATTTTAGATGCTATGAATTTAGATAAAAGTCAC
>CAMIZH010000047.1 GCA_946403255.1 uncultured Peptoniphilaceae bacterium | reverse complement strand
AATATCATCTTGTTTTTCTTTTAAGTCTATTCCCCGTCCGTTGTAATATCTTAAATTTCTAAATATATTATATGAACCAGACCTAATAATTTCTTTTGCTATTTCTAATCTTTTTTCGTATTCTTTATATAAAGTTACTTGCTCAATTAATAAATATCCACTTATATTTGTTTCTCTTGGATAGAAACTTCCACTATAAAATCCATAGTAATTAAAAACATGAACTATAATTTTATTTTGTGATAAAAAATTCAATACTTTTGTATTTAAGTTTACTTCTCCAAATAAATATATCTCATCGACTATTTCTACTTTTAAATTTTTTTCTTTACCTTCTACATTTTTAACTATTATATTATTATCTTTTCTTTTTAAATCTCCATCATTTATTATATAAAATGTTTCGCCCACATCTTACCCTCCTATATATAACATAATTCATAATAGGAACATTTTTTACAAAAATTTTTATTAATTACTTCTGGTGGCAAATTACTTTCTAATATTAGTTTTATATTTTCTAAAACCTCAATTAACTCAATTTCTTCTTTTTTATCTAAAAATATTTCCTCTCGTTTCCTTAATAAAGGATAATCCATTATTCCCTTTTCTACTATTAACCCTTTATTTCGTAAAATCCAAATATAATATTTAAGTTGCCATTTACCAGCTATATCTAACTTTCTAGATTTTTTTACTTCATGAATTATTTTCCAATCTTTTATAAAATCAATATTTATAGTTTCATCTATCATAATAGATTTTCTTTCTCTACTATAAGAATTTTCATCAATTACTTTTCCTATTTCAACTAACTCACTATTAAATTCCATATTTACATCTTTATTAAAATACCACAATTTTCTTTTACATATAAAATAATAATAAACCATAACTCCTGTTATCTCTTTGATATTATCACCTCATCATACTAAAAAAAATTATCTTCTTCCTGCTTATCTTTATCTTTAACTACTTTATCTTTATCATGTTTTATCCCAATGTTTTTATCATAATAACAGTCTAATATTTCTAAATAATTATAGTCTGTTATTTTTATAGTTTCTAATTTTTCTCTATGGATAAGATTTAACCTAACTGGTACTTTAAAATCATCAATAGCTAATTTAGCCAAAATCTTTTCTTTTTTTAATTTCTTTCTATCATAATTATTCATATTTTTTTCATATTTTTTTTGTAATATATCTATATTTGTTTGAATTATTTCTTTATTATTTTCATAAACAACTTGTGGAATAATATCTTTTGACTCTATATTTCTAAATAATTTATCTACTTCCCTTTTTGATTTTTCATTTGTTTCTATTAATTTAATATAGTGAATAGCATCTAATATGTTTTTATAATACTCTGTATCTTTTAGCATTTCCGTAGAATAAATTTTATTAATTAAATTTATCTTTTCCAATTCACTTATCTCTCCGTCTATTTCTCTTAGTGATTCTTTTGATAAATTAAATATTTCTTTATCTATTATATTACCTATTCCATTTGTAGTTTTTTCTCCACCATTAAAAACAAAACAATTATAGCCTTGATATGTCCAATCTCTACTTCTATAACATCTTCCCATTCTTTGAAATAGTCCGTTTAAATCTGAAAGTTCTGTAATTAATATATCGAAATCAATATCTAAAGAAGCTTCTACTACTTGAGTTGTAATCCATATGCCTTTATTTCTAGATATTTTATTAATATCTTCTGTGGCTCCAAACTCCAATATTTCCATTTCTTTTACACTTCTATCTTTTTTTATAAATCCACTATGAAATAAATTTATATAAGATTTTATATTTTCATCACTAGATAATTCCATATATAAATTTTGTGCCTCTTTTACTGTATTACATATTACTAAAACTTTATTTTCTTTATATTTTTCTTTTATAAATTTACTATTAATGCTATCTTCAATATTTTTCAAACTATGTCTTATTTTATTATTTGTAAATGTCGCTTGTTCAAATTCTATTCCTTCATTTTCTAATAAGTCCACAAAAAAACTTGGCAATGTTGCTGTTAAAATTGCAAATTTACCTCCAATTTTATTTATATACCATATTCCAATGACAAGATATGCTAATAAATCTGCAGAATACATTTGAACTTCATCTATTACTATTTTAGAATATGATAATGTTGCTAGTTTAGATTCAAATCCCCTATATCTATATACAAATCCAAATAATTGATCTATTGTGCATATAGTCAGTGGTAAAGATAATTGTTTTGTTTTGTCATAATATTCATCAAAATCTATTTCATTTACTTCTGTTACATTTATGTATTCTCTTTTTATATCTGAATGTAATAATCCAACTCTATTTTCATAATTTTCTAAAACTATATTTTCAATTATCCTTTTATACATTGCATTTATTGCTGTTTTTAACGGTAATGTGAAAAAGCCCTTTGTATCACCTATCCATAATAATCCCGCTTCAGTTTTTCCCATTCCTGTTTGCGCTGTTATGATTATATTTTTATCTCTATTGTCTATCATATATTTTTGCAAATCATTCCAATCAGCAGTTTTATCATAGTTTCTAAATTTTTCTAAAAGATTTTTATTTAAATTATTTATTAAAAAATCATTAGTTTTTTCTACTTCTATTCCACTACTTGCTGCATAATCTATTCTGTTTAGTAAGCCTTTTATTTTTATATATTCTATAAATAAATCCATTTCCTCTTCATTTATATTTTTCATATTAAAGTACTTAGCACTAATTTTTTTCAATTCACTTTTTTCTAATTTATCATATTCAAAATTTTCAAATTCCTCTTTCATATATTCTATTTCTTCTTTTAATTCTTCTTTAGTAAAATTAAATTCTCTATCATGATGATATGCAATAGAATGTGCTAATATTTTAATTTGTTCTTTTGAATAATTTTCTTTTAATTTTTTTGTATCTAAAAAAGCTAAACTTAACACTGCATGTGGTATCTCATCTTTATGTCTTTTTCTTTTTTCTAATTTATCTTGAAATTTAATATTCATCTTTCCTAAGTCATGATACAAACAACAAAGATATAATATATCCCAATCTATTTCTAGATCAGGATATATTTGTTTTAATATTTCAAAATTTTCTAATAATTTATCTGTATGTTCAATTATTGTTTCTTGTGGATTTGATTTAGCTAAATAATTATTCATTTTATCTTATTCCTTTTTTAAACTTCAAAGACGATATTGTTATCTGAATCTAAAGTTAATATTTCATCACCTAATGCTGAAATTCTAGATGCATATATTACATTTATCTTATTCCACTCTCTAAAGATTTTAGGCGATTTTTTAGTGCCATAGTCTTTTAATGTATAATCTTTTGTTAATTTATATCTTGTTCCACCTACAACAGTTCCACTTCCTGTTCCTGCTATGTCAATACTATCACTTTCTATTAAGTCTACTGGAATATATGCTATATATTCTTCTTTTAAGTCGATATCATCTTCTAATTCTTCTTCATATATATCTACTACTTTGACTTCATCTATTCTAACAATATCTTCACGACGTCCTAATGATGGATATTCTCTTGGATATAAAAAAGCTTTTTCTATTTCACCAATTAAACTTTGATCTTTTGGTATTATATGAATTAAAAGTTCTACATCTATTAACAATTCAGTTGTTGATATTCCTCTACTAACTCCAAAATCATCTACTTTTATCTGATGTCTTCCAGAATCATATTTCATTCCATTTTTAAATTCATATCTTGTATATAAATCATTTACTTTTGAATGATATTTTCCCTGTACACTTATATTCATTTCCTTATATTCTTTATAATCACATAAACTATGAACCATACCTATAATTGTAGAAAATGGTGGCAAAGGATATGTTTCTTTTAATTGAAAACTTGTTGGTTTCTTATAATTAACCATATTTTGGTATAACTTTAATCTTATAGCTTTTCTATTTTCCTTCATAGTATTCTGTCACCTTGCCCTTTAGTTCTGTAAAAAATTCAGGCATTGTTATAGCTTCTAATTTTTCTTTTATTTCATTAGTATTTTCAAATTTACCTTCTATAACTCCACAAAAAGTATCATTTTTTATAGAATCAAACATTACACCTTGTATTTGTTCAACTACTATTCTATTATCTTTAACATCTATTACATTTTCAAATATAGGATTTTTAATATCATAAACTCCACCAATAGCAAATAATGGTTTTAAATCTTCTCTTCTACCTCTTATATCACGATATAAAAATGCAATTGTATCTAATAATTTATTTACTCGTCTACTTTTTTCTTCACTATCTAGTTCTATATCATAAACTTCATCTATTCCAATTTGATCTAAATCCATAACTACTGTATATCTATAATAAGATCTATGAATTTCAGATTGAGCAATATTCATATTTTCAGAAATTCTATCTGCAAGTCCTTTATTTGTTAGAAAATCTAAATCCCCTTTAAATGTTTCTAAAGAAATTGCATTAGATAATCTAACCTTAGCACTTCTCTTTTTACCTCCACTACCTTTCTCAGTCTTTAAGTATCCAAAAAAATCTATTTCAGCATAATCTTTTATAGTAGCTTCTTCAGCAAACTGTATAACTTTTTTATCTCCACTTCCTTCTGCTTTAACTGGGGCTAAATTTTCATTTAACTGTTCTCCTATATTGTATCTAATTGCTTGTCTAGAAATATATGTATACTGCTCTCCCTTATCTCTTGTTAATTTTTTTAAAGATGCTACATTTCCAACACTTTCTCCAAAGTTAGCACTTTCTGCTTCTATTACCATTGATATAGCTAATCCCTTTGATTTTAATTTATTCATTTATTATCAGTCCCTTCTTTATTTTCACCTTCAATTAATCCTGCTACAAAAGCATATCCAATTGTTTTAAATTCTTCATCTGATTTTAAAACATCTAAAAATATATTTGGTACTTGCCCTTTCGTATATAAATAACAGTTTAATACTGTATCCATAAAAGCATTTTTGTTATTTGTTTTCAATGCATTTAATAATTTATAAGAAATACCTGATAACTTATCAACTGAACCTTTAGCTCTATATTTTTCCCTTAAATAATATCCTGCTGCATTACCAAATTTTATAATATCTTTTTCTTTATATTCCATTGCTCCAACCTCCTCTAAAAATCTTTTATTAATTTTTAATATTTTAATTATGTCATTTGCACGATAAAAAGAATCTTTAGGCTGAGATATTTTATAATACATTAATTTTTGTATTAAAGTAAACATATTCTGCCCATTTAAAAGTCTTTCAACTACAAGCTCATATATATTAAAATATGTGTTAATTTCTTTAAACCCTTTATTTGATAAAAAACTTAATTCTGATTCTGATTTTTTTATTAATGCTAAAGTATTTTTAGATAACATATTAAATTTATATTTTTCATTTTCATATCTTACAACTTGAACATCTGAAAGTTCATATTTTAATTTATTATTAAATTCCTTGTTTATAGATTCCACCAATGCCTTATATGTTAATCTTTTATTATTCTCATTATTTTTATATAATTCAAAATATATTTTTTCATTTATATTTATAGCTTTTTCCATTCTAGTATTCTCATTTACATAAATTCCTTTATCATAAACATAATTTATTCCAGCAGGAACACATGAATATACAAGTTTGCAAATTGGACATATTGCTACATCATTTTGAAAATCCCAAACATGAGAAGACTTCTTATTAACATCAAAACCAGTTGCATTTACAAAACTAAGATCATTTGACAAGTTCTTCATTGCACCATCACAAGCAAAACAACTATATTTATACTTTTCTTTATTATCATCAATATATTCTGCCACTGGGTTTATAAAATAATTTCTGTAATCTAAATACATATCTTTTTCTTTAGTTTGTGGATTTAAAAAACATACTCCATTCCAACCATTTTTAATAACAGTATACATCGCATTCTTAGCACCTATATATTTAATAGCACTATCTGATTTGAAATAATCTATTATTTTTTCTAATATATCAAATTGATTTTTAACTTCTGAAATTATATCTTCTATATTTTCTTTCTTTTTTAATTTTAATCCCTTTAATTCTTTCTCTAAATCAAGTATATTTACATCTATTTCGATTAAATCATAGGCAGCTTTATAACTATTACTTTTTAAATATTTTTTAAATACTTCCCTTATACTTTTATCTAAAAATTCTAAATTATTTTCATCAAAATCTTCAAAATTGCTCTCTTTATGTTTAATTAAAAACTCTTCAAAAGATATTATTTTATTTATTGAAATCACATCTTTATATTTATCTATAAAATAATTAAAATATTTATCTTCAAAGCCAACTAAACAATTCTTGTTAAATTCAACATAATTATCCTTAACTATAACTTCATCCTTTGAATATTTTAAAATATTATAAATACCAACAACTCCACTAGTGTATAGCCAATCTTCTATATATAATCTTATATTTTCACTCAAACTATCACCTCCTAATAAATATCAACCATACCAAATCCACTATTTCGCTTTGATCCCACTCCTGATTTGTATATATAATCTAAAATATAAGTTTTAGCATATATTTTTATTACAGATATATTTGTTGGAATTACTATTGAATAATTTTTAACCTTAGTTACTTTATTTCTTAAAACCTCAAATCTTAATTCATTAATATCTAAAATTCTTTCATCTCCAAACTCATTTATTAATTGATACTTTAAGTTATTTAAGAATATCTCACAGCCCTTTTTTTCATCAAATGAATAATACCAAGTTTTTTTATTATCTCCATTATGCTCTCTTATTACAATTGGCGACATAGATTTGAAAATTACAGATTGATCAACTATATTTTTTTCTCTAACCATATTAATATTTTTTGCAATCATATTATTTTCTTTAAAAGGATAACCTTTTCCAATATTCGATAAAATCGCATTATAAAACATAATCCCTTCTTGCATATCACTTGATGAAAAATTTAATATTATTTTTTTCTCAGGAATTATAATCTCTTCCCTTGTAAATTTACAATTGGGCATATACAAAGAAAATGTAAAACCTTTTAACTTATTTATTTCTTTTTCATATAAACTTTTGTAAAAATTATCATCATAAGATTGAAAAACATGTTTTAGATAGGATAAAATCATTCGATTTTTATCTTTTGGAATATTTTCTTTTTCTAAAATTATTTCTACATTAAACCTCATACTCTCACCTCACTTCTTGTATATAGCATACCTAAAATACGAAACTATATCAATATATTTAATTACAAAAAATAAGTAGCCAATATGGATTAGCTACTTATAAAATCTATTAAAATAATTACATTTCAACTATCTTTCTAACTGTATTTGTAGTTCTTATTGTTAATTTATTACTAATTTTTGCACTTGATGTCCTTGACCACCAATTAGTTTTTCTATAATCTTTTTTTATAAAAGACCAAAAAATTACATCTTTATAATTTTGGATATTTTCTAAATCTGTCTTTGCTTCTCCAATCTCATTAAACACATCTGAAAAAGTTGCTGGTGGAATAATAAAAATTAAATTATCATATATTTCTTTATCATCATTTCCCCACCATTTTGGAGAATTTAATAAAACATCATCAAGATTTTCTTTCGATATTATATAAATAGGAATATGAAAACCAAATTTATTTTTTAACATTTCTTCAATTAATATTATTAACTTTTCAATATTATCCTCATTCGATGAAAATATAACATTACCACTATTTAAATATGTCTTTACATCAATAAATCCAAGTTTCTCAAAGATTTCTTTTAAATCTATCATTGGAACTTTCTTTTTTCCACCTATATTTATTCCTCTTAGAAATGCAATATATCTTTTCATACCATCTCTCCTATTTTATAATCAAGATTTATTATTAAATAAATTATACACTAAGTATCTATCTTTATAATCAATTACTTATCCAATCAAAATATTAAAATTTATATAAATAAAACTAGACTCTAAACTATCTTAATAATTAAAATAATTTATGGTCTAGTTCTATATTTTTATTTAGCTATATGCTACAGACTTCCACCAACACCTTTAAATTTATCTACAAAATTAGAAATCTTTTGAAACACACTTTGTTTTTTAGTTAAATATTTAGGATTTAAAGGGCTCATTTTAGGAAGTACTTCATTAAGTTCAGTACCATTTTCACTAGCATATTCTTTTTTCAATGAATTTAAAATATATCTTTTAGCCGCAGCTTCATTAAGTTTTTCATCTTCAATTAATTTATCAACCTCACGACTTTGTTCAGCCTGAGCAAATGAAAAGAACGCATCTATAATACTTGCCTTATCCTCTATATCATCTAAGTTAGTATTATTTATAAAATCAACTACAAGACTTTCTTTTGCACGATTTCCAACACTAGAACGAATCAAACGACGTACCTCTTCAACCAATGATTCTTTATCTTTTATTTTTTTATTATTTTCAAAAATCAATTCAAGTATATAATCCAAATTAATCTCTTGAGATTTTAAAAGATCCACTTCAAAAACTACATCATCCCAATCAATAGAACTACCTTCCATACTCTCTGATAAATTTTCACGTCTAGCCCACTCTCTGATATCATTGTAAGAAGATCTATAATCCTGAATCAATCTTTCACTAGGAACTTCTATTTCCTTCATATGACTTATCTCTTCATCTGTTATTCCATAACTATTTTTTATATCTTCTATTGCTAGAGTATCATTTTCATCAATATTTTGTAAATTTTTTAATATTGAAAACTCATCATAATTTTGTAATATATTTTCAACACGTAAATATTCTCCAAATAATTTTGTAAATTCTTTTTTATCATTTTCTGTAACAATATCATCTGTACTAGGAAATTTTTCATTTAGCTCACTAACTATATCTACATATCCTCGACGTGTATCTCCAGTTAATAAATCATCAAAACCTTCCATATATTCTTTGTAACTTTTTTCAAGAACAACATTTTTTGTATTTTTATCCCCAAAAAGTGTAATCGCATCTACTGTAGGCTGTTCTAAATCTCTAAAAGTAACAATATTTCCAAAAGTTTTAGTGGCATCATAAATACGATTTGTTCTTGAAAATGCCTGCATCAATCCATGATATCTAAGGTTTTTATCTACAAATAATGTATTTAACCTTGGAGCATCAAAACCAGTTAAAAACATTCCTACAACAATTAGTAAATCAACCTCTCTATCCTTTACCCTCTTGGCAAGG
This sequence comes from uncultured Peptoniphilaceae bacterium, assembly GCA_946403255.1. Classification (GTDB taxonomy): domain Bacteria; phylum Bacillota; class Clostridia; order Tissierellales; family Peptoniphilaceae; genus Anaerosphaera. Next base: position 608 of record CAMIZH010000047.1, on the reverse strand, counting down.
TCTCTATAGTAATTTTGAAATTGATTACTTTCTACACTGTAATTTGTCTTAAACATCTTATTATAATCTTCAATTGCAAAACTTAAAAACTCCTTCGCACTTGAATCCATTGCAGAAGGCTCAAAACTTTCATCTAAAATTTCACCAATAGACATTTGCTCCTCATTTGCTGCAAAAGAAAAAATCGTAGCTATTTTAAGCGGATTATCACTATCTTCCTGCAACTTATTAAGTGATTCATAATAAAGTTTAGCCGCATCTACACTGCTTACAGCAAACATAGCATTAAAACCTGTCCCATTTCCTTTTAGACGATGAGTTTTTACCCTAAAATTATTTAAAATATACTCTGAAACCTCTCTAATCCTTTCAGGATGTAAAAGAGCCTCCTTATTTTCTGCCGCTGATAACTTCTTTTCATCTTGCTCCATCTCAATAGATTTAAACCTTAATCTAACATCATTATAATCAACCTTAAACTTTAAAACTTTTTCATCTCGAATAGCATCAGTAATAACATAAGAATGTAACTCTCTACCAAATACTGATGAAGTTGTTTCAGAACCTAAAGCATTTTCTGGAAAAATAGGAGTTCCTGTAAATCCAAA
>CAMIZH010000046.1 GCA_946403255.1 uncultured Peptoniphilaceae bacterium | reverse complement strand
ATATTAAAAATGTAGGGATGGATCACCGAGCCGTCCGTTTTAAGAATAAAAAAGAAGACCTTTTGGCCTCCTTTTAATATACAACTTTATCTAAAATATTATTTAAATGTGCAATTGTTATTCCATAATTTGTTATTGGTGTATTTGTATTTTTTGCACTATTTATTCGATTCATAACATGGGAACGATTAAACATACAAGAACCACAAAGTATTACTAAATCATATTTTGACAAATCATTTGGAAAGTCATTTCCTCTTACATGTTTTATATCTAAATCTCCAAATTTTTGTTTTAAAAGTTTTGGAATTTTAACTCGTCCAATATCTTCTTCTAGAGGAGCGTGAGTACAAGCTTCTGCAATTAAAACTTTTGAATTTTCATTTAAACTATCAATAGCAGATGCACCTTTAACATATTCGTATATATCGCCTTTTGATGCAGCAAATAATACAGAAAATGATGTTAGTAATGAATCTTCTGGTTTATTTTCATAAACATATTTAAATATTTGTGAATCTGTAATAATTAAGTCTGGTGATTTATTTAAAGTTGCAAGGCTTTCTAAAAAGTTATCTTGCGTTACAGAAAGCACTATACATTTATTATCTAGTAAGTTTCTTATAGTTTGTACTTGTGGAAGTATAAGACGTCCCTTTGGAGCTTGTATGTCCTGTGGCATAACAAGAAGGACGATATCATTTTTCTTAACAAGTCTGTCTACAAGTGGGATTTCAGTTATAATATTTTCGCTTAATATTTTAATTTCAGATAATATATTTTCTTTGTCAAAGATAATCGAATTAATATTATATTTTTCTTTTAAATAATCCTTTAATTTGTTATTTTCATAATCATTAAAGATTGCAATAAGTGGTTTGTTTTTTTCTTTTAGTTTTTGAATATATTCTTCTTTTAAATTATTATCACGAATTACAATAAATCCAATGTCAATTTTTTCAATGACTTCTAAAGTTTTTCTTTCTCTTTGAATTCCAAGAGAACTATTATCGTTAAATCCAGCAGTATCTATAAAAATAGCTGGTCCAATATTTGGAAGTTCCATAGCTTTATAAACTGGATCAGTTGTTGTTCCAGAAACACTAGAAACTAAAGAAGATTCTTGGTCAGTTAAAAGATTTAAAAGTGTGGATTTTCCTGCATTTGTATTTCCAAAAATGCCAATGTGAATTCTATTTGATTTTGGTGTAGTGTTCATAATTACTCCTTAAAATCTAAAATCTCTTTGTCCATTTTCAATTTCAGAGATAAAACTTTCAGCTTTTAGTTTTACTTTTTCATTTGTAATTCGTTCTAATTCTTTTTTAATAACCTTATCGCCAAGTTCTTTTGTTTCTTTTGTTGAATAATCTTCTAAATATTCTTTTAATGTTATTAGAGCATTTGGTTGGCAACAGTTTACTATTTGACCAGATTTAATTAAACTCATAAATCTATCTCCAGTTCTACCTTCTCTATAACAAGCTGTACAAAATGATGGAATATATCCCATTTCAAGTAGCCAATCAACTATTTCATCTAAACTTCTTCTATCTGATGTATCAAATTGTTGAGAGTTATCTTCTTCACTTTCTTCATGAGCGTATCCACCAACTGAAGTTCTAGACGCTCCACTAATTTGTGAAACACCAAGGCGAAGTGCTTTTTCTCTAGATTTTTGAGATTCACGAGTAGAAATAATCATTCCAGTATAAGGTACTGCAATTCTAAGTACAGCTACAATATGTTCAAATATTTCATCACTAATTGAATTTGAAAAATCATTAGGATTAATATCATCTGCTGGACAAATTCTAGGTACTGAAACTGTATGAGGTCCACATCCAAAAGTTTCTTCTAAATGTTCTGCATGCATTAGTAAACCAACGAAGTCATATTTATAAGAATTAAGTCCAAATAGTACACCAATTCCAACATCATCAATTCCTGCTGTCATAGCTCTATCCATTGCCTCTGTGTGGTAACTGTAATTTGATTTTGGGCCTGTTGGATGAAGTTCTTCATAATTTTTTTTGTGATATGTTTCTTGGAATAATATATATGTTCCAATTCCTGCATCTTTTAGTTTTTTATAATTTTCAACAGTTGTTGCAGCTATATTTACATTTACACGTCTTATAGCTCCATTTTTATGTTTGATATTATAGATTGTATTAATTGATTCAAGAACATAATCAAGAGATGCATTTATAGGATCTTCACCAGTTTCAAGGGCAAGTCTTTTATGTCCCATATCTTGAAGTGCTATAACTTCTTCAACTATTTCTTCTTGGGATAATTTTTTTCTTCTAATATGTTTATTTTCATAATGATAAGGGCAATATACACAGCCATTTACACAATAGTTTGATAGATAAAGTGGTGCAAAAAGTACGATTCTATTGCCATAAAGTTTCTCTTTAATTTCTTTTGCAAGAGCTTTTGTTTCTTTTAAAATATTTTCATCGTCACATTCTAAAAGGGTAATAGCTTCTCTATGAGAAAGTCCTTTACATTCTTTAGCTTTTTCTAAAATACTTTTTACATAGTCTAAATTATTTTTGTTATTTTCTGCAAATTCTAATGAGTTTAGTATTTCTTTGTCATTAATAAATTCTTCAGCTATATTTGATTTTATATTATACATTATATCTCCTCATAATGATTTTCTGGAACAAAGTCTCCACGTTCCATTACAATTTCGTATCCTAGATTTTTAAAAGAAGTTTTTAAATTATTTAAGTTTTTTGCTGATTCCATTTTAGAATAAAGTTTATTGTCATATAAATTATAGTTTTCTTTTGCAAATTCTGGAGATATATTTGGCATAAATACATTTGCTCCAGCATTTATTCCCATAATTCTTCCATTTTCAGAAAGTGTTGCAAGGGAAGTTGTAGAGGGAAGATTTGCACTTGGAAACATAAGTCTAAGTATTGCGATTAAGAAAACAGTAAGTTCTACACTACCATTTTCAAAACTTTGAAAATCTGTGTCGTGTTGAGAAATAAAAGGACCGATGCCAATCATTTCAGGATTTAAATCTTTTAAAAATTTTAAATCTTCTACAATATTTTCATAGCTTTGATAGGGTGCTCCAACCATAAATCCAGATCCAGTTTGATATCCTAATTTTTTTAAGTTGAAAAGACATTTTTTTCTGTTTTCAAGGCTCATTTCTTTTGGATGAAGTTTATAATAAAGTTCATTGTCTACTGCTTCATGTCTAAGTAAAAAACGATCAGCACCAGCGTTTTTAAGATTTTTATAAGAATCAAAACTTCTTTCTCCTACAGAAAGTGTAATAGCTGCATCTGGTGCTATTTTTTTTATTTCCTTTAAAACCTCACAAAGTATTTCGTCAGTATAATAAGGATCTTCTCCACCTTGAAGTACAAAGGTTTTAAAACCTAAATGATTTCCAACTATTATAGATTTAATTATTTCTTCAGAGTTAAGTCTATATCTTTTTATATTTTTATTACCGCATCGAATGCCACAGTAATAGCAATTATTTTTACAGATATTGCTTATTTCTAAAAGGCCTCTTACATATAACTTATTCGTAAAATGTTTTTTGGTTACTTCTTTTGCTTCTTTAAAAAGTTTTTCTTTAAAATCATTCTGATTATAGAGTAGATATAAAAATTCTTCTCTACTTAGATCTTTTTCAAATTTTAATTTTTGAATTAGATCAAGATTCATTTTTTCTGATTTGAGTAGGTAGTTTTAACAGAAACATATGAAATCATTCCTAGCTTTCCTGACAATGAATTTATTCTATCTTCAGGGCCGTCCACCATAACACTCATAAGAGAAATTTGTCTTTCTTTATATGGGATTCCCATACGTCCAACTATAATATCTCTATATTCATGAAGAAGTGAATTTACATTTTCAATTACTTTTTCTTCGCATTTATCTATGACAATTGCAATTATTGCTAGTTTATTTTCCATAATACCACCTCAATCCTTTGAAAAATTCCACCTAAAAATTACAGAAAAAATCTATAATAATCAGAATGACAAAAGAATTATAACATATTAGTAAGATTAATAAATAATTCTCTTGGATTTTAATAATGCAAATTATAAATGAGATGTATAAAAAAAACAGTGGATATAAATTGACAGATAAAAACTTTTAATATATACTACTAAAGATAAATAAATTCCTTGCTCAGAGGTTCTGAGCCGATAGTCCACAGGGAGGTGAAATTAATGAAGAAATATGAAGTTACATTTATGTTCTACCCAAATGTTGAGGAAGAAAAAAGAACTAAAAACTTTGATAGACTTAAGGGTATTATTGAAGAAAATGGTAAAATTCTTAACATTGATGAATGGGGAATGAGAAAATTAGCTTATGATATTGAATACAACAAAGAAGCTTACTATACATTAGTAGAATTCGAAGCTGATCCTCAATCAATCAAAGAACTTGATAGAGTTGCTAAAATTCTTGACTCAGTAATGAGACATATGGTTATTGCAATTGAAAACTAATTGCTTATAAGTAAAGGTGATAATGATGAATAGTGTATGTTTAGTCGGTAGACTTACAAGAGATCCAGAGCTTAGATACACTACAAGCGGTATGGCCGTTGTAAGATTTACCCTAGCGGTAGACAGACGTATGTCAAAAGAAAAAAGAATGGAAGCTGAAGCCAAAAATCAACCAACTGCAGATTTTATTTCATGTACAGCATGGAATAAAACAGCGGAACTTATTGCAAATTATATGCAAAAGGGTAGTAGAATTGGCGTTGAGGGACGTATTCAAACAGGAAGTTATGAGAAAGATGGTCAAAGAGTTTATACAACTGATGTTGTAGTTAATAATATGGAGTTTTTAGATCCTGCTCAACAAGGTGGGGGAATGAAATCAAATCAAAATCAAGGTTTTGGTGGCGCTCCACAACAAGCTGCAAATACAGGATATAATAATGGCTTTTCTCAACAAGGATCACAAAATAATTTTGGTTCAAACAACCAAGATGATGTTGATGGTTTCTTCCCAATAGATAATGATGACATCCCATTCTAAGAATGAAGGAGGTAGAACTATAATGCAAAGAAGATATAGACCAAGAAAAAAGGTTTGTGCATTCTGTCAAGATAAAGACAAAAAAATTGATTATAAAGATACACAAATGTTAAAAAAATATATATCAGATAGAGGAAAAATTCTTCCTAGAAGAGTAACTGGAGCTTGTGCTAAGCACCAAAGAGAAATCACAGTAGCTATTAAGAGAGCACGTCAAATCGCGCTTATTCCTTACACTGCTGACTAATCTGATTTTAATAGAGGCCTTAGGGCTTCTTTTTTTTATAAAAAATTATTAAAGTATGTTTTATTTATTAGGTGAAATTATATTTATTGATTTTTTATTTAAAGAATAAAGTTGTGTTTATTAATTTAGTATAATATAATTTTATACAAAGTATAATGATAGTTTCCTTAATAAATTTAAAAAAGCTTGATTAAAATCAAGCTTTTTTAGGTAATTTAGAATAATATTTTTAAACAATCTTAGGAGAACTTTTTTATTAGGATAATATATTATGCTTTATAAATATAATAGTATTTGTAATATTTAGTAGCATTAAGAATTTTATTTGGGATAAATTCTTAAAAGATATGATGTTAATGGGAGCATCGTAGGGAATATCTTTTTTTGCTTTATAAATAAGTATTATAAATACTATTTTTATTTTAATAGAAAATAATATTCATATGAATATTATGGGGAAATTCTAATTAAAGTTAAAATAGGCCAGATGCCCACATATAAGTAAAAGTCTAGTAGAGAATGACTTTAATATATAAATAATAAAGTTTGAATTAATAAAAAAATATTAACTATATCTAAATTACCTAAAAAATCAAGTGTTTAAGTATAAATAAAATACATTATTTATACTTGTTTGGTATTATATTAAAAAAATATTCTCAAGTCAACCTAAAGTTTAGAATAAAAAATTTAAAATTTATATTTGACAAAATTCCTTTTTTGCTTTATCATTACTCAAAAGAATCAAAAAGATTTTAGAAGATATTACTTTTAATTTAGTGCGGGACGCTAAAAAGGTAAAGATTTTAAATTAACATAGCTATATTAATTTATGGCGTTAATACTATAAGTCTATTTACTTGCCCAAATCCTGCACGGCAAGTTTTTTTATTAGGAGGCATAATATGCTAAGACACTTAATACAACCATTAGACTTTACAACAACTGAATTTGAAGAGTTATTTAGACTAGCTGATGATATTTTACTTGATCCCATTAAATATGGTGATATTTGTAATGGTAAAATATTAGCTAGTCTTTTTTTTGAGCCATCAACAAGAACTAGACTTTCTTTTGAATCTGCAATGTATAGACTTGGCGGAGAGGTTGTAGGATTTGCTGATGCAAAAGTTTCATCAACAGCAAAGGGAGAATCACTTCAAGATACATTAAGAACTGTAGAAAATTATGCAGATATTGCTACTATGCGTCATCCAAAAGAGGGAGCAGCTCTTTTATCGGCTAAGGCAATGAATAGAATGCCAATAATAAATGCTGGTGATGGAGGGCATCAACATCCCACTCAAACACTTACAGATTTAATGACAATAAGGCATTATAAAAAAAGATTTGATAATTTAACAATTGGACTTTGTGGAGATTTGAAATTTGGTAGAACAATACATTCTTTAGTTAGAGCTATGAATAGATATGAAAATGTAAAATTTATTTTTATATCTCCAGATGAACTTAAAATGCCAAAACAATTTAAAGATGAACTTAAAGAAGGTTCCTATGAAGAAACTTCAAATCTAGAAGATGCAATAGATAAATTAGATATTCTGTATATGTCTAGAGTTCAAAAAGAAAGATTTGTATCGGAAGAAGAATATATAAGGCTTAAAGATTTCTTTATACTAGATAATGAAAAAATGAAAAAAGCAAAGGAAGATATGATTGTGCTTCATCCACTTCCAAGAGTAAATGAAATAGCAACAGAAGTAGATAGTGATAGTAGAGCAGTATATTTTGAGCAAGCAAGATTTGGAATGTATATAAGAATGGCTCTTATAATATTTTTACTAGAAATTGAGGTGGAATTATAATGATAAATGTTTCAAAGATAAAAAAAGGAATAGTACTAGATCATATAAAAGCTGGCGAAGGGCATTGTCTTTATAAGGCTTTAAATTTAGATAAAGTTGAAGATACAGTAGTTCTTATGCAAAATATTTCTTCAACTTCAAAAGGTAAAAAAGATTTAATAAAAATTGAAACAGATTTTGATTTAGATTTTACTGTTTTAGGACTTATTGCACCACATACAACAGTGAACTACATTGTAGATGGAGAAAGAACTGAAAAATATAGAATGGAACTTCCAGAAAAAGTAAATGGAATAATGAAATGTAAAAATCCAAGATGTATTACAAATGTAGAAAAAGTTGAAGATATACTATTCACATTAAAAGATATAAAAAATAAAGAGTATAGTTGTGAATATTGTGATTCAGTTACAAGATATGAGGAATAAAATGGCAAAAGTTATAGAAAATATTAGAATAGATAGCACGTATTATTTATTAAAAACAGATTTAAAAATGGATGTATTACCAGGGCAGTTTTTTATGTTAAGAGCTTGGGGTACATATCCAACTTTATCAAGACCGATAAGTATTTTTGATGCAAGTGAAAATTTAGAATTTTTATATGAGGTAGTTGGTGAAGGGACAGAAATTTTCTCTAAATTAAAACAAGGAGATAATATAAAAGTTGAAGGACCTTATGGAAATTCCTTTAATACAGAAGATATATCAGAAATATCTTTAGTAGGTGGTGGAGTTGGAATAGCACCATTTTATTATGTATCAAAAGTTTTAAAAGAAAAAAATAAAAATATTAAAATTGATTTATATTTAGGGGAAAGAGAAAATCAGGAAATAGAAAAATCTTTATTAGATTTAGATGTAAATTTAAAAATAAAAAAAGGTGGATTTATTACAGATATATTAGAATTTGATAAAAAATTAATATATACATGTGGTCCAGACATAATGATGAAAAATGTAACTAAAATGGCAATTGAAAATAATTGTGAAGTTTATGTTTCCTTAGATAAAAGAATGGGCTGTGGTGTGGGAGCTTGTTTATCTTGTACTTGTAAAACAACATCAGGAAATAAAAGATCTTGTAAAGAAGGTCCAATATTTAAAGGAGAAGATATAATTGAATACAAATAGATTGCAAACAGAAATATGTGGAGTAAGTTTTAAGAATCCAATTATAACAGCTTCTGGAACCTATGGATATGGACGAGAATATGAAAGATATTATAATCCTGAAATTCTTGGTGGAATCTCATCAAAGGGATTAACATATCATTCAAAAGAGGGGAATTCAGGGATAAGAATATGGGAAACTCCATCTGGTATTATAAATTCAATAGGGTTAGAAAATCCGGGAGTAAAAGAATTTTGTGAAAATACAATGGAAGATATGTTAAGCATCAATACAAATATTTTTGTAAATCTTGGTGGAAATACAATAGAAGAATATGTAGAAGGAGCAAAACTTTTAAATGATTTTGATTTTTTTGCAATAGAATTAAATATTTCTTGCCCAAATGTAAAAGAAGGTGGAATGGCCTTTGGTATGGATGAATATTCAGCAATAGAAGTAGTTCGTGCAGTAAAAAAAGTTTCAAAACATAGAATATTTGTAAAATTATCACCAAATGCACCAGATATTATAAAAATTGCAAAGGCTGTAGAAAGTGCAGGTGCAGATGGAATAACGCTTATAAATACAATACTTGCAATGGCAATAGATACAAAAACAATGAAGGCTGTTTTTGATAATACTTATGCAGGACTTTCAGGGCCAGCAGTAAAACCAATTGCACTTAGAATGACACATCAAGTTTGTAAAAATGTAAATATTCCAGTTATAGGAATGGGTGGGATAACAAGTGGACTTGATGCTATAGAATTTATTTTAGCAGGAGCTACAGCAGTACAAATTGGAACAGTGAACTTTATGAATCCAAATGCACCAATTGAAATAATAGCTGAAATGGAAAACTATTTAAAAAATAAAGAAAAATCTATTGATGATATAAGAGGGTTAATATAAGTACAAGAATTAAGAAATGCTAAATCAAATAATACAAAAAAGGTGGGGGAATATTAAAACTTCCACCTTTATTTAATAAAAATATCCCAAATTCTAGGTATATTGTGTATAATGTATTATGAAGTAAATTTAAAACTATTTACTTTTGTGGGAAATTGCTTTTATACACTATTGTAATATAAAAAAATGTATAATTAATTGCAAAAGGATATAAATTCTAGTATAATGTATAAAATCTAATGAGGTGAGATTATGAGTTTTTCATCCTCTGTAAAAAATGAAGTTGCAAGGATAAAAGTATCTGATAAAGATGAAATAATATCGGAACTATCTGGTATGTTACCAATGTGTGGCTCATTAAAATTTAATCAATTTCAAGAGATAACCCTTTACTTTAATACTGAAAATGCGTCAGTTGCTAGAAGAATTTTCACTTTTTTAAAAAATTCTTACTCTGAAAATGTTGAAGTAATTGTAAGTAAAAGTAGACAGCTGAAAAAAAATAATATATATGCTGTTACTTTGAAAGATACAAAGGCGGTAAAGGTTCTCCTAAATGACTTGGATTTCCTGAGAAATGAAAACGTATTTATGCCGAATTATGTAGTAAATTCAGTGTTAAAAGATGATCGTTGTAAACGTGCTTACATAAGAGGGGCATTTCTTGGAGCAGGATCAATAACAAATCCAGAAAGATCTTATCATTTAGAACTTGTTTCTAACAATGAAGATCATGCTCGATTTTTATCTCAAACTATAAACGAGTTTAATTTAAATTCGAAAATAGTAAAGAGAAAAGAAAATTATGTTATATATTTAAAAGAAGCTGAACAAATTTCAGATTTTTTAACAATAATAGGAGCAATAAATTCTGTTTTAGATTTTGAAAACATTCGTGTCATGAAATTTATGAAAAACAAAGTAAATAGAATTGTAAATTGTGAAACGGCTAACTTAAATAAAACTATAAATGCGTCTCTTAAACAAGTAGAAGACATTTTATATATAAAAAAAACAATTGGTCTTGAAAATTTACCAGAACCATTAAGAGAAGTAGCAATGCTCAGAGTTAAAAATGCCGACTCTAGTTTAAAAGAAATTGGCGATATGTTAGAACCACCAGTTGGGAAGTCTGGTATAAATCATAGACTAAATAAGATAAAAAAGATTGCAAGCGAATTAAGGAGTGAGCATAATGATTACA
>CAMIZH010000045.1 GCA_946403255.1 uncultured Peptoniphilaceae bacterium | reverse complement strand
CTTCACCAATATTATTTTCTATTGTTGAATTGTTAATTTCTATTTCACTAGTTGACCCTTCTCCTATACTTATTACTGGAGATGCACTTTTAGATATATATACTCTATTTAATTCTGTTTTTGATATTCCTCCTGTTGATATATGAAAAGCACCTTGCACTGAATCTGTAATTTTAATATCTTTTAATACTACATCTCCACCAGAAGATACATTTGTAATCGGTTTTATTGTAAATCCACTTCCGTCCATTACAATATTTTCAATAATTAATTTACCCGTTCCATTTCCTTGAATTTTTATACTTCCAGTACTTCAAGTTTTATTATTACCATCAATTGTTACATTATTGTTATTTTTATTTAATGTTACATCTCCTGGAATAAAAGTATTACTTAATGTAATGACATCTCCATCTTGCGCTGTATTATATGCCAACTCCAGCTCTATCACACTATTAACCTTTGAACTTGCTGCTTTTATTTTTGTCGGCGCTAATATGCCAAACATAAATACAAAAGCTAAAATAAAACTAAGTAATTTCTTAAACTTAATTGCCTTCATCTTACATCCTCCTTTTTCATTTTTTATACATAACTTATTTCAAAAGTTATGAAAACTAAGATATTAAGGAGATATATTGCACAGAAATATATCACACTTATTTATTAACCTTACTTTTACACCCTTTGTATTTATTTAAAACATATTTTATATAACTTTAGTTATTGTTTTTAAAATATACTTTTTATTGTTTTTATATATGTTTATTAAAATAAAAAAAAGACAGCCTAAGCTGTCTCTATTTTTATTTTAATTTTTTTATTTTTTATTTCTTAAATTTCTACTTTTTTATCAAGCATATAGCTAGTTATAAAGAATAATACTACTCCTATAACTATATTAAATACCATATTGCCAATATTCATTATTGGAATAAATGAATCAAATCCTGTTGCTGCATAATTGTATAAATTTTCTATATAAAATTTACCTGATTCATTTATCATTAATGAATATGGCACAAATTCCATTATTTTAATTCCTGCATATCCTATTAATCCACTTATTACTAGGTAAAATATAAACCACATTCCATTAAGTTTTCTTCCACCAAACACTACTTTTCTAAGTGTCATTACAAAATATATTGTTATTAAAGTTACTATTGTTGATATTAGTCCATAAATTGTAAATACTGTTAAAAATTTAAATATTCCCTTTGGTAATTCTATTGATATAAGTTCTTGAAATATATTTATTCCCGCTTTATTTATTAAAATTGTTCCAAGTATTAAGTTAAATAAAAATGCTCCTAAAGATAAAACTATAAATGCTATAAGTGATGATAACACTTTTGCTCCAAGTATTTGTCTTCCTGTAACTGGTAATGTAAATGTTAAATATCCTCTATCATCTAATAGTTCTTTATTAAAACTATTTACTATATAAAAGAAAGATACTAAAAATACTGCCCATATTACTACTCCTGCAAGTATCATTAAAAATAATCCAAATCCCGGAACTTCATTTTCCATTCCACTAAAGTTTGCTTGTGATATTCTAAAAACATTTATTTGTAAGATTGTTGATGATAAAACTATTGTAAGTAATACCATTAATATAAATTTATACATTGATTTTAATTCGTATTTTAATAATTTTCCCATTTGATATTACCTCCTAGCTAAATATTTCTTTATATAAATCATCTATTTGCATTTTTCTTTCATTTCTAAGTTCTTCTGCATTTCCTTGAAGAATTATTTCTCCCTCTCCTAGGAATATTACATCATCAAAAATATTTTCCATATCTTTTACTAAATGTGTTGTTATTAAAATAGTGCTATCTTTACTATAATTATTTATAATTGCATCAAGTATTTGATCTCTTGCTATTGGATCTACACCTGCTATTGGTTCATCTAGTATATATAATTTTGCTTTTCTTGAAAGAACTAGTGCAAGATTTAGTTTTTCTTTCATACCTTTTGACATATCATCTATTGCCATATTTTTATCTAATTTCATAAATTCTAAAAGTTCATATGCTTTTTTCTCATCGAAATTAATATAAAAATCATTATAAAAATTTATTGCATCTTTTACATTCATCCATTTATATAGAAAATTTCTATCTGGTAAGTATGACACTATTGACTTTGTATAAGTTCCTGGCTCTTCACCATCTATTAAAATAGTTCCTGAAGTTTCATGTATAAGTCCTGTTAATACTTTTATAAATGTTGTTTTACCGCTACCATTTGGTCCTAAAATTCCAATTGCTTTTCCACCCTCGACTTCAAGGTCAAAATTATTTAAAGCAAGTTTTTTTCCATATTTTTTTGTAAGCCCTTTTATTTCTAATATATTTGCCATATTATGCCTCCTTACTTATTTGCTTTTCTACTATATTCATAATTTCATCTCTGCTTAAACCAAGAGGTTTTATATCTATAATAAATTTTGAAATTATATTTTTTGCAATATCATTTTTTAGTTCACTAAATAAATTTGCATCATCTTTTACAAAAGTACCCATTCCTCTTTTTGTTTCTACAATTTCTTCAAGTTCCAGCTCTTGATAGGCTCTTTGAATTGTATTTGGATTTACCTTTAAATTACTAGCAAGGTCTCTTACTGAAAGCAATTTATCTCCCGATTTGTATTCTCCATTTACAATTTGAATTTTAATTAAATCCATTATCTGAATATATATTGGTAAATCATCTTTAAATTTCATAATGCACCTCCAATTATTTCTGTGTTAGTTACATAGTACACTAATATATTATTACTGTCAAGTTTTTTTATAATAAAAAAAGACAGCTATTTACTGTCTTATTTTCTAAATATATTTTCTAGATTTTTTCCAACTGCTTTTAAAAGTTCTGTTGGCAATTTATTTATTTCTTCACCTATTATAACTCCATGATTATTTTCATGTCCTTCATTCCAAACAAAATTGAAAAGTTCTTGGTCTTTTTCTGATGTTTTACCTATTTGAAAGGCAAAAACTTTTACATTTTTATCTATTAATTCCTTAACCTCTTCCTTTGCAAGTCCTGGAAATGACGATGCACCATCTGTTATTTGAAATAATATTTTAATTTCTTTTCCATTTTTTATTCTAAGTTCTTGCTTTCCACTTATATTTTTATTTATTTCCTTTAAAAGACTAGCATCATCAGTTGCTCCATCTTCTCCATTTAATTTTACAATAGAATTTATTATGTCACTTTTTTCTTTTTTACTATTATTTTTATATTTAAACTTTTTAACTTTATAATAATTACTTCCATAAAACCAAGTTTCACTAAGCACTTCAACATTTTGATTTAATTTTTCTGAATTCGCACTTAAATACTCGTTAAAATCTTCTAATGAAAGTAATGTAACAGCCAAAGCATTTCTACCTGCTTCTATTTTTGACTTTGTCATAGATCCTGAATTGTCTATTAAAAATGATATTTCTATTTTTTCAGGTAATTCCTTTGAAACTTTTTCTAATTCATATTTACTAAATATTGGCAAGTTTTTATAACTGCCCTTTTTCTCTGCCTCTAAAAAATCCGGATATTTTTTTATTAAACTATCTACATCAAGTTTTCCTTTTCTTTGCTCTTTTTTCTTTACATTTACTTCTTTTTTTGCATTTCCAATAAGCTCTCTCCAAAAGTTTTTCATCTCTTGTCTTTCCTTAAAAACCTTTTGTGAATAGTAATTGAATAAATCTTGCTCCTGTTGGCTAACTCCATAAGCCTCTAAATCTATTCTTCCCTTTACTATATCTTCCACATCAGAACTTATATCTACTTCTTCCTCTACCATTTCTTGTAGCATTTTTTCTTGATCTTCTTTAGATATTTCCAATCCATCTTCATCTTCTATTCTTTCATCTGAAAAAGGATTTTCTGAACTATTTGAAGTATCTTTTGTTTCTACCTTTGATTTTTGTAAAGTTATTTCCTCTATTTCTTCTTTCCATAATTTTTCAAAACTTGGATATACAAAGGATTTAATAAATTCATCTCTTTCTAAAACAGTATTATTTCTATTTATTTGTTTTATAAAATTAAATCTTACAAAAGAAAATAAATCCTGTCCAAATATTTTTTCTTCAAAGGGATTTTTTATAACTCTATCAATTTTAGGAATTTCAGAAAACAATTCAATTATCATAAAACTATTTGAATAAGCTTTGTGCTTTGGAAGTTCAATTATTTTTTCTCTTTGACCCTCACGTTTTTTAAGATATATTTTTAAATTTTCAAAATTTTCCACATCTCTATATATAGGTGAAAGTTGTAAAACTTTTAAAAATGAGTAATATCTATCCATCGTATATAAAAAATCAGTAATTTCTCTTTTTACATAACTTGTTATTACAATTTCACTATATGCCCTATCATTTTGTAATCCTTCACTTTCTATTTTCTTAAGTATAAATTTACTCATTTCATCTACTTGTTTTTGAAAACTTTTTTTTCTATTTAAGTAAATACTTGCATTTTTTTTCCAATCTGAATAAAGTGCAAGTTCATAATATATGTGAAAAATAATTTCTAAATTATTTAAATCTTTTTCTAAAAATAATGATAATGGAAGATATAAACTTTGTTTTTGAGGGACCATATGAAACTTTTCTATTTTTTCATCTGGAATATACATAAGATTTGAATCTTTAGTATATGTTATTAAAGACCTTTTTTCTTTTTCTAAAAAATCTTTAAAATTCTCTTTTGATTGTTCTTTTAATATATTTTCATCAAAATCATTCATTATATCCCTCCTAGTAAAGTGCTATATTTTTTAAATCATCTTTAGATAAAACTCTATCTATATTTAATCTTTCAAATTTTCCATCTAAATTTAAAATCAAATAATTTTTTTCATTAAAATTAATTATATTTGTATAAAAAACATCTTCTAAAGTAATTTTTAAATTCCATTTATTAAAGTTTTCTTCAAATACATATAAATTTCCATCTTCACTTAAAATAATTGCCGTTCCAGAATTTGTAGATATATCAAATAAATTTCCATCAAGTTTTTCTCTAGATATAACCTTTAAAGTATCCTTATCTAGGATAATAAATATTCCATTATTTCCTAGAATAGCTAGTTTTTCAAAATTTTCATCTTCATTTTCCAATAATTTTATTTTTCTTAATATATGATTTGTTTGTATTCTATTTAAAACAACAAGCTTGTTTTTCTCAACTTTTATCTTTATTAATTCTCCATCTAACTTCGCTGCTATAAATATATTTTTATCTATTTTAACTAAATCTTTTAAATCATTAATTTTCAAATATCTTTTTTCTAAATTAAAACTACTATCACTATATTTTCCTAAACAAATACTACTATTACTTTCAGCTATAAAATTATCATCGCCAAGATATAATATATTTCCAAAATTTATATTTTTAAAATTTACATCTAGTTCTTTAATTTCAATATCTGTAAAAGTATTTGGCAGTTTATTATCTATATTTAGTTTTAAACTAAATACATTTCCCTTTACCGAAAATAGTAATAACTCATCTTCTTTATATTTTATTATTTTAGTAAATCTATGATTTTTTAGTTTTTTAATTTTATCTGAATATTCAATTTCAAATTCGGATTTTTCAAATATATAAAAAAATCTTGTTTCCATATCTATACTATTTAAAATATATAAATTTTCATTTATTTTTGCATAAGAATATAAAAAATTTTCAAGATTATAGATTCCTCGTTCTTCTATATCTATCATATTTATTTTTATTTTTTTATTACCATATTCCCTAAAATAAGGAACTAATTTTTCCAAAAGTAGATTTTCTTCAGATTCTAATAACTTTAATCTATCTTCAAAATCTTCATCTAAAATTCCTGATTTTAAAGTTTTATCAAGTTCTTGTCTTAAATTTAATACTCTGTTTTTTAAATTTTTATCATCAAAGTTTAAATTTATTTTCATACTAATCTTCCTTATCTTCTAGATATTCTAAGATATTTATAGAATGTTCTAAACTGGATAACTTTCTATCTAACTCTTCGTATTTTCTAAGAGTTATCTTTCCTTCAAGTTCTATTATTTCTCTAAACTCATCTCTTAAATCATCTGGTAATTTTTCTCTTTTTGGTTCATCTCCAAATAAAATATTTAAAATATCTAAATAACTTAAAGATTTTATTTCACCACGAGAATAACTATATTTTTCTTTTCTAATCTCTGAATAAGTTGTTGTTGAATCACCAAGTGATTTTGATTTTACATTCCAACCATCAGCTTGTTTAAAAAATCCAAATCTTACAGCTTGTGAAAGAATATAATTTTGATCATCTGCATAAGTTATTGAACTTAAAAATCCATCCCATAAGGCTTTAGATAAATCTTTTTCTTCACCCATATTCCAGTTATCAAGAACATGAATTATATTACGTATTGAAAGAACAGCTTCTCTTAATTCTAATTCATCTATCTCTTCTTCATCACTAAAATCATTATCACGCCATTTTCCCATAAAAACATTTTGTGTAACTCTTGAAAGCTGTGCAAATCTAAATAAGTCATCTAAAGTTTCCTCTGGATTTGGAATATTAAGATTTCCATTTTTATCTAAAAGTCTAGCTACTATTATTCTAAATAGTTCATTACTCATAGGATTTTCTTGGTCTTTTAAAGTACCAATTGTATTTTGAGATACATAATTATACTCCATAGTTAAAAAACGTGATTTAAAGGCAGGATTAAGCTCATTTGTACCTTCATAATTTACCATTTGAGTTGATAAATTTCCCGTTCCTATAAATCCAAAACCTTCTTGTATAGTTACTGGACCAACTCCTGTAATATATGCCTTTGATCCAATATGTTTTTGAAGTATATCATTTAGTGCAATTAAATTTTGCATAGCAATTGTATTTAACTCATCAACTATTACAACTCTACCTTCTCTTACTGCAATTAATATCTCTCTTTCAATTTTTTGAACTTCTGTACCAAAAGCACTATTTTTTGTAACTAATAAATCTGAAAAACTCTTCCAAATTTGAATTTTTAAATTTAATTGTTCTTCTTCCGTCATACTGTTTAATTGATTTTCATGCTCTTCCATCCATTGATAGAAATCTACAATTATCATATCTAAATAATCTGCAAAAGAACCTTTATTAAAACTATGAGAAAGTGTTAATGTTTTTTCTACAAACATATCTTCATAAGTTAAGTTATGAGATCCAGATATAAATAGTGGTTGTAACTTCTCAACTTCACTTTTACTTCCAACTTTTAAAATATCTCTATAATGTTTATTTAATTTTTCATTTATTTCTTTAAATTTTGAAATGGCCATTTCTTCACTTGCATCTTTATTTTGTAAAAACCATTTTTCCATTTCTTTTTCTATTTTTATTTGTTTTTTATTATTTATTGTAAATTCTATAGCAGCTTCTGTTGCAAGTTGTGTTTTACCACTTCCTAAATGACCAACTATATAGACTGGTATTCCTATATTTAAAGATTCTAATACTTTTGATTTTGAATTTTTTACATAATCTACATTTATTAAACTTCCACTATGTCCCTTTTCAATGTCTTCTAAAAGTACATTTTTATAGAAAGTCTCCCAAGCTTCTGGAGAATTATTTATTAAAATATCTAACTTTTTTTCCAATTCTTTTATTTTATCTATTCTGTATCTTGTTGATGAGCTACTTCCATAACCTGTATAGTTTTCAGTTTTTTTATTTAACTTTCTTTCCCAATTTAAAAAGAAATTTTCATAATCTAATAAGTTTTTTAAATATTCAATTTCTTCTTTTTTATTATTTAATTCTATTTCTTTAAAAGATTTATATTTTTTATAATAAGGACTTTTAAATTCATCATCTTTTTGAATTTCTATAACTTCTTCAAATTTCCTAAATTTATTAAAAAATTGTCCTTCTAATGAAGACATTTCACCATCATCAACTTTATTTTTTGATGCATTATATCTTAATTCTTCTTTATAAATATGTTCTATTTGTTCTAATGTTGGAATATTTTCAATTTTCTTTTTATTTATCATAAAAACTCCCCCTTTATGTACTTTTTAATTCTTTACCCATAAGAAGCTCTTATATAAAGAAAATCCCGACTGTTACATCGGGATTTATATAATCTTTATTTAAATATTATTAACTTAAATAATATTATGCTCTTTTAGTATTTCTTCAACTTCTGTATCGGAAACAACTTTCATTAATTTACGTTTTACTAATGGTGGTAGTGGAATTTCTGGTTTTTCACCATCAAGTAAGCTACTTGCTGCATTTAGTAAATATCTTACATCATATCTAGAAGCATAAACTTCTGGAACTCCTTTTTCTACACCAGTTAAAACATAAACTGCTTCCATCGCTGTACGTCCTGAATATTCAGTAGTAAATACTGTATCTCTATTTGGATCATCTAGAGTTTCTGCAAATTGTCCTAAGAATGCAAAGTTAACTGCATGTTTTGGAACTACAAAAGGTCTATCTCCAAATTTTCTAGGCATAAAGTGAGAAGTGATAAATGGCATCATTACAGGAACTGCTGTACAAGTTTCTGCAAGTTTTTCAATTTCAGCTTCTGGCACTCCAATATGGTATAACCATTCTTTAGTTATTTCTTTACCTGTACAATCTCTCATTGGTTTTTTAATATAATCTCCAGGTACATCTGAGAATAATCCATAAACCCAAACAACTATATCATTTTCTGGTTGTCCATAATATTGCTCTTGACGGTTGATTGTCCAACTTAATAACCAAGATGAATCAACTGCAGTAACTATACCACCAGTTACAGTTTTTCCACCGTAAGGGCTACGTTTAGTTATTTTTTCAATATATTTTGGAACACTGTCATCATGACAAGTTACTGTACATGATTCCCAGTTAGTTTTTTCAATATCAGAACAGAATGCATCTGGATTTCCAAATTCTTCTGATTGAGCTGCAATATTTTTCCATAAGTTCCAGCTATTTCCAAGGTCACTTGAGAATTCAGCAGGAGTATTGTCATCTCCATATCCTGAACTTTCTGTCATTGAACCATTTGTAATAAATACTAAATCATTGTCAGTTAAATCTATAGAAATATCTTTTCCTTCTTTATCATAAGCAATAATTTTTGTAGCAGCTTTTTTAGTATCTGTTATAGAGAATTGAACATTTTCTACATTAACACCATATTTAACAACTGCACCATGATCTTCTAAATATTTAATCATTGGTTCTACAAATGAAGTATATTGGTCATGTCTTGAGAATTGAAGAGCTGATAAGTCTGGTAGACCTCCAACATGATGTATAAATCTATTCATATATAATTTCATTTCAAGTGCACTATGCCAGTTTTCAAAGGCAAACATTGATCTCCAGAATGTCCAGAAATCTGTGTTTAAAAGTTCATCTGAAAATATTTCTTCAATTGTTTTATCTTGTAAGTCTTTATCTGGAATATTAACAAATGCTGCAAGTTCTTTTGCAAGGTCTTGTCCTAAGTTAAATTTACCATTATCATGTCTTACACCTTGATTTTTAGTAATACGACAATTACTGTAGTTTGGATCATCTAAGTTTGTGTAGAAGAAATGATCTAATACACTCATCTCAGGGTCTTCTCTTGAAGGTATAGCACTAAATAAGTCCCAAAGAACTTCAAAGTGATGTCCCATTTCACGACCACCACGAGCTACATAATCAACATTTTGATGTAATTGTCCATCTAGTGAACCACCTGGAATATCTAATTGTTCTAAAAATGTAATTTTGTTTCCTTCCATATGTGCATCTTTAATTAAAAAGCATCCTGCTGCAAGTCCTGCAATACCAGTACCAACTATATAAGCAGTTTTTTCTTCTATTCCCTTTGGTTTTCTAGCCTTTACTAATGAATGGTAGTTACCATTTGTTAAAGTAAGTCTTTCATCATGAGTCTTTAATTTCATATTTATTCCTTCTTTCTTATTATCAATAAAAATACGAATTGCACACTTATCTTTTGTCAAAAATTTTTATGTCTTTGTTTGCTGATTTTATTATCCATATTCTTTAATAATAAAATCAAAACTGTCCAGTAGTCATTATTTACCCAGAAAAATAAAATAATCTCAAAAATCTTTAATTTTGTTAAATTATTTTTAATGATTACCTAAAAACATTGTAACTAAGCCTATTTAAGAAATATTTTTTTATTTTAAAATTTAATATTTCTATTATATTAAATAACCCTATTTCTATTTATATACTTTATTGTTAAAGATATTAATAAAATTTCAGGGTATAATAATTTAAAAGGAGTGATTATATGTGGAATAGAGCAGAACTTAAAAGTAAAAGTAAAAAATTCTTAAAAGCAAATATTGCTACAGCAATTTTAATTTGTATAT
>CAMIZH010000044.1 GCA_946403255.1 uncultured Peptoniphilaceae bacterium | reverse complement strand
ATTTAAACTAAAGGAGGAAAATAATATGAAAAAAGAAAATCAAATGAAAAAGACGTATTTTGGTCTTGAAATTCCAATGCTATTAGTACTGTCAGCATTTGTTATTTTAGCAACATATCTTGGAGCTTTGTCAACAGACATTGCTGGTGGATTTGCACTTATGTTAGTTATCGGTATTATACTAAATGAAATTGGTGACAGAATTCCTATTTGGAATACTTATATTGGTGGGGGACTGGTTCTTGCATTCTTAGGAACTGCAGCTCTAGTTGATTTTAAAATTATACCTGAGCAATATGTTGAACTTATGGATAATGTAACATCTGATATGGGAATCTTAAATTTATTTATTATAGTTCTTATCACAGGTTCAATTTTAGGCTTAAACAGAAAACTTATGATAAAATCCTTTGCTGGTTATATTCCTGCAATTCTTGGTGGTATAGCAGGAGCAGCATTACTTGGAATTCTTGGTGGACTTGTTTTCGGAGTAAGTCCAGCAGAAACTGTTTTAAAATATGTTCTACCTATAATGGGTGGAGGTAATGGAGCAGGTGCTATTCCTTTAAGTGAGATATATGAAAGAGTAACAGGAAATCCAAAAGGTGATTATTATGCATTTGCAATTGCAGTATTAACTATTGCAAATATATTTGCTATTATTTCTGGTGGTTTATTAAATAAACTAGGAGAAAAAAATACAAAACTTACTGGAGATAAAAATACTCTTATGAGAAAAAATCCTGAAATAGGAGAAGATAAAGAAACATTTGATGTTGGAATGAAAGATTATGCAGGAGCACTTTTATTAGCTCTTACTTTTTATCAAGTAGGTAGAATACTTTCTTCAAAAGTATGGCCACTTGTTTCAACTTCAGTTCCAATTCATCAATTTGCTTGGATGATTTTACTTGTAGCACTTGCAAATGGAACAGGTTTAATTCCTGGATCACTTCGTCAAGCTTGTAAAAATATGCAAACATTCTTTACAAAAAATATGATTTTAATAATCATGGTTGGTGTTGGTGCTGATACTTCACTAAAAGAACTTGGAGCAGCAATTACACCAGGAAACGTAGTAATGGCAGCATTAATAGTAATTGGAGCAGTACTTGGTTCTGCAGTTGTTGGTTGGTTAGTAGGATTCTACCCAATTGATTCAGCTGTTACAGCAGGACTTTGTATGGCTAACAGAGGAGGTTCTGGAGACCTTGCAGTTCTTGGAGCTGCAGACAGAATGGGACTTATCTCTTATGCTCAACTTTCATCAAGACTTGGTGGAGGAATAGTATTAGTAATAGGTAGTGTATTATTTGGCGTACTCATGTAGATAAATACAGGAGGTTTTTACTTTGGAAATTAAAAAATCTGCAATAGCAGGTACTGTTGAATCAAATGATATTTTAATTACAGTTGATAAAGGTAATAATGGTATCGAACTTGATTTAGATAGTTCTGTAAAAAAACAATTTGGAAAACAAATAGAAAAAGTTATTAGAGAAACAGTAGAAGAAATGAATATTAAAGATGTTAATATAAAAGCAGTTGATAAAGGTGCTCTTGACTATGTAATTATGTCAAGAGTGAAGACTGCAATTTATAGAGCTTGTGAATGTGAAGAATATAGTTGGGGGGAAATATAATGAAGGATAGACTTAGACGAACTATGATGTTCCTTCCAGGAAATAACCCAGGAATGTTAACAGATGCACATATCTATAGACCAGATTCAATTATGATTGACCTTGAAGATGCTGTTAGTATAAATCAAAAAGATGCAGCAAGAATGCTTGTATATCATGCTTTAAAAACTATTGATTATGGTGATGTTGAAACTGTAGTTAGGGTTAATGGACTTGATACTCCATTTGGAGAAGAAGATATTAGAGCTGTAGTTAGAGCGGGAGTAAATGTAGTAAGACTTCCAAAAACTGATACAGCACAAGATATTATTGATGTAGATAGAATTATTACTGAAACAGAAGAAGAACTAGGCTGTCAAGGAAGAACATTAATGATGGCAGCTATTGAATCTGCAACTGGTGTTTTAAATGCAGTTGAAATAGCTCAAGCATCTCCTAGAATGATGGGTATTGCTCTTGGTGCTGAAGATTATGTAACTAATCTTAAGACTACAAGATCTGCTCATGGTTGGGAACTTTTTGCTGCAAGATCACAAATAGTACTTGCTGCAAGAAATGCTGGAATTGCTTGTTTTGATACTGTAAATTCAAACTTAAAAGATATGGAACAATTTAGAAATGAAGTTCAATTTATTAAGGATCTTGGATTTGATGGTAAGAGTGTAATTCACCCTAAACAAGTTGCAGTAGTTAACGAAATTTATACACCAACTGAAAAAGAAATTAAATCTTCTCTTAGAATAATTGCTGGAGCTCGTGAAGCTGAAAGAAAAGGTTCTGGAGTTATAACAGTTGATGGAAAAATGGTAGATGGACCAATCATAGTGAGAGCACAAAGAACTCTTGATTTAGCCATTGCAAGCGGCGTAATTAAGGAGGAAGATATTCGTGAACTATAATAAAAATGCAGTAGGTAGAATGATTCCAGATTATGTAGAAGGATTTGGAAAACTTACACCATTTGAAGGTGTAGGGAAATATAAAGTAGATAAAAGAAAAGCTGGAGCAAAAATCAGAGTTGGTAATGTTTCAGATCAAAATAAAATGTGTGATTCAATTGAAGATGCAATTAAAAAATCAGGTCTTAAAGATGGAATGACTATATCTTTCCATCATCATTTAAGAAATGGTGACTATGTTGTAAATATGGTTGTAGATAAAATTGCAGAAATGGGAATTAAAGATATAACTTTAGCACCATCTTCATTATCACCATGTCATGACAAACTAATAAAACATATTAAATCAGGAGTTATAACTGGAATTCAATCATCTGGACTTAGAGGTGAACTGGGAGAAGAAATTTCAAAAGGAATTTTAAACAAACCAGCTATAATAAGATCTCAT
Organism: uncultured Peptoniphilaceae bacterium; assembly: GCA_946403255.1. GTDB lineage: Bacteria > Bacillota > Clostridia > Tissierellales > Peptoniphilaceae > Anaerosphaera. The sequence goes on along the minus strand of CAMIZH010000044.1, from coordinate 7,438 downwards.
GGTGGACGTGCAAGAGCTATTGAAGATGGAGAACTTCATATAGATGTAGCATTTTTAGCAGCTCCTTCATGTGACAATATGGGAAATATGAATGGTAGTCGTGGTAAATCAGCTTGTGGTTCTATAGGATATGCAATTCCAGATGCAGAATATGCAGACTGTGTAGTTGCTATAACTGATAATTTAGTACCATATCCAAATATGCCAGTATCTATTAGTCAAATGTATGTTGATTATGTTGTTGAAGTAGATGAAATTGGAGACCCAGCAGGAATTGTTTCAGGATCAATTAGATTTAATGACAATCCAAGAGATTTATTAATTGCTGAAAATGCAGTTAAGGCTATTCTTGCATCAGGATACTTTAAAGAAGGATTTTCTTTCCAAACAGGAGCAGCAGGTTCAACTCTTGCAGTTGCAAAACTTCTTAAAGAAGAAATGATTAAAGATGGTATAAAAGGATCAATGGCGCTAGGTGGAATTACTGCTTATATGGTAAATCTTTTAGAAGAAGGATTAGTTGATGGTATATTTGACACTCAATCCTTTGACCTTGATGCAGTAAGAAGCATTAGAGAAAATGATAGACATGCTGAAATATCATCTTCAATGTATGCAAATCCAAATAATGTAACACCTATTTGTAATAATTTAGACTTTGTATTATTAGGAGCATTAGAAATCGATAAAGAGTTTAATGTAAATGTAATGACAAAATCTGATGGTGTTATATATCAAGCAGTTGGTGGTCATCAAGATACAGCTCCAGGAGCTAAAATGAGTTTAATTCTTGCTCCTCTTGTAAGATCAAGAAACCCAATTATTATGGATCATGTAACAACTGTTTGTACACCAGGAGATGCAGTTGATGTAGTATGTACTGATTATGGTATTGCTGTTCATCCAAATAGAAAAGATTTAATAGAAAAATTTGAAAATGCAGGAATTGAACTTAAAACTATGCAAGAATTAAAAGACATAGCTGAAAGTTTAACAGGAGTTCCTGAAGAAATTAAATTTACAGATGATGTTGTAGCTATAGTTGAATATAGAGATGGAACAATCATTGATGTAATTAAAAAAGAAGCTTAATAAGCCTATAATAACTAATATAAATGAAATTAGACACCAGTTGGTGTCTTTTTTCTTACATAAATATATAGTAAAATTAATTAGAAAAGAGGCAAAGATGAATTTAACAGAAAAATTAATAAAAAGTCATTTATCAAGTGGTGAGATGATAGTATCAAAACCAATTTATATAAATATAGATCAAACATTAACACAAGATGTAACGGGAGTAATGAGTTATAATTCTTTTTTAGAAATGAATGTAGAAAATGTAAAAACAAAAAGTATATCTTATATAGACCATAATTTATTATGCACAGATTATAGAACAAGTGATGATCATTTATTTTTAGAAAGTGTTGCAAAAAAATATGGGATTTATTTTTCAAAGGCAGGAAATGGAATATGTCATAGCCTACACTTATCAAGATTTACAAAAGTAGGAGATACACTTATAGGAACAGATTCTCATACACCAATGGCAGGGGCAGTAGGGATGTTTTCTATAGGAAGTGGTGGAGTTGATGTTGCACTTGCTATGGCTGGGAAAAGTATAAGAATAAATATGCCAGAAGTTATAAATATAAATCTAACTGGAACATTAAGAAGTGGAGTAAACGCTAAAGATATATCATTATATATGTTAAGTAAATTTTCAGTAAAAGGAGGAGTAAATAAAGTTTTTGAATATTCAGGTGAAGGAATAAAAAGTTTATCAATTTTTGAAAGAGGAACTATTGCAAATTTAGGCACAGAAATGGGAGCAACAACATCAATATTTCCAACAGATGAAATAACTTATAAATTTTTTAAAGCACAAAAAAGATTAGGAGATTTTAAATATATAAATGCAGATAAAGATGCAAAATATTCAGAAATTATAAATATAGATTTAAATAAAATTAAACCAATGGTTGCATTGCCACATAGTCCTGATAATGTTAAAAAAATAGAAGAAATTAAAAATTTAAAAATAGATCAAATATTTATTGGCTCTTGCACAAATTCTTCATATACTGATATAAAAAAAGTTTGGCAAATATTAAAAGATAAAAAAATAAATAAAAATTTATCACTTCATATAGCAGTAGGAACAAAAACAATATACATGCAACTTTTAGAAGAAGGTATAGTATTTGATTTAATAAAATCTGGAGCAAGATTTACAGAGTCAGCTTGCGGTGCTTGTAATGGAATAGGACTATCTCCAAAAAGTGGAGGAATATCTTTAAGAACAACAAATAGAAATTTTAAGGGGCGAAGTGGAACTATTGATGCAAAAGTGTGTTTAGTTAGTCCTGAAACAGCAGCAGTATCAGCAATCTATGGATATTTAAAATCGCCAGAAGAATATGATGAAATATATAAATTAGAAAATATAAAAGAACCAGAAAATTATTTAATAGATGATAGTGAAATAATTAAACCTTTATTAAAAGAAGATAGAGATAAAATAAAAATATATAGAACAGAAAATATACAAAAATTACCATTAAATAAAAAAATAAATGATAGTTATAAATTAAATTTAAGCATTAAATTAGGAGATAATATATCAACAGATGATATTAGTCCTACAAGTGCAAATTTATCAGCATTAAGATCAAATATATCAGAACTTTCTAAATATTCATTTATGAGAATAGATGACAAGTTTTATAATAGAAGTAAAGAGTTGGGAGAAAGCATAATCTTAGCAGGAGAAAATTATGGACAAGGATCTAGCCGAGAACATGCTGCTATAAATATAATGTATCTAGGAATTAAAATAGTATTAGTAAAATCAATAGCAAGAATTCATAAAAATAATCTTATAAATCATGGAGTTATTCCAATGATATTTAAAAATCCAGAAGATTATAATTTAATAAATATGAATACAAAAATAGAAATTAAAAATATTTTAAATTCTATGGAAGCAAATTTAGGAAAAATAAAACTTTTAGATAGCGGAAAAGAAATATATATAAAATTTGATTTAAATAGTGATGAGATTGAAATATTAAAAAGTGGTGGATTAATAAATTATATAAAAAGGATGGATTAATTATCTGTCCTTTTTATATGCGATCATTTACATAAGATTATACAAAAATAGATAATAAAAATGATTAGAGGTTATTTTTATATTAAATTTGGATATATATAATGTGTAAGTTAAAAAAGGCTTAAAATAAAGATTTTAATTTTATTAATGGAAAGAATAATAGTAAAGTTGTATTGTACTAAAACAAATATAAATATGATATAATTAAACTGTAAAAAAACGATTGCATAAAATTTTACATAAAAAATAGGAGGAAAGTTATGAAAGTTTATAGTACTGAGCAAGTGAGAAATTTGGCATTAGTTGGACATAGTGGTTGTGGAAAAACAAATTTAACAGAAGCTATGTTATTTCAAAGTGGTGTAACAAAATCAATGGGTAATGTTTCAAATAAAAATACACTAAGTGACTTCTCCAAAGAAGAAAGAGATCGTGGAACATCTATTGGGACAAGTGTTATTCCTATTGAATGGAGAAATCATAAGGTGAATATGATTGATACACCAGGATTTTTAGATTATATGGGAGAATCTTATGGTGCATTGAGAGCTTCAGAAGCAGCTCTTATGGTTATAGATGCAACTTCTGGAATTGAAGTTGGTACTGAGAGAATGTGGAAATATACAGAAAAAATTGGACTTCCAAGAATTATTTTTGTAAATAAAATAGATGGTGAAAATGTTAGTTTTAGAAGACTTATGGAAGAATTAAAAGAAGCTTTTGGTAAAAAAGTTATACCTTTTTCAGTTCCAATTGGAGAGGGAGAAGATTTTGTTGGTGTAACTGATGTAATATACCAAAAAGGTTTTAAATATAAAAATGGAGCACCTGAAGAAACTGAACTTTCACATGATCAAATAAAGGCAACGGAAAGAATGTATGAAGAAATTGCAGAAGTTGTTGCAAGTTCTGATGAAGTATTAATGGAAAAATATTTTTCAGGAGAAAAATTTACTCGTGAAGATTTACTTAGAGGAGTTACAACTGCTCTTTTAGAGGGTGAAGCTGTTCCTTTATTAGTTGGCTCTGGTGAAAAGGGAATTGGAATTGATATTTTATTAAATACAATTGTAAACTATATGCCAGCTCCAGATGATCAAAGAGCACATTTAGGATTTAGATATGAAGATGGTGAAAGAAGACATATTGATGTAAAAGAACCTTTTGCAGCTGCTGTATTTAAAACTATTACAGATCCTTTTGTAGGGAAAATATCTATATTTAAAGTGATATCAGGAATATTAAAAAAAGATACTCCACTTTATAATTCAAATAAAGATAAAATGGAAAAAATTAGTGGGTTATATATAATAAGGGGAAAAGAACTTGTAGAAGTTTCTGAAATTCAAGCAGGAGATATTGGTGCAACAACAAAATTTGAGTTTACAGAAACTGGAGATACTCTTTGTGACAAAAATCATAGTATTAAATTTAAGAAAATAAAATATCCAACACCAATTTTATATTATGCAATTGAAGCAAAATCAAAAAATGATGAAGAAAAATTATCGACATCATTAAGGAGATTAAAAGAAGAGGATCCAAGTTTTGTAATAGAAAGAAATACTGAAACAAAACAATTAACAATTGGTGGACAAGGACAAGTTCAACTAGATGTAATACTAGAAAAATTAAAAAATATGTTTAATGTAGAAGTAAATATAATTCCATTTATAATTCCTTATAGAGAAACAATAAAGGGAACTGTAGAAGTTCAAGGTAAACATAAAAAACAATCTGGTGGAGCAGGACAATATGGTGATGTTTGGATTAAATTTGAGCCAACTGAAGAAGACTTTGTTTTTGAATCAAATGTATTTGGTGGAGCAGTACCAAAAAATTATTTCCCAGCGGTAGAAAAAGGAATAATAGATTCTATGGAACATGGAGTTTTAGCAGGATATCCAATGACACAAGTAAAGGCAACATTATATGATGGTTCATACCATGATGTAGATTCAAATGAAATGTCATTTAAACTTGCGGCAGCTCTTGCTTATAGAAATGGAATTAAAGAAGCGAATCCTGTGCTATTAGAGCCAATAATGAAAGTTGAAGTGTTAATACCAGATGAATATCTTGGAGATGTAATGGGAGATATGAATAAACGTCGTGGTAGAATTCTTGGAATGGATCAAGAAGTAGGAGGAATTCAACTTTTAATAGCAGAAGCACCACAAGCAGAACTTTTTGAATATGCAATAAACCTTCGTGCAATGACTCAAGGTAGAGGAACATTTTCTATGGAATTTGTAAGATATGAAGAAGTTCCAACACTTATAGCTGAAAAAATAATTGAAAATTCTAGTAAATAAAAAATAAATAAAGAATAAATAAAGAAAGAGTATAGGTTTAAAAACTTATACCTTTTTTTATTTATATCTTATATAGGGAAAAAGCCTCTCTATTCTAAAAATTATAGGGGATATAATTAAGTTGCAAATTAAAATATTATAATATAGAGTTCAACAATATTACAAAGGGTTTTGGAGTGAAAAAATATATATTAATATCAAAAAAATATGTGGATAAAAGCTTATTAAGATAAAAATTTTAAACTAAATAATCAAATAAGAAGAATGAATTTACGTCTTTTATGAATGGGATTTAAAAAGAAATAATTTAAGTGAATAATTAATTGGAAATAGTAATAATATGTAGATTTAAATAAAAGTAATTGGTACTATTTAGATGTTTTAGAAGCAATGCATCATCATGAATATAGTTTGAAAAATAGTAGAGAGGTTTGGAGTAAAATTTTAATTAATAAAGATTTTTATTAATTCTCAAATGAAAGCGGAGAATTAGGTCTTTGTTTTTTATATAATAATTAGCTTTTATAAAAAAATGGCCTATGATAGAATATCTCTAAGGATGAGGTGATATTTTGAAATTAGAACTTGAAAGAAAATCAGTGTGGCAAATAGTAGATAAAAAAGAAAATGATGAAATTTTTGCTTATGGAGAAAGATATAAAAACTTTTTAGATTCTGCAAAGACAGAAAGAGAATCTTGTGATTTTATAATTAAAAAAGCAATTGAAAATGGATTTATTTCTTTAGAGGAAGCAATTAAATCTGAAATAAAAGCAGGAGATAAAATTTATTTAAATAATAAAAATAAATCAGCTGTATTAATGATAGTTGGAAAAGATATAACTGAGGGAATGCATATTGTAGGATCTCATATAGATTGTCCAAGACTAGATTTAAAACAAAATCCACTTTATGAAGATTCAGAAATGGCTATGTTTAAAACACATTATTATGGTGGAATTAGAAAATATCAATGGCCAACAATTCAACTTGCTCTTCATGGATTTGTAGTAAATTCAAAGGGTGAAAAATTAAACATAATTATAGGTGAAGATGAAAATGATCCTATATTTTATATAAATGATTTACTACCACATTTAGGAGCAGATCAAAATAAAAAAACATTGGCTGAAGGTGTAACTGGAGAAAGTTTAAATGTTATTGTAGGACATTCTTCTTTTGGTATTGAAGATGAAAAAAATCCAATAAAAATGTCAGTGTTAAAATACTTAAATGAAAAATTTGGAATGATAGAAAGTGATTTCCAAGTTGCAGAGTTTGAAATAGTTCCAGCAGCAAAGGCAAGAGATGTTGGTTTTGATAGAGCAATGATAGCAGGACATGGACATGATGATAGAATATGTTCTTATGCAAATTTAGAAGCAATTTTAGAAATTAAAAATCCAGAAATAACAGCAGTTGGACTTTTTGTTGATAAAGAAGAAATTGGTTCAGTAGGAAATGCTTCAATGTCTGCTAAGTTTTTTGAAAATTTTGTAGCAGAAGTATTAGCTACAAGAAAAAATTATTCAGATATATTATTAAGACGTGCTATGGCAAAATCTAAGGTGCTTTCTGCAGATGTTACTGCTGCTATTGATCCAAATCATAAAGAAGTTATGGATGATAAAAATGGAGCTATGTCAGGCTTTGGTGTAACTATGTCTAAATATACTGGAGCTCGTGGAAAATCTGGTTCAAATGATGCAAATGCAGAGTTTATTGCAGAGCTTAGAGATTTATTTAAAGAAAATAATGTAGTTTGGCAAACTGGTGAACTTGGAAAAGTTGATCAAGGTGGCGGAGGAACTATTGCTTATATCTTAGCTGAATATGGAATGGAAGTTGTAGATATGGGAACTCCTATGTTATCTATGCATGCTCCTGTTGAGTTAGCATCAAAAGCAGATGCATATATGACAAAAAAAGCTTATAAAGCATTTTTAGGTTAAGATATGAGAAAAAAACATACAGAAATGCCACGAGAATATGGTGAGAAATTAGT
>CAMIZH010000043.1 GCA_946403255.1 uncultured Peptoniphilaceae bacterium | reverse complement strand
TTACAGAAACTATTAAATATAATTTAAGTTATGGTAATCCTGAAGCAACTATGGAACAAATTGTTGATGGTGCGAAAAAAGTTCAAGCAAATCACTTTATCGAACTTTTGCCTGATGGATATGACACAGTTATATCTGGTACAACTGCTGATCTTTCACAGGGTCAATCACAACTTCTTTCTATTGGCCGAACTGAGATTTATAATCCACCAGTTTTAATCCTAGATGAAGCTACTTCATCAATAGACTCTCGTACAGAAAAACTTGTTCAAGAATCTATGTCTGAAGTTATGAAGGGCAGAACAAACTTTGTAATAGCCCATAGACTTTCAACAGTTCGAGATGCCGATGCAATAATCGTACTATCAAAAGGACAAATTATTGAAAGAGGATCTCATGATGAATTACTTTCAAAAAAAGGTGTTTATTACAAACTTTATACAAGTGGATTAGAAGAAGATTAATAGAAAAGAACACGTTAATAAATTATATTAAACGTGTTCTTTTTTTTATAAATTTTTAATAATATTATAACTTTTGCTCAATTGACTTTTAATATTAACTAAACTAAAATTAATCTAAAGGAGTTGAAATCTTGGAAAAAATTAATCGATCAAGTTATTCAAAATTAATTTTATATACACTTATTTACATAGCAATATCATCAACAATAATCCACTTTCAATTTAATAAGAGGTATTTAATATTTAATTGTGTACTATCATTTATTCCATATATTCTTACTTCTTTTTGTGCTAATAACAAAAACAAAAAATTGCTTTGTGTATTACTTACATTAATAGCAATTCTTTTTTATCCAAATGCCCTTTATATGTTTACAGACCTAACTCATATAAAAACAAGTGATTATTATACAGTTATAGATGGCATTGTTAATTATAATATGGATTATCTAGTATGGATTAAACTTGGTGCTGAAGTTGCTATTGTTACACTTTCCCTTATTTTATCCTACGAATCTTTTATAAATATTTTAAAAACAGTAAACTGCTATATTCATAAATTTGCAAGTTTTATAATTCTGATATTCTTTTCAGGAATCACTGGAATTGCACTTTATCTAGGAAGATTTTTAAGATTTAATTCTTGGGATATTTTAAAATTTAAGGAGATAATAGGACATCTACTTTATAATATGAGTAGAAATGATTATATCTTAATATTAGTTTTTGCAACAATTCACTTTATAATAACATTACTTTTCTTTAATTTAAAAAGAAACTAAAGGAGTTAAAATGAAAGAATTTAAAGGATATTTAGCATCACATTTTTTTAATGCAGCTATGTTTCAATGGACTGAAAATTTAGCACAGGAGATAGAAAAAAATACTCCCTTAAAACTATATGTACCTCAAAGAAATGCATCTATAAATGATAAAAAAAATAATGACGATATTATAAATGATATTGCCATTTCAAAAGCAGATACAAAGGAACTTAAAGAATCCAATGTTTTAATTGCAAATCTTGATGGACTTACAATTGATGATGGTGTTTCTGCAGAAGTTATGGCTCATGGAGTTATAGCCGAGCTTGAAGAAGAATACAATGTAAACACAGATTTCCCAAGACTTATAATTGGAATTATAACTGATATGAGATATCTTGGAACTGGTGAAAACAAATTATATAGAAATTTAATGATAATTGGAAAAGTTAAAGAACATGGAAATCTTGTAGTTGGATATCCTGGAAATAATTCTTACATTGAAGATACAATATCATTGATAAATAGATTTATTGAAAAAAATAGTTAAAAAAAAGCATCAATGATTATAAGTTTTTATACTTGAACTTAAATCATTGATGCTTTTTGTTAGCTCTGACATTTTCGATTCTATTCTTATTAATAAATAGCAAGATACAGCGATTGGAAAACCCACATTTGCTATTTGTGTTATTAAATCTTCCATAAAAGCACCTAATTTATAAAAGTTCTTCTACAGTAGTATTTTTAATTAATGCTTTTTTTAATATTGATACAATATCTTTATCAGTTTTAAAAATCTTGTTTTCAATAACAAAATCTGCAAAACTTTTTACTGCTAATTTATCAATATTTTCCTTAGCATCATCTACAGAAATATTATAAGATTTTTTATTTACATCTTCAAAAAATATTTCTAATACTCTTTTTTCTAACATATTATTCCTCCTCTACAATTTCACTTTCAGTTAATACTTTTTTCTTTTTTAAAGTTTTTGAAGAAAAACCTGATATCATATCAGCAACTTCATTTAAATTATCTAACTCTACATCTTCTGCTACATTTGAATATGTTTTTGATCTTATAATATTTTTTCCATCCTGATTTAAACCATAATCATATTCTAATTTTAATTTAGATTTTTTATTTTCAAGCTTTATCATTTTCTCACCTCCTACTATATACATATGATTTTTTTATAGAAGTTGCTATTTTTATTCACAAATTTCTTAAAAAAGACAAAAAAATATCCACAATTACTGAAAGTTATCAATAACTGTGGATTGTTTTAAGCTGCTTCTCTTATATTCGAAAATATATTTTCACAAAGGTTTTGAACCTTAAATATAAATCCTTTTTCATAAGCTTTTTCTTTTAAAACTAAATTTTTCTTAGAAACTTTTTCACCATTAACATAATAAGTTATATCACCAACAATAGTTCCCTTATTTAAAGGTGCTTTTAAATCTTCCTTTAAAGAAATTGAAGTTTCTATATCATCATTTTTTGATTTTAAAACATAACAAGATTTTTCAACACCAATATTTAATTCATCTTTGCTTGCTCCATCAATGTAAATTTTATCAAGAATTTCATCAGGCGTTACAATTCTTTCATTTGCATAAGTAGAAAATCCATCTTCCATAATTCTACGAGAAGCTGAATATCTTTGCCAATCCCCTTGTGAACCAGTTGTGATTCCAATAAGTCTTATGTCTTTAGAACTTTCATCTTCTGCACCAGATTTTTTTCCTGTTGCAATAAGACATCTTCCTGCAGCATTTGTATAGCCTGTTTTCAGTCCATCTACTTCTGGCAATACTCCTAATAGTGGATTTGTATTATGCTCTATATATCCTGTGTGAGCTTTATCAATTGATGTTTCCTTTGTATATTCTAAAACATCTGGATGTTCTTTTAAAAGTTCTCTTGTAAGAATAAACATCTCTCTTGTTGTCATCTTATTATAATCTTCAATAGAATAATCAGTAAGTCCAGTAGCATTTACCATATGAGCATTTGTAAGTCCTAAGTCCTTACATTTTTTATTCATCATAATAACAAAATTTTCCTTTGAACCTGCAACATGATTTCCAAGTGCAGTTATTGCATCATTTCCTGAAATAATTAAAGCTGCTCTTAATAAATTTTCAACTTTCACCTTATCATCTTCTTTTAATTTATAACTTGAACCAGTAAGTGAAGCACAGTTTTTATCTATTGTTACAATATCGTCTTTATTTATGCTTCCATCTTTTAATTTGTCCATAACAACAAAAACTCCAACAAGTTTTGAAGTTGAAGCCATAGCATGAACCTCATCAATATTATTTCCTTCAAGAATTTTACCACTATCATAATCTCCTAAAAGATATGAAGTTGTAATTTGGTTTAGTGGCATTTTATTATATTTATCAATTTTTACTGCCTCTTCATATGTAGCTCTTTGAACTCCATCTTTTGTTGGAACATATATATTTTGATTTCTTATTTCTACATTTTCTTGTATAGCTTCATTTGGTTTATTTGCAACTTCTGCAAAGGAAGCACTTGGTGTAAGTAAAATACATGTAGCCATTAATACACTTAAAAATTTCTTCATATTTTCACCTCAACGGCTATTTTATCAAAAAAAAACTAATTAATAAAGAATATAAAAAAGGTTTTATTCTTTTATAATAAATTCTTAGACTTCTTATAATAAAAAAAGAAGATGCCTAAAAGCATCTTCCTAAACTACTCCTTTTATCAAGGAAATTATAAATAAAATAATAAATACTATATATATAATTAAAAGTTTTTTAAAAACTTCTTTATTTTCTTTTTTTACATAAAATAATGATGTTAACATTATTAAACCCATAACTACATATTCTGCATATCGAATTTTTTGGTTATAAACACCTTTTTTCAATATAATTTGTGAATATGCAAATTGAAGTCCTGCAAAAATAACAGATAAAGTTAAAATTATTTTTGTGAAAAGTTCTTTTTTCAATTAATCACCTTTTGTTATTTCTTAAGTTTATTATATTCTATAATACCAAGATTTAAGATTCTAATTGCTTTTTTAAGATCTTCACAATTTAAAACAAATGCAATTCTAACTTGTTTTTTTCCTGCATCTGAATCGTGATAGAAACCATCTGCTGGTGCAACCATAACTGTTTCACCATCTACATCAAAATCAGTTAAAAGCCATTTTGCAAAATCTTCTGTATTATCTACTGGAAGCTCTGGCATTACATAAAATGCTCCTCTTGAAGGATAAACTTTTACTCCATCAATTTTACTTAATTCTTCATAGATACAATCTCTTCTTCTTTGATATTCATTTTTTACATCTTCAAAATAATCTGTTGAAACATCATATAGTTTTGTAGCTCCAATTTGATCTATAGTTGGTGCTGCTAGACGTCCTGTAGCTAATTTTACAACTTCTTTCATAAGATCCTTGTTTTTACTTGCAACTGAACCAATTCTTGCTCCACAAGCTCCAAATCTCTTAGAAATAGAATCTAATACTATCAGTCTATCTTCAATTCCTTCTATTTCTGCAAAGGAAATAAATTCATCATTATCAAAAACATATTCTCTATATACTTCATCTGCAATTATAAATAAATCTCTTTCTTTAGCAACTCTTGCAAGTCTTCTAATTTCCTCTTCTGTATAAACAGCTCCTGTTGGATTTGAAGGATTTGATATAAGTATTGCAGAAGTTTCTTCTGTAACTGCAGCTAAAATAGTTTCATAATCAGGAAGTTTATATCCATCTTCAACATGTGTGTCAAAAGTTTGTGGATTTACTCCTATTTGTCTAAATATTGTATGATAGTTTGAATAAAAAGGATTACAAGTAAGTATTTTATCTCCTAAATCAGAAACACAGATTAAAGAGAAAACTAAAGCTTCACTTGCTCCTGTTGTAATTACAATTTCATCATCTGGATCAAAATCTACACCACGGTCTTTATAGTACTTGCTTGTTGCTTCTCTAAGTTCTACTAGTCCCTTTGAATGTGCGTATCCAAGTCTTTTTGTATCATAGTTCTTAATGGCGTCAAAGAATTCTCCTGGAGTTTCTGTATCAGGCTCACCAATATTTAAATGGTAAATCTTTTTGCCCTTTTTCTTAGCCTCATCGGCAAATGGAGTTAACTTTCTTATAGCTGAATAAGGAACTTCTTTTACTCTTTGTGATACTTTCATCTTCTTCACCTCATTAAATTTGTTTGTAAATTACTTTAACCTTAAATCTTCCCCAAAAAACTTTATTGGATAGAATTTTTGAAATACCCTTGACGTTACCCTATCTGTATAGGTTTTTGTCAATTCATTTGGTGATAAATTTGTAGAAATCACTGTCTTTTTACCACCTAAAAGTCTTTTGTTAATAATATTAAAAATTCCTGCAGCTGTAAAGGAATTTGTAACTTCAATTCCTAAATCATCAACAATAAGTAAATCAGCATTAAAAAGCTGTCTGTATTTTATATCGTTAATTTCATTTCTTCGAAATTTTTGATCTTCCATTACCTCACACAATGTAAAAGCCGTTTGATAAACTACATTTACATTTTTATCCAATAATTCTTTTGCAATACAGTTTATCATAAAAGTCTTACCTTGACCCGTTGGACCATAAAATAAAAGGTTCATATCGTTATTTATTTTAAAAGTATCTATAAATTCTCTAGATATTTTTAAAATCATATCCATATTTTCTCTTGGCGATATACCTTCTTCTTTATGAATCTCTCTAGAAAAAATTCCTAAATCAAAAGTATTAAAATTTTCTCTTTGTAATGTATAAGATAAATTACTTACATTATAAAGTTCTCTTGAAAGTCTATTTTCCATACAAGAACATCTTCTTCCATCTTCTTGAACCCCTGTATCTTTACACTTTTCACAAGAATTTAGTTTATCTAAAAAACTTCTTTCATATCCTGCATTTTTTAGTAATTCTTCTTTTTTAGTTCTTAATTCTACAATTCCTTCGTTGGCTCGCTCCAAGGAATCCGATGATGGATTCATAATTTGTTCCTTGGCCGATGCAAGACCTATTCCTTTTATAAGATCATCAATTTCTTTTATTTCAGGAATTTGAGCATAAACAATTTTTTTTCTTTCTTCAAGTTCTCTTTTGTTTAAGCGTCTAAGTTCCTCATATTCACGTTCAATTTGTCTATATAAAGATTTTAGATTAAGATTTTTCATTTTTTTCACCTAATTTTTTCATTAAATCCTGTCTTTTCTTTTTAGCAAGATTTTCTAAATAATCTTCATCGTAGTCATCGGAAAGTTGCTTGAAATTATGAAATTTAGTTTTTGTATTTGCCGAAGTAGTACTACCCTTTGGCTTTACATCCATAGCTTGAATATCATCTACAACTTTTATTCCTTTTTCATTCCAATTTAAAAGAATTCTATTTACATATCCAAGGTTTGGATTTGCAATATTTACACATTTATCACAAGCTGCTAATATAACTTCTTCATCCATATTAAATTTATCATACCAAGCATTTACAATGTTAAAATCAGTTTTTGTATAAGGTTTAAAACCTATTCCAATTCTATTTTTAACTTTCATAAATCTATAATATTTTTCATCATATTCTAGATAACTTTTTTCAACATCTTCCATTGTTCTAATGTTTTTCTCAGACCAATTTCTAACAACTGCTTCTATATAGCTAAGTTTATTTACATCTTTAACATTTATTGAATAGTTAAAAGCCTCCTCAATTAAATCCGTAGGCATATTGTAAACATCTCTCCAAGATGCAATATCTTGTTTTTGCATTATAGTAAGTCTTCCGCCCATCATCTTGTCTGTATTTGTAAGTAAGGCCGCTATTTTCGGATCATCTAGAATAGAATTTTGATCTTTTCTACTCTCTGTTTTTTCCGAAGCTGTATAAATATTTTCAATATATAGTTCTTTTAAATTTACAAACTCAATACTATAATTACTTTCACCATCAACAAATATTTTCTTTACAATACCAACTCTCTCCCAGTAATCCCATGCTCGTATTATATCCGATTCTATTAGACCTAAAAGATCTGCTATTAAATTTGAATCAAAGCTTTTAAGTCCTCTTGAGTCCTTTGCTATTTTATATCCCATTAAATATACTTTAACAAAATTTCCATCAGCAACAGGCATAAAATCATTTATAAAAATATTCTCAATTGGAGTATCTCCAAGATCCATACTTAAATTTTGAAGTTTGAAATACATTTTATCACTCCGTCAAATTTTTTTCTGTTTATAACCATCTTATCAGCATAAAAAAAAGTTTTTCCCATAATATTCAAAAAACATTCTTTATTATTCCTATAATCTTCTATTCTATCATCAAAACTACCATTTTCATAAAACAAAATAGAAGTACTAACTTTTTCAAACCCCAACTTTTCATAAAGAGCTATTGCCCTTTTATTATATCTTGCTACTTTTAAATTTATTTTTTTATAATTTAATGTATTAAAATAATAATCCATAGTTGTAATTATAGCTTCTTGTCCATATCCTTTATTAACATAATTCGGATCTAGTACTACTCCTAAAGTTGCAGTCTTAAAAATATTATTAAAACCTTTATATCCTATATAACCTATTGGAACTCCATCTTTAAATATAGTCATATACTTATTTAAAGGATTTTTAGTTTTCCAATTAAACCAATCTATAAAACCTTCTTCAGTAGTTTCATAAAAATTATAATCATCAAGTAATGGTGTTTTGTGCTTTCCCCAATATTGAAAACTACATATATCTTCAACTTTCATCTTTTCATAAGAAAGATTTTTACTTTTTAACATTATACCAACCTTATCATAAATAACTTATAGTTCTATCTATTGTACAAAATAATTGTACTGATTAAAAGCATAAATTTATCTATTTATTATATTTTTTTATTTATACTATAGTATCTCTATTATAATTTATAAAGTTTAAAAGAACAAAAAAAGAATAGACATTTCTGCCTATTCTTACATATTTTCACTTTTAAAATATTCCTCAATATTATAATGATATTTTGATTTTGATATAACTACTACCTTATCTCCAGATAATAATTTTTCCTTTGAGTTTGGGACAAATTCAATTCCATCTCTTTCTATTGAAGCAATTATTAAATGATGTGGAAAATCTGCCTGCTCTAAAGTTTTACCAACGCAGGGAGTTAAATTTGAAATAATATATTCATAAATTCCATATCCACTTTCATCACTAACTGATTTTATATTTAAATTTTTCATTATTCCATCAAAAAGTGATTCATATATTGGTGGATTTCTTAAAGTTTCTGCTATGAAAAATGCAACTACTGATACAAATGTTAATGAAATTAAATGATTAAAAGACCCAGTCATTTCTGTAACTAATAAAATACTCATAATTGGAGCACGAACAACTGCTGTTAATATTCCTGCCATTCCAAGAATTATAAAATTAATATAATATTCATTTATATCCATAAAAGGATTTACACTTTTAAAAAATATTGCTCCTGTAACTCCACCAAGAACTAAAACTGGAAGAAATATTCCTCCTTGAGCTCCTGATCCATAGGATATCCAAGTATATACAAGTTTTATTATAAGAACTACAAGTAAAAATTTTACATCAAATAAGTTTTCTGCAACTTGCTCTACAAGTCCATGACCACCACCTGTTGCAAAACTAAATTTATATCCTACAAAGATTGCAACAAGCATTGCAAATA
Organism: uncultured Peptoniphilaceae bacterium; assembly: GCA_946403255.1. Taxonomy (GTDB): domain Bacteria; phylum Bacillota; class Clostridia; order Tissierellales; family Peptoniphilaceae; genus Anaerosphaera. The sequence continues at coordinate 1,561 of CAMIZH010000043.1, read as the reverse complement.
TCAATCTCTTTGTTTGGCTTAGTCCTGATTTTTTGTATAATTTTTGAGACATAATTAAACCTTTATTAAATAAAACTCCAATTAGTCCTGAAACTATTCCTAGTATTATAACTAAATATATATATTTTACTGGCAATGATGTTTCAACTGAAAATGAAAATGCTGATTCTTGTCCCAATATTAAAAAAGAAATATAATTTGCAATAACTGATGCAATTATACAAGGAATCATTACAAAATGAGAAAAAGATTTATGAATCTCCTCTAATGAAAATAATGTTCCTGCTATTGGTGCATTAAATGCAGCTGAGAGTCCTGCTGATGCTCCCGCTGTTATCATATATTTAGTTTCTATATTGTCTCTTTTTAAAACTTTCGCAACTTTTTTTGCTACTGCTCCACCAATTTGAATTGATGGACCTTCTCTTCCTAAGGAAAGACCTGCAATATTTGCAAAAGAACCACCAATAAATTTAGATATTAAAGTTTTATTTTCATCCATACTTGTTCTTTCTAAAACTTCTGCCCGTATTTGTGGAATTCCCGAACCTCCAGAAAGTGGCTCCAATTTTAAAAGGAGTCCCATTATTATTGCCATTATTATAAAAAGTACAACCCATAAAGCAATATGTTTTATATCTTTAAAACTATATATATAATTTCTTAATATATCTGTTTTTGAAATTATGTAACGATATAGTACTGAAAATAAACCAGAAAAAATTCCAATTACAATTCCATCTACAACCATTCTTAAAATCATATTGTTATTAGTAGGCTTTTTTATAAAATCTTTTTTCAAAATATTCACCTCTAATTAATATAATATCAAACTTCTAGCAACTTTTAAAATTTTTGTATAAAAAAACTGCCCTACATTTGTAAGGCAGATATTTTAATCTTCTATTTCTAATTGCTCTTGATCTTCTGGTCTCCATTTTCCAAACTTGTAGTACAGATAAGTTAGGAAGAATGTTGCAAAGTATGAAATTGGATATGAAATGTATATTGTTTCAATTTGTGGCCAAATATTAAGAGTTACATAAACCCAAACTATTCTTAAAACACACATTGAAAATACTGATATCACCATTGGTGGTACAGCCTTGCCTGCACCTCTTATAAAGGCTCCTAGCACTTCACTCATACCAAATATCCAATAACCTGTTGCAAGTATTCTAAAGGCTGATGCACCATATCTAACTACATCTGGATCATCATTAAATATTGCAATAAGTTGATCTGCAAATATATATCCAAGAACTGAAAGTACTATTGCAAGTCCAAGAACCATTGCCATAGAAACTTTAACTCCTTGTTTTATTCTATCGTATTTTTTAGCACCATAATTTTGTCCTGCAAATGTTGTTGCAGCAAGAGCTATTGCCTGAAGTGCCATAAAAATAAATCCATCTATTTTTGTTTCTGCAGCATTACCAGCTATTGCATCAGCTCCAAAACCATTTATTTTTGCTTGTATTAAAACATTTGAAAGAGATATAACTGCAGATTGTATTCCTGTTGGTATTCCAATTTTAAATATAAGTCCCATCATATCTTT
>CAMIZH010000042.1 GCA_946403255.1 uncultured Peptoniphilaceae bacterium | reverse complement strand
ATCAGGCTTCTTTTTTATTCTACTACTATAAGTTCAGCACTTTCTATAACTACATCATGAAGAGGTTTATCTCTAAAATCAACTTGTACTGATGCTATTTCATCAACAACATCCATACCTTCATAAACTTGTCCAAAAACTGAATGTTTTCCATCTAACCAAAATGTTCCACCAAGACTTTCATAAGCATCAATTACATCATTTGAAAATCCTTCTGCTTCACCAAGTTCTTTCATTTGTTCTACAACATCTTCTTCAACAGGTCCCATTTGAACTATAAAGAATTGTGAGCCATTTGTATTTGGTCCAGCATTTGCCATTGAAAGAGCTCCACGAACATTTCTATAGTCATCTGAGAATTCATCTTTAAAACTTTTTCCCCAAAGACTTTCTCCACCCATTCCAGTTGCAGTCGGATCTCCACCTTGGATCATAAAGTTTTCAATTACTCTATGAAAAACTGTTGTATCATAATATCCATTTTCTATAAGACCTTTAAAATTTTCCACTGCTTTTGGAGCAGCTTCTTCAAAAAGTCTAATTTTAATGTCTCCTCTATTTGTTTTTAAAACAGCTACTTCTTCTCCAACCTTTGGTTCTTTTAATTGTTCTAACATATTTTATAACTCCTTATATAATCTCTTCAACTTTATGAACATATTTATTCATATTTTCTCTAAATCCATTTGTCTTTTTAGATAAGTGTCTAAATACTAATAGTATTACTATTCCTTTTAATACACTTGATAAACTCATAGATGCCCAAATACCATTTAATGCAAACATAGGCATGAATATTTTAGCCATTGGTATTCTTGCAATATTTAAAACAACAGCATTTATTGCAGGATATCTTGTAAGACCTAATCCATTTAGCATTCCTGCTGTCCCAATTTCAATAGCCATAAATAGCTCAGATATAGCAATAATTTTTAAGTACCAAGATCCCAACTCTATAACTTCAGGGTCATTTGCAATAAACAATGTAAATAATTGTTTGCTAAATACAAATAATAATAAACTTGCAAATACTCCTAAAATAGTTATTATTCGCATACCTTGTTTTTTACCTTCTTCTAGTCTCTCAAAGTCTTTTGCTCCATAATTTTGTCCAAAGAAAGCAGAAAAAGCTTTTGCAAAACCTTCAGCACTCATCCAAGATATAGATTCAATTTGTGAACCTATTGCGTAAACTGCAATTGCAACTGCACCATATCCAGCTATATACTGATTTAATTTTACTCCAACAAGAGCATGAATTATACTTTGCATTGCAACAGGAACACCTAGACTTAAAACATCTTTACTAGCTTGAAAATCTGGCTTTTCTAAAAAATTAACTCTTTCATAAATCTCTCTATATTTTTTACCTAAATAAATATATAAAAGAGCATTTATTACTTGTGCTAAAACAGTTGCTATTGCTGCACCTTTTATTCCCATAGCAGGAATTGGTCCAAGTCCAAAAATTAAAATAGGATCTAATATAATATTAAAAACTAAAGAAATCAAGGAAACTTTAAAAGGCGTCATACTATTTCCTTTAGCATAAAAGGCCGAAGACCTTGCAGCCGTTGCAAATGTAAATATAAATCCAATAGTTACTATGAAAAAATAATCTAATGTCATTTGCTCAACAACAGGATCAAGTTTATACATACCAACTATACTATGTCTAAATCCTAAATAAAAAGCCATTAATAAAATACAATTTATAGCATTTATTTGAAAACCACTTCTAACTATTTTTTCAGCTGCATGATTATCGCCCTTACCATAAGCCTGTGCTAGTCCTACAGAAATACCTGTACTTGCTATAAGAGTTATCGCTTGAGATATCCATACGAAAAATGAAGATGTTCCAACTGCTGCTACAGCTTCCGTTGATAACTTTCCTAACCAAAGCAAATCAACTAATGAATATGCCATTTGAACAAAGGCTGTTCCCATAAGAGGTAGCGACACTCTAAATAATGTTTTTCCAATATCTCCTTTTAACAAGTCAATATCTTTTTCCAATTAATCACCTATTTCTACATATTTTTTTATAAAAATTGCAACAATAGTAAAATAACTTTATAAACCACCTACACTGGAATATAAATAATTTTCATTTTTACATATTGTTGCAAATATTCATGGTTATATAATTTTTAGCAGTCCCCTTGATCTGTAATAATAATTGGACCATCTTTTGTTATTGCAATTTGATGTTCATATTGAGCTGATAAAGAACCATCTAAAGTTCTAGCCGTCCAACCATCATCATCAATAGTTAACTCAGGTCCGCCTATATTAATCATAGGTTCAATTGTAAATACCATACCTTCTTGAATTCTAAGTCCTCTTCCTGCTTTTCCATAATGTAACACTTGAGGATCTTCATGCATATCTTTACCTATTCCATGACCTACAAATTCTCTTACCACTGAATATCCATTTTCTTCTGCATAAGCTTGAATAGCATTTGCAACATCACCAAGTCTATTACCAATTTTTGCTTGTTCAATTCCTTTATACATAGACTCACGAGTTACATCTAAAAGTTTTTGAGCATCTTCACTAATATTACCAACTGCATAAGACCATGCAGAATCCGCTAACCAACCATCAACATTAACAACCATATCAACAGTTACTATATCTCCATCTTTTAAAACATACTCTCCTGGGAAACCATGACAAATCTCATCATTAACTGATGCACAAATTGAATAAGGATAACCCTCATAACCTTTTTGTTCTGGAAAAGCTCCTCTTTCTTTTAAAAAGCTTTCTACAAATCTATCTAGTTCAATAGTTTTAACACCTGGTTTTATTCTACTTCTAAGTTCGTGATGAACTTCAGCAAGAAGTTTACCAGCTACAATCATCTTTTGTATTTCATCTTCTGTTTTTATAATTACCATTATTAACTACATCTCCTTAACAATATCATATAAATCCGGATCATTTTCCGCCCAGCTATAAGCATCCTTATTTATTTCAATAGCCTTTTTTAAATCTTTTACAGCATCTTTATCATTTAAAAGATTCGCCTCCGAACAAGCTCTATTATAAAATAAATTTACACTATCTGGATTATACATAATTCCTTTATTTAAAATATCTATTGCACCTTTATAGTCTTGTCTTTCAATAAAAATTGCAGACATATTTAAGTAAATATATGGATTTTGATTGTACTTTGTAGCCTCCATATAATATTCCAGTGCTTTATCTAAATCTCCAGTATCTCTTTTTACAACACCCATATTAAAAAGTGCTCTAAAATACTTTGGATTAATCTCTAAACTTTTTTTAAAATACTTCTCAGCCATTTCATAATTATTCTTTTCTTCATATATAGAACCTATATCATTATATGATATAAAATCCATATCATCAATTTCAATGCATTTTTCAAAATTTAATAAAGCTAAATCTTTTTCTCCAATTCGATCATAACAATGACCTAAATAATAATAAGCTCTATCATAATATTCATCATATTTTATTGCACTTTTATAATTTTCTATTGATATTTCAATATCTCCTGATAAAAAATCATTTGCTAAAGCACGCCCATAGTATGCTCCACTTCTTGATTTATCTAACTTTAAAATTTCTAAATATAGTTCATCAGCTTCTTTATACTTTTCAAAAATTAATAAAATATCTGCCATTTCAAAAAGAGCATCAATTTTATTTTCTATATTTTTTGCAAAAAACAAAGCTTTTTTAAAAGAATGATAGGCTTTTTCATAAGATTCTTCACTTAAAAAATCATTTGCTAGTATTATATAATTTTTATATTTATTTTCATTACTTAATTTTTTAACCAAAACATCCCCCAATCTTTTTTATTATAACATTCTTTTTTAATTTTAATATAATATAACTCTTAAAACACTAAACAAATTCTACCTTAAAATAATCCTTATATTATACCAATACCCTATATTTAAAGCTTTTATTTTAATATATTACTTAAAAATAAAATAAAATCTCCACTTAGGAAGATTCTATTTTTAACTTAATCTATTTTTATATTTAAAACTCTCATTGAATTTAATATAGCAAGTATAGTTACACCAACATCGGCAAATACTGCTGCCCACATAGTTGCATATCCTAATGCTCCAAGAATTAAAACTATAATCTTAACAGCTAGTGCAAAAGCTATATTAAAGTAAACTATATTTTTAGTATGAGTGGAAATTTCTATAGCATCTGAAATTTTACCTATTTCATCTGTCATTAGAACTATATCGGCAGCTTCAATAGCTGAATCAGAACCAATTGCTCCCATTGCTATTCCTATATCTGCTCTTGCTATAACAGGTGAATCATTTACTCCATCGCCTACAAAAATAACTTTACCCTTTGATTTATCTATAATTTCTTCAAGTTTTTCTACTTTTCCTTGTGGTAAAAGATTTCCATAAGCATTATCTATTCCAACTTCCAATGCCATTTCTTTTGCAATACTTTCTGAATCTCCAGATAACATTGTTAAGTTTATTGATTTTTTCTTTAATTTATTTAAATCTTCTTTTATATTATCTTTTAAAACATCAGATACAAATATTTCTCCAACAAATTCTCCATTTTTTGCAATATAAACCTTTGTTGCAACTTTATTAGATTTCTCTTCTATTTTTATATTTTCTTTGTCTAAAAGCTTTTTATTTCCAACTAAGACACTATCACCATTTAATTTATATGATAATCCATGTCCTGAAATTTCGTTAAAATCTTTTATCTCATTAATATTAATATCTTTATCATACTTGTTTAAAATTGCTTTTCCTATTGGATGAGTTGAGTTATATTCTCCATAAGCTGCAAGTTTAATTATATCTTCTTTGCTATATCCATTAACTGGATATATTTCAGTAACTTCAAAAACACCTTTTGTAATAGTTCCAGTTTTATCAAAAACTACATCAGTCACTTCTGATAGTGCTTCTAGATAATTTCCACCTTTTACAAATATTCCTGTTTTAGATGCTGCACCAATTCCTGAAAATACTCCTAAAGGAACTGAAATAACAAGGGCACATGGGCAAGATATAACTAAGAAAGTACAAGCCCTAAACAAAGCCTCTTTAAAAGTTAATAAACCTGTTAAAGGAAGTGCTACAACCATTAAAACAGCAAGTCCAACTACAACTGGTGTATAAATCTTTGAAAATTTAGTTATGAATTTTTCAACTGGTGCTTTTCTTGATGATGCATTTTCTACAAGATCTAATATTTTTGCAATTGTTCCATCATTATATGCACTTTCAACTTTAACTTTTAACATTCCAGATGTATTTACACATCCTGATATAGCTTTATCCCCAGTACTTGTTTTTCTAGGAACTGATTCTCCTGTTACATTTGAAGTATCAACAAAACTTTCACCTTCTATAACTATTCCATCTAGAGGAATTTTTTCTCCTGGTTTTATAACTATAATATCTCCAACTTTTACTTCTTCTGGAGAAACCATTATTAATTCTTCATCTTTTAATAAATTAGCAAAATCTGGTTTTAATTCTAAAGCTGCAGAAATTGATTTTCTAGATTTTTCAAGAGCTAAATCCTCAAACATTTCTCCAATACTATAAAATAACATTACTGCTACTGCCTCAGGAAATTGTCCAACAACTATTGCACCAATAGACGCAATACTCATTAAAAATTGTTCATCAAGAAAATCGCCTCTTAATATATTTTTTCCAGCTGATAATAATACTTCATATCCCACTGTTAGATAAGCTATTAAATATAATCCTGTTGCAATTTTACTATCTACATTAAAAACTTTCAGTCCAATAAGTACTAAAAATACTCCTACAAAACGGATAATATCTTTTTTAATTCCTGAACTTTCATTTTCTTTAGAGTCTTCATCTATATTAACTTTATTATCTATCTTTTTACTTTTAGTAACTTTAACACCTGGTTCTAATCTATCTACTATTAATTTTACATCTTTTATTATTTCTTCTAAATTTGTACTTTCATCAAAAGTAAGTACATATTTTTCAGTGGAAAAACTAAAATTAGCATCTTCAACACCTTTTAATTTTTTTGTTTCTTCTTCTATCTTTGCAGAACAATTTGCACAAGTTAAACCCTCTAGAAAAACAAATTCATTTTCATAGATTTTTAAATTTTCATGATTATGTGTCATATGTTCCAAGTGTTTTTTTATTTTATTTAATATATCTTCACCACTTATATTATTATTTATTTCTATTAAAATATCTTCTCCATAAGAATCCACCTTAATTAAGCCCGATATATCTTTTTTATGTTTTTGTAAATCTTCTACACACTCTATACAATTCATGCCCTTTACTAAGTATTTCATATTATCATTCCCTTCTATTTATATTTCATATGTCTATCTACTCATATATTATGTACTTATTATATATCCACATAGATGACTTGTCAATCATATATTTAAAATAAAAAAAGAACTCCTAAGAGTTCTTTTCACCCACCACTATTTAAGTCAACACTTGGTTGTAAATTATAAAAAATAAATTATACTATTGTGATTAGTACTAGGCATAAATTGTAATTTAAAACTTGCCTAAGGTCTATCGCATAGTTTGTTTTTTTTGCATTCGCCCTTAAATACCCACCCATATATTAAATTAAATCAATTATCCAGTTTTTACTTTGAATAAGGGTATCTAATTCTCTATATTTTTTTGAAATTTTATCTAATTCTTTTTGCATATCTTTTATATCCACTGTGACAACATATTTTATTTCACTACGAGAATATCTATCTTGTCTTAAACTTCCATCTTGAACAATTCCTTGATACATTGCCCTTTCTTTTAAAAGCACATCTCTTTTTGTTAACGCATCTGCTAATGTATATCCTTCTTCAAGTAAAGTTTCATTATTTGTTTTATTAATTTTTATAACAATTTTTTCATATTCTTCTAAAGTTTTTTTATAATCTTTTATTAATTCATCAGGTCTTTCTAAAGGAATATCTCCTTCTTGAACTAAAACATTTGAATTAAGTCTTGTTTTAATTTCTTCTAATCTTATTTGATAATCAGATCTTTTAATTAACGCTTCTGCTAGTTTCATTTAAACCACCTCATTGTGATAATAATACCCAAATAAAAAATCTTCTATTCCTTTAGAACAGAAGATTTTATTATTACATAGTAAATTTTGCAATTTCTAAATATTCACTATTATCTTTTAATATAATATCCCATTTTCCATATCTACCAATAGTCTTTGCCATTTCTTCAAAGTAAAACATGGAAACTCCAATATCAACTAAAGATCTTGAATTATTATCTGATTTAATCATAAAAAGATATATTTCATGTTCTTTAACTACAAATCTCCAAGGTTGAGTATTCATATGACTTGGAGCATATCTTATTGAAGAAAAAATTTCAATTAAACCTAAATTTTCTAATTCTTCCTCTGATATGTTTTCACCAATTTCATTTTTAAATACAATCTCATCTCTTGAATATCTTCCACTTGTTGTTTCTGGTGTAAATAATTTTTTACCTACTCCATGTCCAAAACCAATTACATAATTAACTTTAGGACCTTCTTCTCCAAAAAGTTGTTTTTTTGTTTCATCATCAACTTCATCTAAAGTTATCCAACATGAATCTAAATCTAAATTAACAATTTGAGTATTTAATTTTTCTAAATAATATCCAGTATTTATATAAGATTCTTCACTATTATCTTTTTGTATTAATGCTACATAAGAAGGAGCTTCAATCATAACACCATGATATCCTGCTTTTCCTTGTAAACCTTTAGATATAATAGAGCCATTTTCATAAAATTTAAAACCAACATTATTAGTTTCTTCGCTTATTTCATCAATAAAGCTTTTTATAGTCTCAATATTAAAACGAGACACTGACTTATTCTTAAAGTCTCTTACAGATTTTCTTTTTTGTAAAAAATTTGTCATTACCATAATTTTAACCCCCTAAAATTTACTTCGTATATAAATAATAATTAATGGATAAATTCTATATTCAATAATTAAACTTGAAATTATACCAATAATCACTCCAGCAGTAACATCTGTTGGATAGTGAACAGCTAAATACACCCTTGAGATAGCTATGAGAATTGCCAAAAAAACTGCAACAAAACCTACTATTTTTGGTGAATTAAGTAAAACAATAATAGCCACAGAAAAACTTGCAGCTGAATGTCCTGATGGAAAAGAATAGTCGCTTAAATCAATTCCAAAAGTATTTAGATTTTTTAAAATCCAATATGGTCTATTTCTTGTAAAAACTCTCTTTAATATTTGGACTATAATACCAGAAAAAATCAAAGATATTAAAATCTTAAAACCTATCTCTCTATATAGACCCTTAGTTAAAAATATCAGAATAAAAGTTAGTGATACAAGACTTACTACGCCACCTAAATTTGTAATATGATAAAACAGAGCATCAAAAAAATCACTTCGCATCTGCTTATTTATTAATTTAATAAAGAAATCGTCAAAGGCTTTAAACGGATTTTTCATAAAGCACCTCTATATAAATTATATAACAACGTTTGTCTTTTATAAAGCAATAAATTGAAATAAGAATAAGTCATTAAAAATCTTAAGACATAGATATATTTTTATGATAGGATTTAATTATTAAAATTTTTAGGAGGATTAATATGCAACTTTCTGAAGCTCAACTAAAAGCAACACAACATATTGAAGGCCCTGCATTAGTACTTGCTGTACCTGGCGCTGGTAAAACTACTATGCTTTTATACCGAACTATGAACTTAATAAACAATGGAATAAACCCTAGTAGAATACTATCAATAACCTTCTCTAAAGCTTCTAGTTTAGATATGGAAAATAGATTTAAAACATTATTTCCTAACTACAATCAAAATATAAAATTTTCAACAATTCACGCCTTTTGCTATAAAATAATATTTGATTATTCTAGAACTACTAATATTACCTATAAATTAATTGATGCAAATGCAAAAGGAAAATATGATGTATTAAAAAAAATATATATAAGTGTAAATAATTCAGTTCCTACTGAAGATAAAATCGAAACAATAATTTCAGAAATATCATACTTAAAAAACATGCTTATCTTTCCTGAAAATATGAAAGGATTTACATCTGAAATTTCCAATATAAAAGAAATATATAGGCTTTATGAAAAATTTAAAGAAGAACAATATCTTATTGATTTTGACGATATGATTTTAAAATCAATTGAAATTCTTGAAAATAATATTAGTCTTAAAAATAAATATATGAATATGTATGATTTTTATCAATTAGATGAAGGTCAAGATACATCTGTTGCACAATTTTATTTAATAAAACTACTTTGTAAAAATACAAATAATCTTTTTATAGTTGCCGATGATGATCAATCTATCTATGGATTTCGAGGAGCAGACCCTAAAGAATTATTTGCATTGAAAAAAGAATATAAAGATTTAAAAATTTATTTTATGGAAAATAATTATCGTTCAACTAAAAACATTGTAAATACTTGCAATCTTTTTATAAGTAATAATTTAAATAGATTTGATAAATCTATCCATACAGACAATGATTTTTCCCAACCTGTAAATATTATAAAAGTAGAAAATAATAATGAACAATATAAATTTATAGAAGATATAATAAATAAAAATCCAGAAAAAACTCATGCAGTTTTATATAGAAATAATATCTGCGGACTTGGAATGGTTGAATTTTTTGAAAGAAGAAATATTGATTTTAATATTAGAGACAGTAAAATTAGATTTTTTAATAATTTTGTCTTAAGAGATATATTAAATATTATTGCTTTTTCAGAGGACTTATCAAATATTTCTCTTTATGAAGATTTCTATTATAAAATAAAAGGATATATTTCTAAAAAACATATTAATTATATTAAAGAGCATCCAGGAAAAAATGTTTTTATGATACTTATGAACTACCCCGGATTATCTACAAGATATAAAGATACTTTAGCTGGTTTAATACATGATTTTAAAGAAATAAAACGAAAACCACTCTATAAAAAAATAGATTTAATTTTAAACAAACTAAAATATGATGAATATCTACAAGATAGTGCAGAAAAGTTTGGAAGTAATTATAAAGTATTGTCAGAATATACTTATTATCTTCAATATATTGCACAAAATGAAGATAATTTAGGTTCTCTTATTGGTCGATTAAAACATCTAGAACAACTTATGAAAAAACCTATATACAAAGAAAGTAATATTACTTTTTCTACAATACATTCTGTAAAAGGACTTGAATATGATTTTGTATATGTTATTGATTTAATTGAAGGAATGCTTCCATCAAACAAAGCTCTTGAAGATCCTAAAAAAACTTTACTTGAAGAAGAAAGAAGGCTTTTTTATGTTGCTATGACAAGAGCTAAATCAAACTTATATCTTATTTATCCTAAAAAACACAATTCAAATTCATCTGAAATAAGTAGATTTTTAGCTGAACTTACACAATATTAAAAGCTACCTTAAAAGGTAGCTTTTTTATAATATTTTTTCATATGCATTTCTTTCGGAACCAATA
>CAMIZH010000041.1 GCA_946403255.1 uncultured Peptoniphilaceae bacterium | reverse complement strand
CCATTTCAGGAAATATTGTGGAGCGGCGAGACCAAGTTTTTATAACTTTTTGTTCTTTTTTATCGTTTAATTCATCAACCTTTTTTAATAAATGCTCATCTGCGAAAGGTCCTTTTTTAAGTGATCTACTCATTTTTTCCCCTCCCGTTATTTAGTTCTTCTTCTAATTATATAATCATTACTCTTCTTACTTTTTTTTCTAGTTTTAAGACCAAGAGTCTTTTTACCCCAAGGAGTCATTGGTGAAGGTCTACCGATTGGAGTTCTACCTTCCCCACCACCGTGTGGATGGTCAACAGGGTTCATTGCAGATCCTCTTACATGAGGTCTACGTCCAAGATATCTGCTCTTACCAGCTTTACCAAGTGTAATAAGTTCATGTGAAATATTACCAACTTGTCCGATAGTAGCTTTACATTCTAAACTAATAAGTCTAACTTCACCTGAAGGTAATTTAACATGAGCATATTTGCCTTCTTTAGCCATTAATTGAGCATCTGCTCCAGCTGATCTAGCAATTTGTCCACCTTTACCTGGTGTCATTTCAATATTATGAATAGTTGTACCTACTGGCATATCTTTTAATTTTAATGCATTACCTACTTTGATATCAGCTTCTTCTCCTGATTCAAGTATATCTCCTACTTTAACTCCAACAGGAGCTATAATATATCTTTTTTCTCCATCAACATAGTTAAGTAGAGCGATATAAGCAGTTCTATATGGATCGTATTCGATTGAAGCTACTCTTGCAGGTATTCCATCTTTGTTTCTTCTGAAATCTATTATTCTGTATCTTCTCTTTACTCCGCCGCCTCTATGTCTAGAAGTAATTCTTCCGTGAACATTTCTTCCGGCACTTGTTTTAAGATTCATAGTAAGACTTTTTTCAGGAGTCTTTTTAGTAATTTCCTCAAAAGTTGAGACAGTCATCTGTCTACGAGCAGGAGAAGTTGGTTTATATCCTTTAATTGCCATCTTATTGCCTCCTCAATTATTCCATTCCATCGAAGAATTCGATAGTTTTAGAATCTTCAGTTAATTTAACAATAGCTTTTTTCCAAGATGGTCTTCTTCCTTGATGAGCACCTTGTCTTTTTAATTTTCCTGTCATGTTCATAGTGTTAACAGTTTGAACTGACACGCCAAATATTTCTTCAACAGCTGCTTTAATTTCTGGTTTAGTAGCATTTTTAGCAACTTCAAATGTATATTTGTTGTTTTCGATTTCCATCATACTTTTTTCAGTAACGATAGGTTTTTTAATAATGTCAAAATTGTTCATTAGTTAAATACCTCCTCAATTACATTTAGAGCATCTTTAGTGATGATTAGTGAATCGTATTTAAGAATATCGTAAACATTAATCATACTAGCCATTGCAGTTTCAACACCTTCAATGTTTCTAGCAGCTCTCATTACATTTTCGTCTCTGTCAGCAATAACAACTAATGCTTTTTTGTTTGCTTTAATGTTGTTTAACATAGCAACAAAGTTTTTAGTTTTTGCTTCATCCATTTTAATATTATCAACAAGAATTAATTCATTTTCTTGTACCTTTGAAGTAAGAACACTCTTAAGTGCAAGTCTTCTAACTTTTTTAGGAGTTGTATAAGAGAAATCTCTTGGTTTAGCAGCGAATACTACTCCTCCGCCTCTCCATTGAGGAGATCTTATACTACCTTGACGAGCACGACCAGTTCCCTTTTGTCTCCAAGGTTTTCTTCCGCCTCCACGAACTTCTGCTCTTGTTTTAACAGATTTAGTTCCTTGTCTCTTGTTTGCTAAAATATTTTTAACTACAAGATATACAGCGTGTTCATTTATATCTATATTAAATATATTTTCATTTAGTTCAATTTCTTCAACTGGGTTACCTTCCATATTGATCATTTGAATCTTAGGCATCTTTTATACCCTCCTTTCATTATTTATGAGCCTTAACAGTCTCTTTAATTGTTACGATTCCTTTTTTAGGTCCTGGAATTGCACCTTTAACTAAAATAAGGTTTTTGTCTGCATCTATTCTTACAATTTCAAGGTTTTGAACAGTTACTTGTTCATTTCCCATTTTTCCAGCCATTCTATGGTTTTTCCAAACTTTTCCTGGGTAAGAAGCAGCTCCCATACCCCCTGGCATTCTATGGAATTTAGAACCATGTGTTTCACGACCTCTTGAGAAGTTATGTCTTTTAATAACACCTTGTGTTCCTTTACCTTTTGAAGTTCCAGTAACGTCAATAAACGCTCCATTTTCGAATAAATCAACTTTGATTTCTTGTCCAATGTTATAAGCTTCAACTTCGTCAGTTCTGAATTCAGCAGCATGTTTTTTGTATTCAACACCAGCTTTGTCATAATGACCTTTCATTGGTTTATTAACATTTTTTTCTTTAGCAGAACCTGTAGCAACTTGTACTGCATTGTATCCATCAGTTTCTGTCGTTTTCTTTTGAATAACAACGTTAGGCTCAGCTTCAATAACTGTTACAGGAGTAACTACGCCTTCTTCATTAAAGATTTGAGTCATCCCGATCTTTTTTCCGATTAAAAATTTCAATGTTGCACCTCCTAAATTTTACAGCGGATTGCATATTTGCAATCTTATAAAGAACAATTATTTATAGCTTAATTTCAATATCAACACCAGCTGGTAAGTTGAGCTTCATTAATGCATCTACAGTCTTTTGATTTGGATTAACAATATCTATTAGACGTTTATGTGTTCTTTGCTCAAATTGTTCTCTAGAATCTTTATACATATGAACAGCTCTTAATACTGTTATAACTTCCTTTTCAGTTGGAAGTGGTATTGGACCTGAAACAGTAGCACCTGTTTGTTTTGCAGCTTCAACTATTCTTGCTGCTGAATTGTCTAAAAGTTCATGATCATAAGCTTTAAGTCTGATTCTTATTTTTTGTTTGCCTTTGTTTGACATAATTTCCCTCCTACTCGCATAACTACATCTTGCGAAGTCAGGTTACCGATAAACGCAGCCTAGTGTATCTTAACTACGTTTGAAAAAATAACCTCGCCCAAATCTAGTTGGACTTCTCATCCATAATTACCTCGAAACTCCTTTTTTCCAACAAAATTCCGAGCAACTTACAGAATCATCGCAAAGTTTCTTTTTTTAACACTTAAATATTATATCCAATAGAATACTTATTGTAAAGCCTTTTAAAGACTTTTTTTATAATTTTTCTAAAAAATAAATTTCTAAGTTTTTTATATTGTTTTTTTATATTCTCATAAAATATATTTTTCAATAAACATTAAAATAAAAGACTTAAATAAGCATTGCTACCTATTCTAGTACACTTTTTTGATAAAATCTAGTCTTTTTTCAAAATTTATTTAATTATTTTAAAACTAATCTAATTGAATTTAAAATGTTTATTCTATATTATTTATATATGAAGAAAAATATTAAAGAAACACTTCAAAACAAATTTGAAAACTATCTTAAAGCAAGTAAGAAAAAAAGAAAAGACCGTGCTCTTTATCAGCAAAAGGTTAACGAAGAACTAAGAAAGGAGAATTCTAATCTTGATTCATTTGGAAAGTTTAAAAAAATATTTAAATTTTTCCTAATAATAGTTCTTTATAATATATTTAGAATACTTATAAGGTACAAAACAAATAGACCAACTATAATTGTATCTGACTTTGTTTTTTCAGCAATTATAATAGCACTTTATATTCTCTACATAATTAACTATAAAAAGAATGCTGAGAAAAAAGATATAGAAAATAAAAATAAGCAAAAGAAAAAATAGTACATTATGTACTATTTTTTTATTTTAAAATGCTATAACAATTCCACCATCATCTGCATATCCTGAAGCAAGTCCTTTTGTATGCACTACTTTTATATCTTTAAAGTTATATAATGATAGAACTTTCTTTTTAAACTCTTCAGCTCTTTCTAAATCATCTACATGAGATATAACTAAAGTTCTTTCTTCTATATTATCTACTACTTTGCCAAGAGCATCTGCTAATTTAGATAAACTCTTTTTAAATCCTCTATTCATTTCAAATAATATTATCTCTCCATCATCTGCAGACATAATAGGTCTTATATTTAAAACATTGGCAATAAGCCCTGCTGTTTTTTTAATTCTTCCATTTTTAATTAAATTATCAAGACTTTCTAATATGAAAAATGTTTTTAAACTACTTATATCATTTTCAGTTTTTTCTACTATTTCCTCAAAGCCCATTCCTGCTTTTATATATTCATTTATCTTAAGTGCTATACATACTTCTCCAGCACTTGCTGATTTAGAATCAAATACATGAACCTTTTTATTTGGATACTTATCCATCATTACATTTTTTGCAATATTAGCACTATTATATGAGCCAGATAGTTTTGAAGAAATAGTTATGATAAATACTTCATCTGAATTTGCTTCTTCAACAGCCTCTTCATAGTCAAATGGTGAAGGACAAGAAGTTTTTATAGGATTTGAACTAGCTTTCATAGTTTTTAAAAAATCTTCCATATTAAAGTTTTTATCATCTATAAATTCCTTGTCATCCACTGCTATTTTAAATGGCACAGTACCAATATTCATTTCTTTTTCCATTTCAATAGTTAGATCGCAACCTGAATCTACTATAATTTTATAGCCCATATAATCCTCCTAATTTAACTTATCTTCTATAAATAAAGCTAAGTTCTTTGCCTCTTCTTCTAGGACTTTTTCATTTTCCCCTTCTATCATAACCCTTACTAAACTTTCAGTTCCTGAAGGTCTTATAACAACACGTCCTTTTCCATCAAATTTTTCTTCAATTTTTTCAATTTCTGAAACTATTTCTGGAAATTCCATATATCTATCTTTTAAATCTAGTCTTACATTTGCATTTACAAGTATTTGTGGATAGCTCGTCATTAAATCATTTAATTCAGCACTTGTCTTATTTGATTTTTTCATAACTTCTAATAGATGTATTCCTGTAGCAAGTCCATCTCCAGTTGTATTATAGTCTAAGAATATAATATGTCCTGATTGTTCTCCACCTATTACAAAATTATTTTTTTTCATTTCTTCAAGTACATATCTATCGCCTACTTTTGTATGAACTAAATTTACCCCAATAGATTCCAAATATCTCGTAAGTCCAATATTTGACATTATAGTTCCTACAACAGTATCATTTGTAAGTTTATTTTCTGCTTTTAATTGTGTGGCACAAATAGCAAGAATATGGTCTCCATCTATTTCTCTACCTAAATTATCAACTGCTATTATTCTATCTGCATCTCCATCAAAACTCATCCCTATATCAGCTTTTTCTTTTATAACAAGTTTTTTTATAAGTTCTGGATTTGTAGAACCACAATTATCATTTATATTTATACCATTTGGTTTGTCATTTATTATCGTAACTTCTGCACCAAAAGATTCAACAACTGATTTTGCAATTTCTGATAATGCACCATTTCCTGTATCTAATGCAATTTTCATTCCAGTTAAATCTATATCTGCAAGAGATTTTAAATAATTTGCATATTTATCTTGTGCATCATGTGAATAAATTATCTTTCCAACATCTGCTCCAGTTGCATCTTTATATATTTTTGTATCTGAAAATATTAAATCTTCTATTTGATTTTCAACACTATCAGGAAGTTTATACCCTTCATGTGAGAAAAATTTAATTCCATTATGTTCATAAGGATTATGTGATGCAGATATTACTACTCCTGCAAGATAATCTTCTGTTCTTGTTAAATAAGCTATTGCTGGTGTTGGTATAACTCCTACAAGTTCAACATCAAGACCTATGGACATAAGTCCAGATGCAAGTGCAGACTCAAGTAAATGGCCTGAAAGTCTTGTATCTCTACCTATTATAACCTTACCCTTAGCTTCCTTTGAAAGTACATATCCTGCTGCTCTACCAACTTTATATGCAATTTCAGGTGTAAGTTTTAAATTTGCAACTCCTCTTATTCCATCTGTTCCAAATAATTTACCCATATTAACTCCTATATTTTTCAACTGCTAAATCTATTAGCAAATCTTTTCTATTTAAACTTGGATCATCTAATACCTTTTCTTCTAAGTATTTTAAGATTTCTCCTACAATTTTTCCTTCATCAAATCCTAGAGACATAATATCTTTTCCCGTTATATTTAAAAATTTATCTTGTGAAGTACTTTCACAAAGTAACTCTTTAATTCTTTCTTTTCTTTCTTCTAAAAACAAAATATCTCTACCATCAATTGTACAAATTCTATCAGCTATCATAAGAGAATATAAATCTAATATATTTTCTTTTCCAACTTTTCTAATTTGTCTTCTTAAAGCCTTATCAGTCATTTCATTATGCGCCTTCATATGCTCTTTTACAAGTACATAGACAGCTTTTATATAATCCTTTGAAGTATTATAGCTTTTTAATACAAGCTCCGCTCTTTTTGCCCCTAATTCATCATGCCCATAAAAATGACCTACTCCATCTTTATCTATTTCTAAAGTATTTACCTTTTCAATATCGTGAAAAAGTGCTGCATATCTTAAGTTTAATTTTTTATCAACATTATCAACTACACAAAGTATATGCTCAAATAAAAGTTTACTATGATATGGCGAATGTTGATTGAAACCTACAGTCTTATAAAGACTTGGCAATATTACCTCTAAAACTTTTGTATCGGCCATTACACTTAAAGCTATTGATGGTTTGTCAGACATTAAAACTTTATCAAGTTCTGATTTAATTCTTTCCTTAGATAACTTTTCTAGTAAGTATCTATTTTCTATAATTTCTTTATATAAATTTTCTTCTATTTTAAAATCTAATTGTCCAGAAAGTCTAATAGCTCTAAGAATTCTAAGAGCATCTTCATTAATTCTATCCTTTGGATTTCCAACTGTTCGTATTATTTTATCATCTATATCTTTTTTCCCATTAAATAGATCAATTAAACCTTCATCTTTATTATAAGCCATTGCATTTATAGTAAAATCTCTTCTTTTTAAATCTTCCTTCAAACTATTTGTAAAAATAACTTCTTTTGGCTTTCTATTCTCTTCGTAAGCGCTTTCTATTCTAAAAGTAGTTATTTCTATATCATAGCTATTTATCCTAAGCACAATAGTTCCAAATTTTTCTCCAACAGTACTAAGGACTAATGATCCAAATATAGATTTTATTTCCTCTGGCCTTGCTGAAGTTGTTATATCAAAATCATAAGGCTCTTTATTTAAATAAAAATCCCTTACTGAACCACCTACCACATAGGCTTTATGAGAAAAAGATTTTAATATTTCTATAACATAAAGTATTTCATTAGGCATATTATCACCTTTTTAATTATAGCATAATTTTTTAATAATAGAAAAACTTAAGTCCGCAAAAATAATCATCTATAGCTTATTTACATATGATTTTTCAAAAATTAGAATTTATTATAAAAAATATAAATCTCCTGTAAATGTTTTTTAGTCTAGATTAACATACATTGTGCTAATAATTGCTAAACGTTCATATTTTAATATCTTTGTGTTATAATTTACTTAATTACATAATTTAATGGAGGATAATTATGAATAAAAAAATATTTATTACATCAGCTCTTTCCCTTTCACTATTATTAAGTGCTTGTGGAAAAAAAGACACAGCTAAAGGCCCTGAATTAAATTCTAATTCATCAGTTATTGAATCTAATGAAAATGATGAGGATATGATTTTTAATGAAGAAACAAAAAAATCAAAAGAAACACCAGTTGTTGTTGATAAAGAATCTATGAAAAGTCTTATGTCTGAATCTGACTATATAACAAGAGTTAAGATTCAAGTAGATGCAGAAAACAAAACAACTACAAACTTTATAGAAGATTTTAAAGGCGACCTTTCAAATGTAGAAATTACTTTACCAAAAACATTGACTCCAAGTAGAGAATATCTTGTATTTTACAGAGACGGCGCAGATGGAAATATAGTACCTACAAATACTGATAAATCTTTTATAGAAATACAAGGTTCTGATGACGGAAATTTAAATTATATTGAAGCTAATTATATAAAAGACATAAAAAGTGATAATAAAAGCACTATAAAGGATATAAATAATACGAAGAGTACGATTAGCACTAAAGAAAGTGATAATGACAACAATAAAAATACAAAAAGTACTACAACTACAAAAGTAGAATCTTCAAAAGAATCTGAAAAAGAATCTTCTAAAAGTTCTACAAATACTCTAAAAGTAGATAACAATACAAAAGTAGATAATACTAAAAAAGTGGACAGTACTAAAAAAACAGATACTTCTTCAAAAGAAAAAACTACTGTTTCTAAAGATAAAGAAAGCCCTTCATCTAAGAACAATAAAACACCTAGTAAAAAGCTTTAATTAATAGGGGGATAATTAATTATGCAAAAGATGAAAAAAAATCTAGTTATATTAGCAACTACAGTTTTACTTTGCACATCAAATGTATTTGCCAATAGAGATATTAAAATAACTTTAGATGGAAATGAAATCAAAACTGATGTCGCTCCATTTATAAAAGAAGAACGTACTTTAGTTCCAATTAAATTTATTTCTGAAGCACTTAACTATGATGTGAAATGGAATGAAGCAAAAAGAACTGTGGCAATAAAAAGTTCTGACAAAAATATGCTTCTTACAATTGATAATAAAAATATTAATGTAGATGGACAAAATAAAGTAACAGATGTTGCTCCTGCAATCTATAACGATAGGACTTATGTACCTGTAAGATTTATATCAGAAAATTTTGGGATTGATGTAGATTGGAATGATGAAACTTCAACTGTTATATTAAAAAATAACAAAAGTCCACTAAGCTCACTTAGCCTTTCAGAAAAGGAATACGTTAACGCAATTGAGAATTACAAAAGGATCAATAATGACAAAATAAATGAATTAAAATCTTACTTCTTTGAAAATGCAGATAAGTTTTCTGTAGCTGAAAAAGAACAAAAATATGATGAGATTTCAAAAGTAATTGATGAAAACATCAGAAATATTGCAAATATGGAAGCACCTGCTAAATTTAAAAATTCACATAAATTTTTAATAGAAGCTGTTTCTAACGGAAAACTTATGATACAAGATTTTAAAACTGCATTAATTGATGGCGACAGTACAGATGCCACAAAAGTAATTGATTTATTTACAAGATACTCAATTAAAATGAACGAAACAGAAAAAGCTCTACAATCTGAAATTAAGGGTATAAATTATACACCTGATAAAGATATAGAAATATATAATGAAAAATCAAAAGAAACTGGTAATGCAAAAAATTTATTAGAAGACGAGACAATTAAAAATCTACTTAATAGAGTATAAATAAGTTGTATTACTTTTGCTTAATTTAAGAGGTGAAATTATGAATAATTCAACTGAAAATGTTAAAAAAATCAAAGAAGATATACTTGAAGCTTCATTTCAAGTATTTTCAGAAAAAGGATACTCAAAGACTAATCTAAATGAAATTGCAGCAATGTGTAATACATCCAGAACGCCTATTTACTATCATTTTAAAGACAAGGAAAATTTACATGGACTTGCTCTTAAAATGTTACTTGAAAAATTTGAAAAAAGAATCGATGAAATTCTCTATAATGATAAAAATTTAGAAGAAAGATTTGATGACTTAATCGATTTCTTTATTAAACATAGCCACGAACTTTATTTTTGGCAAGAAGATCTTCAACACAATGCACCAAAATCTTCAACTGAAATGTATAAAGAGTTTTTAAAACTTCAATACGAAAAGTTCGAATCTGTTATAGAAATTGAACGAGCAAAATTAGAAGAAAAAGGTCATTTAAGTTCTAAATCTATAGCTACAATTCTTTACTTAATGACAAATGGATTTTTCTTAGCTCTTCATCAAAATCTATTAAATCCTAATGTTGAAAATTATAGAAAATCAGTAAAAGAATTTATTAGTATATCAATATAAAAAAAGACTTAAGGTTAATGTCCTTAAGTCTTTTTTATTATTTATTTTTTGAAGCTACTTTCTTTTCTACTATTTTTTCAGATTCTTCTCTTACTATATTATTATCTTTATCCATATTTTTTCTCGCTTGAGAAAGCATTAATTTTATTCTATTAAACTGATTTACTTCTGATGCCGATGCATCAAAGTCTATTGGTATTATATTTGCATTTTCATAGGTATCTCTTATTGCTTTTATAACACCTTTTCCAGTTATGTGATTTGGTAAGCAACCAAAAGGTTGAACACATACTATATTTTCAACTCCTGATTCTATAAGTTCTACCATTTCACCAGTCAACAACCAACCTTCTCCATATTGATTTCCTAAGTGAACATATTTTATAGCATATTCCATTATGTCTTCAATTTTTTCTGGAGCTGTAAATCTAGTTTTTTCTAACGTTTCTCTTACATGGCGTCTATACATATCTATATATTTTATTCCTAAGTTACATATTAATGATTGCGTATAGGATTTTGATAAATCTTTATATTTAATTTCAGAGTTTTTAAATGAATACATCATAAAATCTGTTAAGTCAGAAATTATAACTTCTGCTCCCTCTTTTTCAAGAAGATCTGCTAAATGATTGTTTGCAGCTGGAAGATATTTTACAAGTATCTCTCCTACTATTCCAACTTTTGGTTTTTTAATATTATAAACTTCAAGTCTTTCATATTCTGAAACCATATCTTTTACATTTTTCTTAAAAGATTTTACACTTGTACTTATATTTTCATCAGAACAAATTTTCATCCATCTATCTCTAAGCATATTTGCAGAACCTTTTATTTTTTCATAAGGTCTTGTTGCTTGAGTTAGTCTCATAATTAAATCAGGTGAACCAGGCGTTCGCAAAAACGCTTTCCGACACGGCTCTGAGCTTGGCACAGGGGCTTGTGACCTACGCTGACAATGCCGACGTCGATGGCCATCTGAGTCGAAAGCGACCCCACATGGTTGGCCAGCTCGCCGATATGGCC
>CAMIZH010000040.1 GCA_946403255.1 uncultured Peptoniphilaceae bacterium | reverse complement strand
GGAATTGAACCAGCCACAGAAGATTCATATAAAAATTTAACATTATTTTCTCTAGCTAAATTTAAAAATTCTTCAAAATACTCTGACACCACAGCTTTATTTGCCGTTACAACATGTTTTTTATTTACTAATGATAATTTTATATAATTATAGGAAGATATTTTATCTCCTGTCATTTCACAAACTAATTTTATATCTTTATCATTTATTATGTCTTCTATATTATCTGTAAATAATTCTTTTGAAATATCTGTTTTAAAATTTAAATTTCTTTTTAATATTTTTGATACAACTACTTCTTCACCTAATATATTTTTTATTTCTTCTTTTTTGTTTTCTAATATTGAAAATGTTCCTTTACCAACAGTTCCAAAGCCTAATAATGCAAGTTTTATCATAGTTACCTCCATTCGTTTTAACTATATTATCATAAAGTATTAGATAAAAAAAGATATATACTTATTATACCTTTGACACTATACTTCTAAAGTGATATATTAAAGTAAATTTAAAAAGGGATGTGATTTAAGATGTTTAATTTAGCTATATTTGGTGCAACTGGAATGGTTGGCCAAAAAATGAAACTCATACTTGAAGAAAGAAATCTCCCTATAAAAAATATTTATTTTTTTGCTTCGGAAAAATCTGCTGGTAAAGAAATTTCTTTTATGGGGAATGATTATATAATTGAAGAACTTTGCGAAGAAAATATTAAAAATAAAGATATTGACTATGCACTTAGTGCTCTTGATTCTGATCTAGCAAATACATTTGCTCCAATCGCAGCAAAATATGGAATTACTACTATTGATAACTCTTCTGCTTTTAGAATGAATGAAAATATTTCTCTAGTTGTTCCAGAAATTAATAAAGAAGAACTTAAAAAAGATAATAAAATTATTGCAAGTCCAAACTGTAGCACTATTCAATCTGTTGTTGCTCTATATCCAATTTATAAAAAATATGGAATTAAAAGAATTATTTATACAACATATCAAGCAGTATCTGGTAGTGGCGTTAATGGAATCAATGATCTAAGAACGGGAACTTGGGGTGGAGAAAATAACTTTTATCCTCATCAAATTGCTTATAATATACTTCCTCATATTGATGATTTCTTAGACGATGGATATACAAAAGAAGAAATGAAAATGGTTAACGAAACTAAAAAAATCTTCAATGATTATGATTTAAAAATAACAGCAACTGCAGCAAGAGTTCCTGTTATTAATTCACATCTAGTCGCCATTAATGTTGAAACTGAAAAAGATTTTAATCTTGATGATATCTTTAATTTATTTAAAGAAGAAGAAGGCATAGTTTTATATGATGATGTTAAAAATAATATTTATCCAACACCTTTAGAATCTGCTGGAAAAAATGAAGTTTTTGTAGGAAGAATCAGACGTGATGAATCTATTGAAAATGGATTAAATTTAATTTGCGTCTCGGATAATACTAGAAAAGGTGCTGCATTAAATACTATTCAAATACTTGAAGAACTTATATAAAAAAGAAGCTATCAAATGATAGCTTCTTTTTTAATCTATAATATCAATTATTGAATTCTTTATAAAAAATTCATAGTCTTTGTATAACTCCTCAGGAGTTACATCAATATTTGATTCCATAACCCAATATTTAATAACTGCCGTAAGGCTTAAAGCATAATATTTTGAAACTGTTTTTATACTTATATTATTATCTATAATTTTTTCCGTATGCTTTTTCTTGAAAAATAAAATCATTAATTGCTGTATCTTATCTGTAAAAAAATCTATAAAATAAAGAGATTCACTTATACTAAAAACATTTTTATAATAATCTCTATCTGCATCTATTTTATAAATTATCATTTTAAAAGCTTCTTTGCCCATATTTGTATCCACTAAATCTTCTAATTGAGAAAATAGTCTATCTTCTAATATACTTTGAAGAATTTCAATTTTATCTTGATAATAATTATAAAAAGTTGGCCTTATAACTCCGGCTCCATCTGTTATCATTTTTATTGTTATTTTATCAAAATTGTGAGTTTTCATAAGTTCTATAAAACTTTCACATAATAGTTCTCTTGTTAACTCTACTTTTTTCTCCATAATGTCTCCGTTATTTTTTAACAGTTCTGCTACTTATTCCCATCTTTAATGCCACGAGTCCACCAAATATAGTTGGAATTATAAAGTTTGCAAATCTGTAAAGGAAAACTCCTGACATAGCTTTATTAATATCCATTAAATTTGCAAATAATAATCCAAATATAAATTCTGTTGAGCCCATTGCTCCTGGCGCTGGTACTACACCTATTAAAGCAATTGCCAAAGCAGTTATAGAAACATAGTCTAAAAAGCTATAATTATATTGATTATAGAAAATAATATATGGAATTACATACCAACAACTTAACTTTAAAATATTTAAAAATATTATTTTAAATATTAAAACTTTATCTACTAACAAATCTTTTGTTGAATGTCTTATTAAAATTAAATTGTCTTTAAGTTTTTCTTCTATACTTTTAAATTTTCCTTTTTTATCCAATTTAAATATCATTAGTATTAATTTATGAAATTTTTCAGATATACAAATTAATATAAGTACCACTACAACTAATGTAGTAAATAATATTCCAAATAATAAATATTTTTGATAATTTTTAAAATATTCCTCCATAAAAGAATAATTTGAAAAATACATCACTATTGCCATTAAAACAACAGCTATCTTTTGGCCCATATAGTTTAATGTTGATACTGAAAAACCCTTTGAAGGACTTAGTCCTTGTTTTTTTAAATAATGTAGAACTGATACATATGTTGCTGACCCAAAAGTTATAACTCTATAAAAAGCACTATATAAAGAACATCCCCAAGTTTTAATCGGTGATATTTTAGTCCCTAAAGTTTTTGAGATTTCCCTTATACTTAAACCTTCAAAAAATTGATACATTAATCCCATTATTGAAATTAATATTATAGTTTTATAATCAGTATCTTTTATTTCTTTAATTATAGGTGGAAATTGGTTCCAAAAAACATATACCACAAGTCCAACTATAATTAAAAATAATGACACTTTAATTTTTTGTATTCTTTTTTTATTTTCCATTTATCTCATATGAGTTTCAACTTTTTCTTCTATATCTTCGTAGTAGTTGTTATAAACTCTTACTTTCTTTTTAGTATTTTTCCATATTTCTTCGGACACTACACTCCAATCCTTAGCATAATGGTAACACTTATTTGTTAGATGTTCAACACTTTCAGGGGATACTAAATCTGTAGAATGTGCTTTTGTACTATATACAAGCTCTTGTAGTATCTCGGGATTTTCTAACATTGGACAAGGTCTTAAAAGATTTTCATTAAATGGCTGATTCTTTCTAAATGCTTGGAATAAAGGTGATTGTAAGGCTTCTAGTACTGTTGATTCCTTTATATTTACATTTGAATAATGGATAAATACACAAGGCTCTACATCTCCATTTGCATTTATATGAAAATAATTTCTTCCTCCTGCTATACATCCACCAACATATTCTCCATCATTTTGAAAATCTAAACAGAAAATTGGCTTTCCACCTTCCATACCACGTATCTCTCTAACTCTTTTTATCATATAAGCTCTTTGTTCTGCATCTAATAATAACTCTGTTGAAGCTGAGTTTCCAACTGGCATATAATGGAAATACCAATTATATCTAACTCCCTTATCTATTAAAGTATCTAAAAATTCATCACTTGTAACTGACTTATAATTTTGTGAAGTATAACAAATTGAAGTTCCATATAAAAGTCCATACTCCTTCATAATATCAAAGGCATTCATAACTTTTTTATATACTCCATCTCCACGTCTTTCATCATTTACTTTTTCAACACCCTCAACACTTATTGAAAAAACTATATTTCCTAATCTTTGAACTTCTTTACAAAAATCTTCATCTATTAAAGTTCCATTTGTAAATATATTAAATGCACAGTCATTATATTCTTCTGCTAATTTTAATATATCTTCTTTTCTTACTAAAGGCTCTCCACCAGTTAGCATATAAAAATATGTTCCAAGTTCTCTTCCTTCTCTTACTATTTTTGAAAGAGTTTCATAATCAAGACTCATTTTATAACCATACTCAGCTGCCCAACAACCTGTGCATTTTAAATTACAAGCACTTGTTGGGTCCATAAGTATAACCCAAGGAACTGGACAATCATATTTTTCTCTTGACTCTCTTAATTTTTTATTTCCGTAAAAAGCTGATTCGTAACCTAAGTTTAATGTCATTTGTTTTATTATATTTGGATGAATTTCATTTAAAGCTTTCTCAAAAAATTCATACCATTTATTATCTTTTTCTGATATTAATTTTTCTGCAGTATCAAAAGCTCTTTCACTATACATATCTGAGAAATATTTTTTAGCTATATTATTTAACTTAAGTAAATTTTCAGTAACTTTATCTGGATTTTTTTTATAATTTTTTACCGTATCATCAATTAAAGTACCAATTGTAAATCGTAATGCATTATGTTTTATATCTCCTAATTTTGTCATAATTTCCTCCTATATAATTTTTATTCCCAACACTATAAATATTATTGCACTTAAACATCTAAATCTAGTTTTTAGCTCATACCCATATTTATATCCTGTAAAAATACCAGTTATTATTGATAATAACGTTGTTATTAAAGATAAAAATAGGATTAAATTAAAATCAATATTTAAAAGTCTTAAGCTAATACTTATAAGAAACATATCAAAGCTCGTTATTAATCCCAAAGAACTTACATTAGAAAAATCAATTACATCCATCCTTCTTTCTAAAAACTTTCTACCATCAATAGATTTAATTATTATTAATATTCCTAAAAATATAATTATTAATCCAGATAATAAGTTTTCATTTTTAAAACTATTTGTAACTAATTTTTCAAAAATATATCTCACTAAATTATTTCCTACAAAAACAGCAACTAATTGCCACATTGAAAAAATAAATACATAGGATAATATATTTCTTAATTTTATCTTTGGCATTAAAGAACCTTGACCTATCATTAGTGCAAAAGTATCAAAAAATACTCCTAAAAAAAGAAACATTATTATTAATACATTCATACGCCTCACCTAATATTAGTATATATACCCTGGTTATTTTATAGCAATATACAAGTTCTTTTCATTGTAATAAAAAAAATACATCTTATCGAAAATGTATTTTAAAAACTACAGTTTCAATAAAATGTATTATATTTTTTTATTTTTCATTGTTTTTTCTAGCAAAAATCATTTTCCCTGCTGAAGTTTGAAGTACAGAAGTTACTACTACTTCAATATTTTGTCCTAAATAATCTTTTCCAGCTTCTACTACTATCATAGTTCCATCATCTAAATATCCAAGTCCTTGACCATTTTCTTTTCCTAGTTTTACAATTTGAATCATCATCTCTTCTCCAGGTAAATAAACAGGTTTTACAGAATTTGCAAGTTCATTTATATTTAAAACTTGAAGCCCTTGAACACTAGCAACTTTATTTAAATTATAATCATTTGTAACAATTTTACCTTCTAAGTCTTTAGTTAATTTTAATAACTTAGAATCAACTTCAGGAATATCTTCATACATACCTTGGAAAATAATAACTTCTAAGTCTTTATCTTCTTGAATTTCCTTTATTACATCTAATCCACGTCTTCCTCTATTTCTTTTTAAAGAATCTTCAGAATCAGCAATATGTTGAAGTTCTTCTAATACAAACACCGGAACTATTAAAGGCCCTTCTAAAAAACCAGATTGGCATATATCTCTAATACGTCCATCTATAAGTACTGATGTATCTAATATTTTCGGGAAACCCTTTAATTTTTGAACTTTACTTTTATCTTTTACAGGTTTTTTTGTTGTTGAAACCTCTTTCACTTTTAATACAATTTCATCTTTATTTTTAAGAGCTATTTTAACTCCTAAATATCCTAGCATACCGTATAGAACAACTGAAAGCGCTGAACCTAAATATGCTATTGGAATAATAAACAATGGTTGGCTTAGTAAAAAGGCTATTAAGAATCCAAGTATTAAACCCACACTTCCAATCAGAAGTTCTGATACAGATTTATCTTTTAATTCATCTTCCCATCTGTTTAATAAACTTTCTAAAGATTTAAATGCCTTTGGTGAAAACATAAAAAATATAAGTGCAAATAAAATAATAAAAATAATCTGAATGATTGAAATCACTTTAAGATTCCAATTGGCAAAAATCTTTAAATCAAGCTTTTCAACAAGAGCAACAAGTATTACTCCAAGTCCTGCACCTATTATCGTAAATAGGAATTTAAAGGCTTTATTCACTATTGATTTATTCTTACTAATAGTCTCCTCCCCCTTTTTTTAGATTTCTAAAATTGTTTCATTTATAAAATCTACAATATCATCTACTGATTTTTCATAAACTAAAACCATTTCAGAAATAATAATTTGTTTAGATGAAGTTAGCATTTTACGCTCTCCAGTAGATAAAGTTTTTTCTTTATCAAGTCTTTCTAAGCATCTTACAACTTTAGCTATCTCTTCAATTTCTCCAGTTTTTATTCTATCCATATTAAATCTATATCTTCTATTCCAGTTTGTTGGCATATCTACATCTTCTTCAGATCTTAAGATTTCTACAATTTTATCCATTTCTTCCTTGCTTAGAATACTACGAACGCCTACATCCCCTACATTTCCTACAGGAACCATAACGCTCATATCGTTTATTGGCATTTTTAAAATATAATATTCTCTTTTTTCGCCTAAAATTTCTCTATCTTCAATACCAACAATTACTCCTGCTCCATGCATTGGATATACTACTTTATCACCTATATTAAACATTTTATCCCTCCTGATATTATGCCCAATATAAGTATAACAAATACCTTATTAAAAGTAAACATATTATAATACCATAAATTAGTACTATATGCAAAGACTTTTTCTAGAAGATACTTTAATCTTAACATTTTTTCACTTTTCTTCAAGTTAAATAATTGTTTAGACTTCAAAGAAACATCTAACTAATTGTTAATTTTAAATAAAAACAATTATCAAAATGGCTTATTCTGTGCTTTCTATACTTTGATTTTCGCCAAAAATAATTATTTTTCTTACAAAAAAATCAATGAAATAAGGCATATTTCTGCCTATTTCATTGATTTATTTATAACTTCTAAGAGAGTTTTACACTCTATAACTTCTAAATTTTTTAAAGATTTTTTTATTCTATCTGACACTTCTGGAACATAAGCTTTTTTAAATCCCATTCTCTCTGCTTCTTTTAACCTAACTTCAAAAGATGGAACACTTTTTAGTTCTCCAGTCAATCCAACATCACCTATAAATACCGTTTCAATATCTATTGCTTTATTTAACATTGAAGAACAAATACTCATTATTACAGCTAAATTCGAAGCCGTTTCCTTTAATTTAATACCACCAGTTGTTTTTATAACAACATTCTTATCCATTAATTTAAAATTTGCTCTTTCTTCTAAAATTGAAATCAATGTATTTAAATGTTCCCTTCTCATACATTCTCCAATTCTAGATGGATATGGTAAAAAAGATTTTGAGGTTAATGCTTCTATTTCTAGAATTATTGGTCTTGTACCTTCTCGTACAACAGATAATGCTGATCCTGGAACTTCCTCGCCCTTATCTCTCATTGTCATAAAGTATTCTGATGGATTGTCTAAAGAGACCATTCCTTCTTCTGTCATTAAGAAAAATCCCATTTCTCCAGTTGAGCCATATCTATTTTTAGTTGTCAATAAAGAACGTAATTCTTCTTGATTTTCACCTTCTATTAGTAAAACTGCATCAACTAAATGTTCTAGTGATCTTGCTCCTGCTAATTCATCTTCTTTTGTCATTTGACCTACTAAAAAAACAATTCTAGGTCTATAAGGATTTTTAGCAAGTTCCACCATTTTATGAGCACATTCCATTACTTGCGTTGGAGTTCCTGCTCTTGAAGTGTACTCTGAAAGTGTAAATGTCTGTATTGAATCAAGAATTATAAAATCCGGATCTATTTCTTCAACTTCTAACAAAACATTATCTAAAATAGTATCAGAATAAACATAAATATTTTCAGATATTTCCTTTGTTATTCTTAAAGCTCTTTGTTTTATTTGAGTTTCTGATTCTTCACCAGATGCATATAATACTTTTTTACCTTTAGAACTTAAATCATTTGCTACCTGAAGAAGCAAGGTGGATTTTCCTGCTCCTGGCTTAGCTGTTAGTATAGAAACGGAATCTCTTACTATTCCGCCACCCATTACTCTGTTAAATTCTTCAATATCTGTTTTAACTCTAAAAGAATTTTCTGTTTTTATATTTATTAATTTTTTAGACTTTGAAGATTTATTTATAGTTTTTTTAGAACTTCCTTCTTTTACTTCTTCAATCTCTTCGATTGTCCCCCATTCACTACACTCTGGGCATTTTCCGAAAAATCCTGGAGATATATATCCACAAGAACTACATTTAAAGACTTTCTTAGTTTTCATATCTCACCCCCTAAGATTTTTTATTTATAATAATTTTTCTATAGAAATCTACTTCAACATCATCACCTTCTAGAATATCTCCTTCTAAAATTTTCTCAGCTATCTCATCTTCTATATAATTCCTTATTGCTCTTTCAAGAGGTCTTGCTCCATATTCTTTATCAAAGCCCTTATCAGCAATATATTTCACAACTTTATTTGTAAATTTAACATTTATATTCATTAATAGTAATCTATCTTTTAGCTCTTCAAGCATAAGAACTACTATATCTTTTATATCTTTTTCTGTTAAAGGTTTAAATACTATTATTTCATCTACTCTATTTAAAAATTCTGGTCTAAAAGTTGCCTTTAAAGCTTCATTTACAACATCTTTAATATTTTCATATTCTTTTTTATCTTCATTTTCTTGGTTAAAACCAATTGAAGATTGTTTAGAAATCATATTAGCACCGGCATTTGAAGTCATAATTATAACTGTATCTTTAAATGAAACCACTCTTCCACGAGAATCAGTTAACCTTCCATCATCTAATATTTGTAAAAGAATATTAAATACATCAGGATGCGCTTTTTCTATTTCATCAAATAATAGTACTGAATAAGGATTACTTCGCACCATTTCCGTAAGCTGTCCACCATTATCATGTCCTACATATCCTGGTGGCGATCCAACTAATCTAGAAACTGTATGTTTCTCCATATATTCAGACATATCAATACGAATCATATTTTCTTCTGAACCAAATAATTCTTTTGCTAAAGTTTTTGCAAGATATGTTTTACCAACTCCTGTAGGTCCTACAAAAATAAATGAACCTATTGGTTTATTTGGACTTTTTAGTCCTATTCTAGCCCTTTTAATTGAACGTGATAGACTATTTACTGCCGTATCTTGACCTTTTACTAAAGCTTTCAAATTCTTATTTAAATCTTTTAAATTTTTAGTTTCTTCTTCCGTTAATTTTGTAACCGGAACTTGACTCCATTCAGAAACTATATTTGCAATATTTTCATATTTAACTTTATATTTTTTCAAAGTTTTTTTATACTCTTCTTCTTTTTCTTCAAGTTCTTTTTTAACTTTTCTTTCTTTATCTCTTAAAAGAGCAGCAAGTTCAAAATCTTGTGCTGATACTGCTTTTTTCTTAGCAATTTCTATATCATTTAATTTTTCACTATATTCAAATCTAAACTCTGGCACTTCATGAGAATTTATCTTTATTTTAGAAGCAGCTTCATCTATTAAATCAATTGCTTTATCTGGTAAAAATCTATCATTTAAATATCTATCTGATAACTTAACAGCAGCCACTATTGCCTCATCTGTAATTTCTAAATTATGATGTTTTTCATATCTATCTTTAATACCTCTTATAATTTCAATAGCATCATCAACACTAGGTTCTTCTACCATAATAGGCATTAATCTTCTTTCAAAAGCAGGCTCTTTTTCAATTTGTTTTCTATATTCACTTACTGTTGTTGCTCCAATTATTTGAAGTTGTCCCTTAGTAAGCATAGGTTTTAATATATTAGAAGCGTCCATTGCACCATCTGCTGCACCCGCACCTATTACAGTATGAAACTCATCAATAAAAAGAATAGTGTTTTCTGAGTCTATTGTTTCTTTAATAACTGATTTTAATCGTTCTTCAAAATCCCCTCTATATTTTGCACCTGCTATAAGAGATGAAACATCTAAAGTTCTTATAATTTTATCCTTCATTATTTCAGGAACTTGTCCTTGCTCTATTTTTTGAGCAAGACCTTCTGCAATGGCAGTTTTTCCAACACCAGGCTCTCCAATTAAAACTGGATTATTTTTTGTTCGTCTAGAAAGTATTTGAATAACTCTTTGAATTTCCTCATCTCTGCCAATTACTGGATCAATTTTTCCTTCTTTAGATTTTTCAATAAGATTTATAGTATATTTTTCAAGACTATTTACCTTTTTTTGATTTTTATTTGATGCTCCATTATCACTTTGTATTTTCACAGATTTTATAATAGTCTCTTCTAAAATAGCTTTATCTATTCCTAGTTTTTTTAAAACAAATATTGCCGTTCCATTACCTTCTCTTAAAATACCTAATAATAAATGATGTGTTCCAACATAAGTTTTATTCTCTTCTTTTGCAATTTCAAAAGCAAATTCAATAATATTTTTTGTTCTTGTTGCATAGGAAATATTCCCTTGATTTTGCTCATTGCCCATAGGAACTAATTCAAGTACAACTGACTTAACTAACTCATAGTTAAGACCTACTTGATATAATATCTGAGCCCCTAAACCTGTTTTTTCTTTTAAAATCCCCAATAATAAATGCTCTGAACCTATATATGAATGTTTATTTTCTCTTGCTTCATTTTGAGCAAATAAAATGGCCCTTTGACTTTTATCTGTAAATCTTCCAAATGAACTCATTCAAAGACCTCCTTTATCCATTTTCTTACTTTATTAGCTCGTAGTATATCTATTGATTTTATATCTAAAATAGAACCATACTCAATTTGAATATGACCACTTCTTAAATTCTTTATACTTTCCATAATATCAAAATCTATATTTGCCTTTATA
>CAMIZH010000039.1 GCA_946403255.1 uncultured Peptoniphilaceae bacterium | reverse complement strand
CTGTGTATTCACCAATTACAATTCCAAATTTATCTCTACCATTTTTAAATGATGTTTTTTTATTTAGAGTATAAATATTTGTGTTTTCTTTTTCTTCTGAGTCAGGAAATTGTCCACAGTATAGATTGATGACATATAAGAGCATAATCATTATTAATATATTTAAGTTTGTTAGTGTATTAAGTAGTGAGTTATCTCTTATATAAAGTTGTTGAACAAAGTAAAGATTAACAAATATTAAAAAGGCAAAGTAAACTATTACATTTATAATAAAAGTAGGTTTATTTGTTTTTAGATTTTCTAATTTGAACATTTTTCCGTAGCTTCCAATTATTTCAACAATTGTTGAAAGGAATAGGAAGTTTACTAATGACCATAGAATATACATCATTCCAGCTGATTTAACATAGGGGCTTTGTCCCCAAATCCCTTGAGTTAACATTGGGAAAAGTGCTGATATAAGTATAATAATTGCGAGCTTTATATTGTCTTTTTTCATATGATTCCTCCAGTCTATTTGTGATTATATCATAGTTGGTGAGCAGTTTGGAAAAATTAATATTAGTTTTTAGCTATGAGTTTGAAAAGGTTTTTGCAGGGTATATTTACAATAGAAACAAAGACAATAAAACTTGTGAATGTAGTACTAGAACTTGAAATCTTGTAGAAGGTGATACCAATGAAAATTTTAAAGGTAGATAATACTATATTTTAAAAAGATCAGGTGATTCCAATGAAAGTAGAAATTGTTAGATATAATTTTTAAAGATTGAAAGGAAAGGTGATACCAATGAAAACAGAAGAAAATTCAAGCCTTTCAAATTATTGGTTTAGAGAGGCATACGAAAATATCATAATATGATTTAAATATTTTTGTAGCTAAATGCTAAAAACCTAACGATTTACGTTTTAAAATTAAAATTATGATATAAATTACAATTAAATATAATATAAATATATAGAAGATTAAGGCTAACTGTTGAGTTAGTCTTTTTTTGTTGAAAGGCTTAAAAAATGACTGTTTTCAATAGTTGACAGATTTTTTTAAAAAGAATATAATGTGCATATTACATATATACAGTGGTATATAATTTAAGGAGGGTTTTATGAAAAAGAAAATTATTTCAGTTTTATTAATTACTACAATGATGTTTTCTCTTGTAGCCTGTACTCCAAATATGGCTTCTTATAATAAGGAAGCACAAAGGGTTGCACAATGGGAAGGTCAATCTATGAAGGCAACAGCAAATGTAGATGTGGAAGTATTAAATGAAGGAGAAACAGTTAAGTTTAGTATTCCTATGGAGTTATCTGGAAAAGCTAAAGGGCAAGACCTCGTAGAGATGGATATGAAAATGTCTTTAGTTTCTATGAAAGAAATGGCAAAAACAACTGGTGAAGAAATTCCTGTTTCTATGCCTGATAGTGTAGATATGAAAATTTTTGCTACTCAAGAAAAGGCTTATATTGAAAAGAAATTCTTTATGGATATGATGGGTGAAGATGCTCCTGAAAATCTGAAAAACATTAAAGAAGATTATATTTCAATTCCTGCTGGTATGGCTTCTTTAAATGGAGTTGAAATTCCTGCAGAGGACAAAGCACAAATTGAAGCTATGACAAATTATATTAAGAGTAAAGAGTTTGAGTCTAGTGTTTTAAGTTTATTAGATGCTACTTTAAAAGGTTTTAAACCATCTGTTGATATGAAGGTATCAGGTAATACTTTTACTTATGAAGCAGGTATAGATGATTTAGTTAAAGACTTAAATCTTGCTGCTGAGACAGTTGTTAAAAACTATTCAAATGTTGAAACTCCACTTGTTGAGCTTTTAAATAAACTTGGCGCTCCAATAGAAAAAGAAATGCTACAAGAAGCGGTTAAGTCTTATAATAAAGGAAGTTTTGAAGAAACTACTAAAGAAATGAAAGAATTTTTAAAGGGTTCTAATATTAAGATGGTATCAACTTTTGAAAAAGATTCTTACAAACAAGATATGGAATTAAACTTAAATATTAGTTCTATGATGAAGATGAATATGGTTGTAAAATCAGAATCTAAAAAAGAAAATAATGTAAATATTGTTCTTCCAAAATCAGTTAAGGATTTAACTATGCAAGAATATATTGAATTATTTATGGATGCTTCAATGGTAAATAAATTTAATGAACCAATGATTTTTGTAAACGTAAATGGTGAAGAGGTTGAATTTACAGACCAAGAACCGATTATAAAAGAAGATAGAACTTTAGTACCATTTAGAGATTTATTTGAAAAGATGGGAACTAAGGTTGAATGGGATGAAAAAACTAAAACAGTTACTGCAGACAATGGAATAAATGTTCAGTTGACTATTGGTTCTGATATTGCAAAAGTCGATGGAAAAGAAGTTAAGATGGATGTTCCAGCTGAAATTGTAAATGGTAGAACTATGATTCCACTTAGATTTGTTTCTGAAAATCTTGGATATACAATAGATTTTAATAATGAAAATTATCCTATTTATGAAATTGAAGTTTATAATATTTCAAAGGAAGAATTAGATAAAAAAAGAGATGAAGAGTTAAAAGCTTTTGAAGAACTGTTTAAAGGTGAAGCTGAAGAAAAAGTAGAAGAAGCTGCTTAAAGAATAGACCACGAAAGTGGTCTTTTTTATTTCAAAAAAATTAGATATATTATATAATGATTAAAGAATAATTAGGAGGATGTTATGAATAAATTTGTATATGTATTGAGTTTAAGTGCAGTTGTTATTTCATCTATTGCAATACCTTCAAAAGATGTTTTTGCCGAAGAAATGGTAATTGGAGCAGTTGAAGGAAGTAGTGTAAAGATAGTTGAAACAAAAGAAATAAAACCTGAAAATATAATTGGACAGGCTGATGGAAAGACAGAAATAGTTATAGTGGAAAAAAATAATGGAGAAATCTTTACTCCAAATATGGAAGTTAGAATCAATGGAGTTTTAGTTGATTTTAAAGATCAAAAACCAGTTATAAAAAATGGAAGAACTTTAGTGCCATTTAGAGCAATATTAGAGGCAATGGGTGCTGATATACAGTGGGATGAAGTAAATAGAACGGTAAGAGCTACTAAAGATGGAATTGGAATGGTTCTTGAGATTGGTAATACTACTGCTCTTATAGGAACTGAGAAAATGGAAATGGATGTTCCAGCTGAAATAATTAATGGAAGAACTATGGTTCCACTTAGGTTTGTTTCTGAAGGTTTAGGATATGAAGTTTTATTTGATGATGCAAATAAAGATTTATATAAAATTGATATTAATAAATCACAAGAACAATTAGAAAAAGAAAAGTTAGAAAGAGAAAAAAAGAATCTTGAACAAAGAGAAAATATTTTCGAACAATTTCTATAATTAGAAGACACTTCGGTGTCTTTTTTTAATTGGGCATAATAAGTACAAAAATTGTTTTTAAAATAAAATTAACTAAAAAACATATAGATTTTATAATAAAAGTTTTATGAAAACATAATTAAAAGAAACATCATTCATATAAGTACTTTAGTAAATGATGATTTATATATTATACAATTTTAATAACAAATGAAACTATGTCAACAAAAAGTATGTTCGTTAATCTGTGGATAATGTGCATAACTTTGGGGATAAGCATAAAATCAAGGTTTAAGGCTGTTAATAGATTTTTTTAAAATTAATGGGTTTAAATGGCTTTAAATACAGTGTTAAATTAAGATAGGAGAGTTATACATCTGTATAAGAGTGTTTATAAGGTGTTGGCTATGTGGATAAATATGTGGAGAGAAAGAAGTTATCAACAAATCATAAGTTTTAATAAAAAACTTCTTTAAAAAATCAAAAAAATAAAAAGTAAAATTGTTTGTAATAAAAAAGAAGTGCATAACACTTCTTCTTAAATATCTTCAATTAAAAACCAATCCTCATATAGAGATTCTAATTCTGAATTTTTTGATTCTCTTTTATTTGAAAGTTCTTGAACTTTTTCTAAATCTTCATATACATCAGGATCAGAAAGTTCTAAATCAATATTTTCAATTTCTTTTTCAATGCTGTGAATTTCTTTTTCAAGTTTATCTTTTTCTTCTTTAAGTTTCTTTTTTTCCTGTCTTAGTTTTCGTTCTTGTTTTTTTATATTATCAAGTTCAGTTTTAGAAACTATGGTTTCTTCGTCTTCATCTTCAATAGTAGTTTTTTCAAGATAATAATCATAGTTACCTAGATATTCATTTACAGATGTACTACTCATTTCAAAAATTTTATTGCAAGTGGAATTTAAAAAGTATCTATCATGTGATATTGATATAACTGTTCCATCATAAATATTTAGCGCCTCTTCAAGAATTTCTTTTGAATCAATATCTAAATGGTTTGTAGGTTCATCAAGTAGTAAAAGATTAGCGCCTTTTAGCATGATTTTTAACAGTGAAACCCTACCTTTTTCACCACCAGATAAATCTCCAATAATTTTAAATAGATCATCACCAACAAATAAAAATTGTGCTAGATATTTTCTGATTTGAAAGTGATCTAGTTTTGGATATTCGTCCCAAATTTCATCTATAATAGTTTTTTCATTGTGAAGATTTTCCATTTCTTGATCAAAATAGGCAAGTTTTACATTTGAGCCGAATTTAAGTTCTCCAGATGTAGGCTCTAAATTTTTTGTGATTATTTTAAAAAGTGTAGATTTACCAACACCATTTGGTCCTATGATTCCAATTTTATCATTTTTATAAACCATAAAATTAATGTCTTTAAAAATTTCGTGATTTTCAAAAGATTTACAAAGATTTTCTGCTTTTATAACTTCACGGCCTGATTCTAAATCAGGCTTAAATCTAATTTGGGCTTTTTTAACTTCAGTTGGTGGTGGAAGTTTTTTCATTTTATCAAGAAGTTTTTGACGAGATTTACCTTGTCTTATAAATCTTTCACGACCAAGCCCTAAATATCTTTCAATAACGGCTTCTTGTCTTTTTACTTCTTTTTGTTGGTCTTCAAATTGTTTTTTCAATTGCTCAATTTGTTTTTTACGCTCTTTAACATATACTGAATAATTTCCCTTAAAAAGAGTAAGTTTATTGTATTCAAGTAGTGCAATTTTATTTACAACATTATTTAAAAAATATCTATCATGAGATATTAGTATAAGACCGCCCTTGAAATCTTTTAAGTATTTTTCTAGCCAAGAAATAGCACCAATGTCTAAATGGTTTGTAGGTTCATCTAGGAGCATAAGGTCAGGTTCTTCAAGTAAAAGCTTTGCAATTGAAAGACGTGATTTTTGTCCACCAGATAAATCGCAGACTCTTTTTTCAAAATCTTTTTCAAAAAAACCAAGCCCTATTAATGTTCCACGTATTTTAGAAGGATAGGAATATCCATCTTTTTCAGCAAATTCTTCTTGTAGTCGACCGTATTTTTCCATAGTGTCTTCAAAGTTTTTACAGTTTGGATCACTGATTTCTTTTTCTAGACTACGAAGTTTTTCCTCCATATGTATGATAGGAAGAAAAATATTTTCACATTCTTTATATATTGTATTTGTACTATCATTATGAAGTTGTTGTTTTAGATAACCTATTTTTAAATCTTTTGGCATAAAAATTTCGCCATCATCTTTTGAAAGTTCACCAGTTATTATATTAAATAAAGTTGTCTTACCAGAACCATTATTTCCAATTAGACCTATTTTGTCATGGTCTTCTATAATAAGTGAAACTCCATCAAGTACAGGATCTACGATATAGGATTTTTTAATATTTGATATACTTAATAACATAATCGCACCTCAGAATTTCATTTTATCAAATTTTACAAAATATGAAAAGGTTGATATAATATTATCATTAATTGGGGGTGCGTCAATGGCAAATAAGGCTAGCAAAGTTTCTGAAACTGTTATTAGAAGATTGCCTATATATCATAGATATTTGACTGAAATTATAGATAAAGATATAGAAAGAATTTCTTCATCGGAGCTTAGTAAACTTACTGGTTTTACGGCGTCTCAAATCAGACAGGATTTGAATAATTTCGGTGGATTCGGTCAACAAGGTTATGGATATAATGCAGTTGATTTAAGAAACCAAATAGATAAGATTTTAGGAATGGATCATACTTACAATACAATAGTTATTGGAGCAGGAAGTTTGGGCTCTGCTGTTGCTAAGTATAATGATTTTAGAGCAAGTGGTTTTAAAATACAGGCTCTTTTTGATACAAATACTGATTTAATAGGTAAATCAATAGATGATATACCAATTCTTTCTTATGATGATATGAAGGAATATATTATAGAACATAAAATAGATGTTGGAATTGTAACAGTTCCAAAACAAAGCGCAATTGATGTAATAAATGTACTTATAGAAACTAGTATAAAAGGAATATGGAATTTTGCACCAATAGACATACATGTTCCAGAGGATTCAGATGTAATAATAGAAAATATAAGGCTAAATGATTCTCTTTTGAAATTATCATATTATTTAAAGGAAAGTCATTTGAAAAATGAATATTAAATAATCTAATAGGTACAGTTAGCTCTGTACCTATTTTAAAATTAAAAGGTGAAAAAATGGAAAAATATATTATAGAAAATGCAGATTCATTTATACCAGAGCATGTTTTTAAATGTGGTCAGGCTTTTAGATGGATAGAAGAAGATGATGGATCTTTTACAAATGTTGCTAAAAATAAAGTTATAAATGTAAAAAAGCAAGAAAATAATATTATAATTAAAAATTCTAATAGTGAAGATTTTGAAAATATTTGGAAGGATTATTTTGATTTAAATAGAGATTATAGTAGTTTAAAAGAAATTTTAACTAAAGATGATGAAGTTATGAAAAAATGTGCTGATTATGGCTCTGGAATAAGAATTTTAAATCAAGACCCTTTTGAGACGATAATTACTTTTATAATTTCTGCAAACAATCAAATTCCTCGTATTCAAAAGTCTGTAAATAAAATTTCTGAAATGTATGGAAAGAAAATATTTTTAGAAGACAAAGAATATTATACTTTTCCAACTCCAGAGGAACTTTCAAAGGCGAAGGTTGAAGATTTAAGGGAGTTTGCAAAGGTAGGATTTAGAGATAAAAGAATTGTAGAATCAGCTATTATGATAAATAATGGAGAAATTGATTTTGATTTATTATTTAATGGAGATTTAGAAGAGGCAAGGGTTGAGATTATGAAACTTCCTGGTGTTGGACCAAAGGTTGCTGACTGTTGTTTGCTTTTTGCTTTTAAAAGGTCAGAGTCTTTTCCAGTTGATGTTTGGATAAAAAGAGTTATGGAAGAGTTATATCTTCATGAAGATACAAATAAAAATAAAATTGCCTCAGAGGGGAGAAGACTTTTCGGACCTCTTGCAGGAATTGCTCAACAGTATTTATTTTTCTATGGCCGAGAAAATAAATTAGGGAGTAAATAGTCCTATACTAGATTTCTATAATATAAGAAAAATTATATTAATTTAAGAATATTTTACTTGCAAGAAATCTTTGAAAGTGGGTATATCAATAGAGATGTGCGAAGGTAAATAAATGTCAAATTTTACTTGCAAATAAAATTTAGATGTATTATTATAATAATAAAGTTAGCACTTGAAGATATAGAGTGCTAAAAAGAAAAAGTATTTAGGAGGCATATTATGAAATTAAAACCATTAGACGACAAAATTGTAATTAAAAAAGTTGAAAAAGAGGAAACTACAGCTTCGGGTTTAGTAATTCCAACTTCTTCAAAAGAAGAACCAAATGTTGCTGAAGTTATTGCTATAGGTAAGGGCATTACAGATGATGAAAAAAGAAAAGATGAAATGTCTGTAGGAGATCAAGTAGTATTTTCTAAATATGCTGGTTCTGAAATAGAACTTGAAAAAGAAAAATTTACAATTATAAAATACGCAGACATTTTAGCAGTTATTGAAAAGTAATTTAAATTTGGAGGGGTATTATGGCTAAAGAAATTAAATTTTCAGAAGACGCAAGAGCTGGTCTTATAAATGGAATAAATATACTTGCAGATACAGTTAAAGTAACTTTAGGACCTAAGGGTAGAAATGTTATTTTAGATAAAGAGTTTGGAGCACCACTTATTACAAATGATGGTGTAACTATTGCAAGAGAAATTGAATGTGAAAATAAATTTGAAAATATGGGAGCTCAACTTGTTAAAGAAGTTGCTACTAAGACAAATGATGTTGCAGGTGATGGTACTACAACTGCTACTATTTTAGCTCAAGCTATGATTCAAGAAGGTATGAAAAATATTGCTGCTGGAGCAAATCCTATGATTCTTCAAAAGGGTATTAGAAAAGCAGTTGAAACTACTGTTGAAAATATAAAAGAATTTTCAAAACCAATTGAAACTAAAGAATCAATTGCACAAGTTGCTTCTATTTCAGCGGCTGATGAAGAGATTGGTCATTTAATTGCTGAAGCAATGGAAAAAGTTGGTAAAGATGGAGTTATAACTGTTGAAGAGTCAAGATCTATGGGAACAAGCCTTGATGTTGTAGAAGGTATGCAATTTGACAGAGGATATGTTTCTCCTTATATGGTTACTGACAATGAAAAAATGGTTGCAGAACTTGATAATCCATATATTTTAATCACTGATAAAAAGATTACAAATATTCAAGACCTTTTACCAATATTAGAACAAGTTTTACAACAATCAAAACCACTTTTAATTATTGCTGAAGATATTGAAGGTGAAGCATTAGCAACTTTAGTTGTAAATAAATTAAGAGGTACTATAAATGTTGTTGGAGTTAAAGCTCCTGGATATGGTGATAGAAGAAAAGAAATGCTTGAAGATATTGCTATTTTAACTGGTGGGACTGTTATATCTCAAGACCTTGGTCAAGAAATTAAAGAAGCTACTATTGAAATGCTTGGTCAATCAACTAAAGTAAGAGTTGAAAAAGATCTTACTGTTATTGTAGATGGAACTGGAGAAAAAGCAGCTCTTGAAGATAGAAAAAATCATATAAAAGCACAACTTGAAGAAACTGAATCTGAATTTGATCAAGAAAAACTTCAAGAAAGACTTGCAAAACTTTCTGGTGGTGTTGCAGTTGTTAAAGTAGGAGCAGCCACAGAAGTTGAACTTAAAGAAAGAAAGTTAAGAATTGAAGATGCTCTTTCTGCAACTAGAGCGGCTGTTGAAGAAGGAATTGTACCTGGAGGAGGAACTGTTCTAGTAGACTGTATAAAAGCAGTTGAAAAAGTATCAGAAGAATCTGAAGGTGATGAAAAAACTGGAGTAAACATTATTCTAAAATCATTAGAAGCTCCACTTCGTCAAATAGCAACAAATGCAGGACTAGAAGGTTCAGTTATTGTTGAAAAAGTTAAAAATTTAGAAACAGGAACTGGATACGATGCATTAAATAATGAATACAAAAAAATGATTGAAGCAGGAATTGTTGATCCAACGAAAGTTACAAGATCAGCTATTCAAAATGCATCATCTGTTGCATCTATGATTCTTACAACAGAAGCAGCAGTTGCAGTAATTCCAGAAAAACATGATGAAATGCCAATGAATCCTGGAATGGGAATGATGTAATAAATTTAAATATAAAAAACCCACCTGAAAAGGTGGTTTTTTTAATAATATCCAAGTTTTTTTGAAAGTTCACTTGCATAGTGAGAAACAATATTTTTCATTTCTTGTTCTTTTTCAGCAGGAACTCTGTAAACTGGTGCGATGATACCAATAGAAGCGACAATATCTTTTTTGTAGTCAAAAATTGGTGCTCCAATCCCAGTTCCATTTTTTATATATTCTGATGTTGAATAAGAAAGATTAGTTTCTTTAATTTTTTTTAAGTCCGATCTTAAAAGTTCCTTATCAGGAATTTCACCATTAAAATAAGGAGTTAATTTTTCATCTAAGTAGTAATCAATATAATTTTCTGGTTGAAAAGCTAAAAGTACTTTTCGAATAGCTCCCATATGTAGTGGTATTTCTAGTCCAAAATGCTCTACAACTTTTAGAGGGTGAGGACCTTCAGATTTGGCAATGACAAGACCTTTATTTCCAGATTTAATAACTAGAAAAGCATCTTCTTGTGTTTCTTTTGACAAAGCTTTTAATATTGGATAAGCATCATTTTGAAGATTTATATTTGATGTAGCCGCAATGCCAAGAGATATTAGTCCAGCTCCAAGTTTATAAAGATGAGTTCTATCATCTTTCATTACATAATCACATTCGATTAGGGTATTTAAAATTCTATGAGTAGTACTTGGTGGTATGTTTACACCTTCGGATATCTCTGCTATGGTGTATTCTTTATTAGATTGTTTCATATATTCCAAAATAGTTGAGGATTTAATTAAACTTTGAATCATAGCACAACTCCTTTATAAATTATAGCTTCATTATACCATAAACTGGAATGGACTTCACTATATGGACTAGGAAAATTATTATCCTATAATAGTTATACATTTATTAGTAGTTTTTAGATATAGAATTCTTAAGCATATAACTATTTTTGTAACTCTAAATATGATAAAATATAGGAGTTAGGAGTGATTCTTTGAATAACAAAACAACTAGTAATTTATTGGGCTTAATTTTGAAAGCCTCAATAGTTGGAATTTGTGGTGCAATGTTTCCTGTGATATATTTATTTTTTCCAGCAATGTTTGTAACGGAA
The DNA here is from genome assembly GCA_946403255.1 of uncultured Peptoniphilaceae bacterium. Classification (GTDB taxonomy): domain Bacteria; phylum Bacillota; class Clostridia; order Tissierellales; family Peptoniphilaceae; genus Anaerosphaera. The sequence continues at coordinate 833 of CAMIZH010000039.1, read as the reverse complement.
TCAATAAAAGAGGGAATTTTAAAAACTATGGCAGTTTTTTTATTTGTATGTGCCCTCGTTGGAGCAGTATTTGGAGTGAATATGGCAGTTGCAATATTAACTGTATTTGGACCAATGATACTTATTTTTAATTTTATGATTATAAATAAGTTTAGTGTTAATACTACTATAATATCAACGGCAATATTGTTTTTTGTATCTATGATTTTTATGGCTTATACAGCAGGTGTAACTCCTGATATGCTAAAATCACAAGATACAATAAATAGTTTTATAGAAATGCAAAATGGTCTTTTATCTCAAGGTGGAGATTTAGGAGAGATTTCATCAGTAGATGCAACGGCTTTATACAATAGAAGTTTACAACTTATGCCAGCTGTTCTACTTTTAATATCATTATGTATCTCATATATAACTTATACAAGAACAGGAAGAAATTTATTAAAATCGGATAAATTAATTATACAACCAAACTCATTTGTTTTCTTTAGATTACCAAATGAAATGATAATAAGTGGTGTTATAGGAATTTTAGGAGTATTTCTTTTTCAAGATTTTGTAGGAAGTACTTATAAGATAATAATTGAGAATATAGTAATTGTTTTTGCGGCATTATTATTTTTCCAAGGTTTAAGTGTTATAAAATATTTAATGATGAGATCAAAGGTAAACTTATTTTTACAAAACTTATTAATTCTAGGTGCATTTGTGATACCAGGAGTTCAATTTTTCTTTGTAATAGTTGGTCTTGTAGATATGGTATTTAACTTTAGAAAAGTTCCCAGTTAAGAGGTGGAGAAAATGAATCATAATTATTCAATTGAAGATGTTAA
>CAMIZH010000038.1 GCA_946403255.1 uncultured Peptoniphilaceae bacterium | reverse complement strand
TTATAAATACAGAAATCTAAGACAGAGTGTAAGCTCTGTCTTTTTTTTATATAAAAATATTTTAGAATAAGTAAGAGTTATTTTTATTTAAATATATATTTTAAGCTGTGATATAATTATAAAAGGAGGAGATATGGAAAGATATATTTACAAAGCAGTTGAGAAAATAAAAGGGCAAAAAGTTTTTTCTATGCCAGGACATAAAAATAAAGAAATATTTGATTTTAATATGACAAGCGATGTAACAGAAGTTATTGGAACTGATAATTTATTAGATCCTGAAGGTTGTATATTAAATTCAGAAAAAGAAGTTGCAAAAATATTTGGAGTTAAAGATTCTTTTTATATGGTAAATGGTTCAACAGGAGCATTACAAGTTGCAATAGCAACAGCTACAAATCCTGGAGATGAAATATTAATACAAAGGAATTGTCATAAATCAGTTTACAACGCATTAGTACATAATGATTTAATTCCACATTATATAAATGCAAAATATAATAAAAAATATAATTTAATAACAGGTATTGAACTAGATGAGTTAGAAGAAAAGCTAAAAAATAATAATATAAAAGCAGTTGTACTAACAAGTCCAAATTATTTTGGATTATGTCTTAATTTGGAAGAAATATCAAAAATTGTTCATAAATATAATGCTTTTTTAATAGTAGATGAAGCTCATGGAACGCATATTAATTTTACAGATAATAGAGAATATTCTGCAGTAAATTATGCTGATTTTATAGTTCATTCTACTCATAAAACAATTCCAAGTTTAACTCAGTCATCAATACTTCATTTAAATACAGAAAAATTTAGTAGAAATGATGTGTTAAAAAGAATTAATTTATATTTAAGTACATCTCCCTCATATTTACTAACACAGTCCTCTGAATTTGGAATAGATTTTATGGAAAAATTTGGATATGAAAAGTTAAAAGAAAATGAAAAAAACATATTAAAACTTAAAAATGATTTAAAGGGTAAGGTAGAATTTTTTAATGGAGACATAGAAGATGATACTTTTGTTTATTATGATAGGACTAAAATATTGTTTAGGATTCCTTCATTAAATGGTTTTGAGATTGTAGAAAGCTTGTTTTTAAGATATAATATAAGACTAGAAATGGGAGATTTAGACTATGCACTAGCATTATCATCTATTTGTGATGAAAGAGAAGATTTTGAATATCTTAAGGGTGCATTAGAGGGTTTATCGCAAATTTCTAGTGAAAAATCAAAGGAATTTAATTTTGTAAAAGAAATTAATCCAGAAATTGTATATAGTCCTAGAGAAGCTTTTTTTATGAATAGTAAAAATGTTCTTTTAGAAGAAGCAGAAGGTTTAGTATCAAGTTCTATAATAGCAGCATATCCGCCAGGAGTGCCTATTGTTTCCTTTGGTGAAAGAATTACAAAAGATATAATAAATGATATAAATAAATATATAAAAATTGGAATAGAAGTTGTGGGTATAAATAATGGAAGGGTTGAGGTTATAGCATAATGAGTGGAATGTTTATTACATTTGAAGGTCCTGATGGATGTGGAAAATCAACAATAACATCTCTTGTATATGAAAATATAAAAGATAAATATGATGTTATTAAAACTAGAGAACCAGGTGGGACTGAGATATCAGAAAAAATTAGAGAACTTATACTAGATGTAAATAATTCTTTAATTACAGATAGAACAGAAGCCTTACTTTATGCAGCAGCAAGAGCTCAACATGTTGAAGAAAAAATAATTCCTGCATTAGAAGAAGAAAAAATAGTTCTTTGTGAAAGATTTGTATTATCTTCTATTGCCTATCAAGGATATGGTAGAGGTCTTGGAGAAAAAGATATTAAGATGATAAATGACTTTGCTACTGGAAATATAAAACCAGATATAACTTTTTTATTTGATACAAAAGAACAAGTATCGGTAAATAGAAAACTAAAAGCTGGTGGAGACAGACTTGAAAATTCAGGTGAAGATTTCCATAAAAAGGTAAATGAAGCATATAAAGAATTATCAAAAAGAGATGATTACTATATAATTGATGCAACAAAGAGTATAGAGGAAGTTCTACAAAGCTGTCTTAATGTTTTAGAAGTTAAGCTTGGAGGTATAAAATGAAACTTGTAATATCTATAGTGCAAGATGTCGATGCCGATAATCTTGTTGAGGAGATTATCAAAGAAGGATTTAGAGTTACAAAAATGAGTACAACAGGTGGATTTTTAAAAAGTGGAAATACTACACTTTTAATAGGTGTTGATGATAAAAAAGTTGACGACCTTTTAGAGATTATAAATGAAAATTGTAAGACTCGTGAAGTAACTAAGACGATACAAACTATTAACATTCCAGGACAAGCAATGATACCTGTGCCAATTCAAGTTAAAATTGGTGGAGCTACTATGTTTGTTTTAGATGTTGAAGAATTTAAAAGATATTAAGGTATTGGGTGATTATTATGAAAATGATTATAGCAATAGTACAAGATAAATTTATAGATGAACTAATAGATACATTTTTAGATGAAGATATTCATGTTACAAAAGTTTCTTCATCAGGTGGTTTTTTCAAAAGTGGTAACTCTACACTTATGATAGGTGCAGAAGAAAATGAATTAGAAAAAATAGATTCAATATTTAGAAAAGTAACAAAAACAGAGGCAGTAGAAACAGAAAAAGGTAAATTTGAAATTTCTGGAGCGACTATATTTGTTATTGATGTAGAAAAGAGTATGAGAATCTAATGCTTGTAGACTTTATAGGTAATAATGATGTTTTAAATGAGCTTGAGAAAAATTTAGAAAATAAAGATATATCCCATGCCTATTTGTTTTTAGGAAATGAAGGTGTTGGGAAATTTACAGCTGCAAAGGCACTTGCAAAGAGAATATTATGTGATGATAGTGACTCAAGTTATTGTAGTGTTATGGATACCTTTGAACATCCAGACCTTACAATAATAAGGTCTGAAAATTCTATAAAGAAAGCACAAATAGAAGAATTAATCTCAGATTCATTTAAAAAACCTTTTGCAGGTAAATATAAAGTTTTTATAATAGATGGTTTTGAAGATGTAACTGTAAGTGGTCAAAATTCTTTATTAAAAACTTTAGAAGAGCCAGAGGAGTATTTAAAAATAATACTTCTTTCAAACAATTTAAGGAAGATATTACCGACGATTTTATCAAGAGTTAGAATTATAAAATTTAATAATGTACAGGAAGAGGATATAGTAGAGTTTTTACAAACTAAGGAAAATGTTGGAATTGATAATGCTAGACTTTTTGCTAGATTATCAGGTGGTTCTGTAAAGAAAGCTTTATTATATAGCAAAGATCCTAAGTACTTGACTTTAAGAGATGAGTCAATATCTGTTTTAGATAGACTTATAAATAAAACAGCATCATCTCCATTTAAAGAATATAGCTTTTTTAATGACAATAGAGAAATGCTTGATGAAATATTTAATGTGTTTTTATCATTTCTACGCGATGTAGCAGTTTTAGACTTAGATTTAGAAGAAGAAAATTTAGTTAATATAGATAAAATGAATTTACTTAAAAAACAAAATTTAAGTGCTATAAAGGCTACAGAAATGTCAGAATATATTATAAAAGCTATTGAATTATTAGAAAAAAACACTAACTTCCAATTAACAATAGAGCAATTGCTTATAAATATAGGGGGAGTAAAATGATAGATGTTGTAGGTGTTAGATTTAAAAAGACAGGTAAAATTTATTATTTCAATCCTATGGAAACAGAGGCTAAGACTGATGATGAAGTTATAGTTGAAACTGTTCGTGGATTAGAATTTGGTAAGATTGTAATCGAAAAAAAACTTGATGAATTAGATTTAAATTCAGAGTTAAAACCTGTTATTAGAATTGCAACAGAAGAAGATCAAAGTATAAATATAGATAATAGAAACAAGGCTAAACAAGCATTAATTATATGCGAACAAAAAATTGAAGAACATAAATTAAATATGAGTCTTATAAATGCTGAATTTACATTTGATAATAGTAAATTATTATTTTATTTTACAGCAGATGGAAGAATAGACTTTAGAGACCTAGTAAGGGACCTTGCTTTTATATTTAAAACTAGGATAGAACTTAGACAAATTGGTGTAAGAGATGAAGCTAAATCAATTGGTGGACTTGGTTGTTGTGGACGTGAAACGTGTTGTAGTGGATTTTTATCTGAATTTACTCCAGTTTCAATAAAAATGGCAAAGGATCAAGGTTTATCTTTAAATCCTACAAAGATTTCTGGAATATGTGGTCGTTTAATGTGTTGCTTAAAATATGAGCAAGATGGATACGAATGTATATTAAAGAAAATGCCAAAGGTTGGAGAAATAGTAAAACTTGAAGATGCAAGAGAGGGAACAGTTGTAAATACTTACACTATTCAAGAACTTGTAAAAGTTATGTTTAAAGTTAAAGATCAAATGGAATATGAATTCTTAGACATCGCAGATATAAAAAGACTTGGAAAGTTTGATAAAAACTATCAAGTTATAAGACCTAAGTATGAAGAAGATGTAAAACCAGAAGATTTAAAAGAACTTGTGAAGGAGTGATTGATGAAAGGTGAGTAATTCACTTTTCATCTTTTTTATGAAAATAAGTAAATTAATTGCAAAAATTCATGGTAAATTAAAGTTTTTTATAATTAAATATTTTGGAGATAATAAAAAAGCAGACATATTGATAAAACTATTTATTTCTATTATTATTTCATCGAAATATTATTTTTATATTTCAGACAGAGGATATTCAAAGATTTTAGTAATATTATTATTAAGTTTAATATTGTATATTGGACTGAGCTTAGCGACATATATATTTAAGATATTATACAAAATCTTAAGAAGATTAAGGGCAGAAAATGTAATTTTGTTTGTAATGATTACATTTTTTACAAATGAAATATTACTTAAAGTAAAAAAAGAAACTGATTTAACTTCTTGGGATATATTTTTAATGGCATTTATAGTCTCCTTTGTAATATTTATTTTTTCAAAATCATTTATATCCTTTGTAAAAAATAAGAAAAAGATATCAATAATATTTTTACTACCTAGTACAGTTTTGTTAGTATCTTTAGTATTTTTTATGTTTTATAAAGGTGAATCAGATCAAAGTGGACTTAAATATGTAAATTTAGGAAGTAATTCTTTAGAAAGTTCAGCTCAATTTGGCTCAAAAGTTTTTGAATATGGCAGAAAAAATGAAAAGAATATATCACTTTTAAATTATGTATCTTATTCAGGTAAAAAGAAAAAAGTAAGAGATACTTATTTTGATAAAACCCTTGCTGAAGTCCCTATTAAGGGTAGAGTTTGGTATCCAGAGAAAAAAGAAAAATCACCAGTTTTATTTATTGCTCATGGAAATCATAGATTTACAGCAGAAAACTTTAAGGGATATGATTATCTTGGGAGATATCTTGCAAGACGTGGATATGTAGTTGTATCAGTTGATATTAATATGTTAAATGGTTTTATGAAGTATGGTTTAAGTGGAGAAAATGATGCTCGTGCCATTCTTCTTTTAGAAAATATTAAAGAAGTTTTAAATCAAAATAAAAATGAAAAAAGTAAATTTTACAATTTAATTGATGAGGATAATATTATTATTGCAGGGCATTCAAGGGGTGGAGAAGCAGCACCAATAGCTCAAAATTATAATAAATTAAAATATAATCCTGACAATGGTGAAGAATATGATTATAACTTTAATATAAAAGGAGTTATATCAATATCTCCAACTGTCGATCAATATACTCCATCAGGTAAAACTTTAAAGATGGAAAATGTTAATTATTTAGTCCTTCATGGAACTCACGATAAAGATGTAACTGGTTTTCAAGGTATGAAACATTATGATAATACGTTTTTTACAGAGGGTTCAAATAATTTCAAATCAGCAGTATATGTTGGATATGCAAATCATGGACAGTTTAATGAAGTTTGGAGTAGTTATGATTCAGATCCACCACAGTCTTTATTTATAAATAGAAAATCTCTTTTAGATGAAGAAGTTCAAGAAGATATATTATGTAAATACACTTATGAGTTTTTACAAAATACTTTTTATAATAAAGATAATAGAGATTTCTTTAAAAATCCTCAAGATTATAATTTGCCAAAGACATTATATTATTCTAGATATAGTGATGATACATTTATAAATTTAGTTGATTTTGAAGAGGATTATGATTTAAATACTACAAAAACTGGTCATAGTGAATTTTCTAATTTTTCAAAAGTATCAGAAGAAGAATTATTTATTGGAGGATATGGTACGGGAAATACTGTATTAAGTCTTTCAAATTCAAATCTTGGAAAGTATGAAATATTTTTAGATGAGAAAATTGATGGAAAAGAGTATTTACAATTTGATGTAAAAACTAAAAAAGATGAAAATAATTATAAAGAAACAAAATTATATATGGAAATTGAAGATATTTATGGAAATAAATCAAAACTTTTTGTAGATGATTATATAGATATTTATCCAAATATTAAAGTGGAGTTATCAAAATTACAGATAATAGATAAGTCTTATAAGTATAAGGGAAGTATGCAAACTGTAAGAATACCTATTGATGACTTTATAAGTAGCTCAAAAATTGTAAGAACAGATATAAATAAAATTAACATTGGCTTTGAAAGTGATTTTTATAGTTCTATATTAATAGATAATATTGGATTCTCAAAGTAATCTAAATGTGATTTAAAGATTATGACTAGGGGTAAAAACTATTAAGATAGGAGAAGATGACAATGTTTAAGACTTTGTTAATAAATCAATTAAACTTAAATGATATTGAAGAATCTAAGAAGGTATTTTTTCTCTTAGGGGACATGGATAATATCAGAGGTACTCTTTTAGATCTCTTTAACAATAAAAATTCAAAATATTATGGGAAGATTACATTTAGATATGATGGTATCAGTATTCTTATGAGTACTAGTGAAATTCCTAGTGTCATCAGAAAACTTGTTGAAAATGGAATAGACATATACAATGTCTATGAGGTATATGAGCCAAGATAATGGGGGTAGAAATGTCAGAAAAATTAATTAATGGATTAAAAGAACAGTTTAACTTTGAACTTGAGAGTGGTTATTTATATCTTTCTATGAGTGCTTATTTAAAAGGAAAAGATATGGAAGGTTTTGCAAACTTTATGTTTATGCAAGCTCACGAAGAGTTTGATCATGCAATGGACTTTTATAACTTCCTATATGCAATAGATGAAGAAGTAGAATATAATGCAATTGAAAAACCAAAAAATAAATTTGATGGTTTTACTGAATTATTTAAAGAAGCATTAGAACATGAAGAACTTGTTACTCAAAAAGTAGAAGAACTTTATGGACAATCATTAGAAGAAAAAAATTATAAAGTATCTCAATTCTTAGCTAAATATGTAAATGAACAAGTTGAAGAATTAGATACATTCAGAGCTCTAGTTAAAAAATTCGAAAGAGTTGGAGAAAACTGGAACGGATTATATATATTAGATAGAGAACTTTCAATGAGAAAGTAAAAAACTAGGTCTTGGAAACAAGACCTATTTTAATTGAAAAATTTAAAAAATTATGTTAAAATTATGAGCATGGGAGATTAAGAATATTCTTAATTGAGGTATAAAATTTTAATGGAGGTGCTATTATGGCATATGTAATTAACGATAGTTGTATCGCGTGTGGAGCTTGTAAACCTGAATGTCCAGTAGATGCTATTTCTGAAGGTGGAATCTACGAAATCAATGGAGATATCTGTATTGATTGTGGAGCATGTGCAGGAGTTTGTCCTACAGGAGCGCCAAACCCAGAAGACTAATCACAAAGTTAGTTGGAAAGAGAAGATGAAGGTTTTACTTTCATCTTTTTTTGTTTGCTAAAAATGGATACATTTAGGGACTATTAGGAATGGGTATACTATCTTTGTAATAGAAATTGTGTTAGTATGGATGTATTCAAAAACAATTAACTCTACATAAGAATACAATACTTTTAATCTATTTCTTATGTAAAATTTAAAAAATTAGATGTTTTAATTTGAAAGGAGCATCAAAAAAATGAGGATTCACATGGGCCTTGATGTAGGATCAACTACAGTAAAACTTGTTGTACTTGATCATAACTATAATATTTTATATTCAACTTATAGAAGGCACTTTTCAGATGTGAAAAAAACAGTTAAAGAAGTTATCAACGAATGTTATAAAACTTTTAAATATGATTCTGTTACTATTGCTGTAACAGGTTCTGGTGGACTTTCAGTGCATGAAATTTTAGGGATTGATTTTATCCAAGAAGTTGTTGCAGGAAATGAAGCTATAGAACATTATATTCCACAAACTGATGTAGCTATTGAGCTTGGTGGAGAAGATTCTAAAATAACATATTTAAAGGGAAGCGTTGAACAAAGAATGAATTCTATTTGTGCTGGTGGTACTGGTGCATTTATAGATCAAATGGCTTCTTTACTTGAAACAGACGCATCTGGACTAAATGAGCTTGCCAAAGGTTATGAAAAAATATATCCTATTGCTTCTCGTTGTGGTGTATTTGCCAAAACAGACATACAAGCACTTATAAACCAAGGAGCAAGTAAATCAGATATAGCGATATCTGTTTTCCAATCAGTAGTAAACCAAACTATTTCAAATCTTGCTTGTGGTAGACCAATAAGAGGTAATGTCGCGTTTTTGGGTGGTCCTTTGTTTTTCCTACCCATGTTAAAGGAAAGATTTGTAAAAACTCTAGAGCTAAGTGAGCAAGAGACTATTAGTCCAGAAAACTCACAGATATTTGTAGCTTTAGGAGCAGCACTATCTAGTTTTGACAATGAAGTAATATCATTTATGGAGCTTTATAAAAGAGCAAATAGTGAAGTAGTTGTTGAAATAAAAGAAAATGATTTATTAGAACCATTATTTACAAGTGATAAAGAAGTAGAAGAATTTAGAGAAAAACATAAAGTTAAAAACTTTAATTATATAGATTTAAAAACTTATGAAGGTCCAATGTATCTTGGTATAGATTCTGGATCAACTACATCTAAAGTACTTTTATTGTCAGATAATGATGAGATACTATACTCTTTCTATGGAAGTAATAAGGGTAATCCTTTAGAAATAGTAATAGAAAACTTAGAGAAAATATATAGTGAAAAAAATGAAAATGCTTATATTGCAGCTTCTGGCTGTACAGGATATGGAGAAGACTTTTTAAAAGCTGCCTTAAATCTTGATTTTGGTGAAGTAGAAACTATTGCTCACTTTAAAGCTGCTTCATATTTTGATCCTGATGTTGATTTTATTTTAGATATTGGTGGACAGGATATGAAGAGTATGAAGATAAAAGATGGTGTTATAGAATCTATTCTTTTAAATGAAGCATGTTCTTCAGGATGTGGATCTTTTCTAGAAACTTTTGCACATTCTGTAAATATGACACCACAAGAATTTTCAGATGCAGCACTTGATTCTAGAAAACCTGTAGACCTTGGTTCAAGATGTACAGTTTTTATGAATTCAAATGTAAAACAAGCTCAAAAAGAAGGAGCGGATGTATCTGATATTTCAGCGGGACTTGCATATTCAGTTATAAAAAATGCAATTCAAAAAGTTATTAAAGTAAGGGATCCGAAAGACTTAGGTCATAATATTGTTGTTCAAGGTGGTACATTTTTAAGCGATGCTGTACTTCGTTCTTTTGAAAAGATAACAGGCGTAGAAGTAACTAGACCTTCAATAGCAGGACTTATGGGAGCTCTTGGAATGGCTATTATCTCTAAAGAAAAATCTACTGGTAAGTCCAATATTATTAGTAGTGATGATTTAAAAGAATTCACATATAAAACTATATCTACAAATTGTAGACAATGTACAAATCAATGTGCTCTTTCTGTAAATGTATTTTCAAATGGAAAAAGATATATAACTGGAAATAGATGTGAAAGAGGAGCAGGAATTGTAAGAAGTGCAGATGATGAACTTCCAAATATGTATGAATATAAATATAATAGACTTTTTGATTATGATTCTTTGTCAGAAACAGAAGCTGTAAATGGAACAGTTGGAATACCAAGAGTTTTAAATATTTATGAAAATTATCCATTTTGGCATACATTTTTTACAAGTTTAGGATATAGAGTAGTATTATCAGATAAATCAACAAGAACATTATATGAAAGTGGAATTGAATCTATAACATCAGAAACGGCTTGTTATCCAGCAAAAATAACTCATGGACATATAGAAAACTTAATAGATAAAGATGTTAAATTTATATTTTATCCATCAGTATTTTATGAAGAAAGACAATTTGAAAGTGCAGATAATACGCTTAATTGTCCAGTTGTAGCAGGATATTCTGAAGTTATACGAAATAATGTTGAAAGAATTAAAACGGAAAATATTAAATTTGCAAATCCATTTTTATCCTTTGATGATAGAAAGAAACTTGAAAAAAGACTTGCAAAAGAATTTTCAAATCTAAATAAAAATGATGTTTATAAGGCTGTAAGAGAGGCTTATGAAGAACAAGATAGATTTAGAATGGATGTTAAGGTAAAAGCAGAAGAGTATCTAAAAACAATAGAAGAACGCGGATTAAAAGGTATTGTACTTGCAGGTAGGCCTTATCATATAGATCCAGAAATAAACCATGGTATTCCGGAACTTATAAATTCTCTTGGGCTTGCAGTTATATCTGAAGATGCAATAGCGACAAGTACAGATGTAGATGGAAGACTTAGAGTTCTTGATCAATGGAATTATCATTCAAGATTATATAGAGCGGCAAAATATGTTGGAACTCATGACAATCTTGAAATGATTCAACTAAACTCATTTGGTTGTGGGCTTGACGCAGTAACAACAGATCAAGTAAATGAAATATTAAATTCATATCATAAAATATATACAGTATTAAAAATTGATGAAGTAAATAATCTTGGAGCAATTAAAATAAGAATTAGATCACTTCTTGAAGCAATAGAAAAAAGAGAAATTACAGAGGAAATAGAAGTAATTGATGAAAAACCAATAATGTATACAAAAGAACATGCGAAAACTCATACATTGTTATTACCTCAAATGGCACCACTGCATTTTGAACTTTTTTCAAGTGTTTTAAAAGGTGAAGGATATAATGTAGAAGTTCTTGAAAACTTAAATTCAAAAGTTGTAAATGAAGGACTAAAATATGTAAATAATGATTCTTGTTATCCATCAATATTTGTTGTAGGACAATTTATTGATGCATTAAAATCAGGGAAATATGATACAGATAATTTAACTCTTATAATTTCACAAACAGGGGGAGCTTGTCGTGCTTCAAACTATGTAGGATTTATAAGAAAGGCTCTTAAAGATGCAGGTTATGGACATATTCCAGTGCTTGCACTTTCATTCCAAGGAATAGAGCAACATCCAGGACTTGAAGTAAATCCTGCACAATTAATTAGAATAGGTAAAAAACTTATAGTTACAATGTTATATGCAGATTTAATTATGAGACTAACTCAAGCAATAAGACCTTATGAAAAAATAAAAGGTTCTGCAAATATGCTTAGAGATAGATGGATG
>CAMIZH010000037.1 GCA_946403255.1 uncultured Peptoniphilaceae bacterium | reverse complement strand
ATGGAATAAATTATACTTTTGAAATGATTTATCCACCATTTTCAAGTGAATTTATATTAGAGCTAAAAAAAATATCTTATAATTGGCTAAATGGGAAATCAGAAATGGGATATTCTTTAGGAAATTTTGACGAAAATTATTTAAGTACTTCAGGTATTTCAGTATTAAAAGATGGAATAGGAGAAATTATAGCCTTTGCAAATTTATTGCCAGTAGTAAATACTAAAAAGATTTCAGTAGATCTTATGAGGTATAATCGTGAGAAATGTAAAAATAATGAGATGGATTTATTATTTTTAGGTCTTTTTGATTGGGCAAGAGAGGAAGGTTATGAAGAGTTTTATTTAGGAATGGCACCATTATCAAATGTTGGTGGTAAAAAATATTCTGGAACAAAAGAAAAATTCATAAGACTTATATATGATTATGGAAATAAGTTTTATTCTTTTCAAGGTCTTAGATATTTCAAGGAAAAATTTCATCCTAAATGGAGTGGAAGATATATAGTTTATAAAAGTGATATGGATCTTATGGATGTTTTAATTGCACTTTTAAATATAATTCACAGACAAAAATAAAATAAAGATTTAAAAGAGCCTACTATTTATAGTGGGTTTTTTATTACTTCATTGAATAAAGTTCAAAAATAAGAAACTAAGGTATATAATAATATGTATACTAAATGTTTTAAGGAGTGAAAAAAATGGCAGTACAAAAATTTAAGACAAATGAAAATTCAAATATAAGAAATGTAATTGGTGTGATAAGTGGTAAAGGTGGAGTAGGAAAAAGTTTTGTAACTAGTACTATTGCAGCTGAACTTAGAAGACAAGGAAAAACAGTAGGAATTTTAGATGCTGATATAACAGGACCTTCTATTCCAAAATCTTTTGGGATTACAGATCCAGCTTTTTCAGATGGAAAAAATATATTACCATCAGTAAGTAAAAATGGTGTAAGGATAATGAGTGTAAACTTAATCTTACAAGATCCAACTCAACCAGTTTTATGGAGAGGTCCAATACTTGGAAATGCTCTTTCACAATTTTTTGAAAATGTAAATTGGGGAGACCTTGATTATCTTCTTATAGATATGCCACCAGGAACTGGAGATGTAGCTCTTACAGTATTCCAATCTATGCCTATAGATGGAGTTGTTTTAGTTTCTACACCACAAGATTTAGTTTCAATGATTGTAGCTAAGGCTGTTAATATGACAAAATCAATGAATCTTGAAATTTTAGGAATTGTAGAAAATATGAGTTATTTCAAATGTCCTTGTTGTGATAATATTACAAGAATATATGGAGAAAGTTCTGTTGATAAAGAAGCAGAAAAATTTGGAATTGAAAATAAAGCACAACTTCCTATGAGAGCAGATTTTGCTCGTCTTGTAGATGAAGGAAATGTTGAAGATATAGAAATTGATGAGATTAAAGAATTTGTTAACAACCTAATGAGGTGATAATGTGGTTTACGATCTTATTATAGTAGGTGCTGGCTCTGCGGGGCTTAGCGCTGCTATATATGCGGGAAGATCAAGGTTAAATACTTTGATTATAGAAAAGTCTAGCTTTGGTGGTAGATTAAAAAATACTCCAGAAATTTTTAACTATCCAGGATTTGAAAGAATATCTGGTCTTGCTCTTATTCAACAATTTAAAGAACAGGCTATGAGTTATTCAACAAATGAATTTATTTATGGAACTATGAAAAAAATAAGTAAAGATGAAGATGGGATTTTCACAGTATCAACTAGAAGAAAAGGAGACTTCAAAGCTAAAGCAGTTATATTAGGACTTGGAAGTAAGTCAAAAGTTTTAGGGCTTGATGGAGAATTTGAATATGGTGGACGTGGTGTATCTTACTGCGCAACTTGTGATGCAAACTTTTTTGCAGGAAAAAACATTCATGTTTTAGGTTCTGGAAATGTAGCACTAGAAGAAGCTGATTACCTTTCAAAATTTGCTAATAAAGTAACTATTATTGTAGTTCATAATAAAGGAATAGTTGATGGTAATGAAGTTCAAAAGGAAAAACTTTTAAAAAATCCTAAAATAGAATTTGTATGGAATACATCTCTTGAAGAAATAAAGGGAGATGATGATTTTATTCAGGAACTTATTATTAAAAATTTAAAAACTGAGGATAAAAAGAAAATATCAACTGAAGGTATTTTTATGTTTGTTGGACTTGTACCAGAAACTAAAATGCTTCAAGGTGTAGTTGAACTTGATGAAGATGGTTTTGTAATAGTAGATGAGAAAAGACAAACTTCAGTTGAGGGGCTTTATTCAGCAGGAGATTGTACAAGTACTTATGTAAGACAAATTGTAACTGCAGCCTCTGATGGTGCAATTTCAGCAATAGCAGCTGAGAGATATATAAGAGGAAAGGAGTAACCCTTATGAGTTATCCTACAGGTACAACTATTTATATTAAAAAGAAATGTTTTAGTGGTTACAATCTTGTATCTACTATGAAAGATGGAGTTCTTCTTTTTGATATGAATGGAAATGAAATAAGAAGATTTAAAATGAATGCTATGCCAGCAAAACTTTTAAAAGGTGGAAATATAATGGGTACTTCCACATTTAGAGATTCAAATCATGGATTGCAAGATGGTATGGATTTAATAGAAGTTGATTATGATGGAAATATAGTTTGGAAATATAATCAATTTAAATTTTTAGAAGAAAGAAATGAGTGGGCAGCAAGAGCTCATGGAGATTATCAAAGAGAGGGAAATCCAGTAGGTTATTATGTACCAGGAATGGAAGCAAAATCTGGTTGTGGTAATACTATTATTCTTTCTCACGATACAATTGTAAATAAGGAAATATCTGATAAGAAGATATTAGATGAAGTAATATATGAAGTTGATTATGATGGAAATATATTGTGGAGATTTTCTTTCTCAGATCATTTTAATGAAATTGGATTTTCAGAACAGGCAAAAAATGTAATTTATAGAAATCCAAATATGAAAAAAATAAGTGGTGGAATTGGAGATTATCTTCATATATCTAGTATTTCAGTTCTTGGACCAAATAAATGGTATGACCAAGGTGATACAAGATTTCATCCAGATAATATAATTTTTGCATCAAGACTTGCAAACTTTATTGGAATAATAGATAAAAAAAGATCTAAAATATGTTGGAAAATAGGGCCTGATATTTACTCCTATGAAGTTAATAAAATTGGTGGATTAATTGGACCATCACATATTCAATTAATACCTAAAGGACTTCCAGGAGAGGGAAATATTCTTCTTTTTGAAAGTGGAGGTTCATCAGGATATGGATTACAATCTTCAATATCACCAACGGGAATTAAAAACTCAATTCGTGACTACTCAAGAGTTATAGAATTTAATCCAATATCTCTTGATATAAAATGGCTAATGGATCCAAAAGAAATTGGATATTTAAATGCTATAAATGGATATAAATTTTATTCTCCTTATGGCTCAAATGTTCAAAGACTTCCAAATGGAAATACTCTTATAACACTTGCAATGTCAGGAACTATGTTAGAGATAACAGATGAGGGAGAAGTAGTTTGGAAATGGATATGCCCTTATAAATCAATAGCGGATTTTTATGCTTTTCATAATTTAATATATCAAGGAACTAGATATCCTTATGATTATATTCCTCAAGAAGAAATACCACATGAAAAAATTATGCTACCAGTAAATAGATCACTTTTTAGACTTCCAAATGCAGGAAGTTTTGGAGCAAAAAAAGTAATTGATATAGAAGGTGCAGAACCATCAAATGATGTAGATATTGTAACTATGGCTATGGAAAACGATGAAGTTATAGCATATCAAAAGAAAATAATAGCAATGGATGGATCAAATATTAAAAGTATAAATGCGAAAAACTTTGAAAAAAGAATAGGTGAAAATGAAAATTCAATTATAATCTATGGTGCGGTAAGATGTACTCATTGTCAGGCATTAAGAGAAATATTTACAGAATTAATAGATGAGGAATTTGAAAATGTAACTTGTTTTTATATGGATATAGATGAAAATAAATCCTTTACAAGTAAAAGAAATATATCATCAGTACCACTTACTGTGTTTTATAAAAATAAAAAAGAAGTATATAGATTTCTTGGAGAAGGAAGCTATGATGAAATTGCAGATGCAATAGAAGATTACTTTGAAATAGAATCTGAATATCAAATATAAAAAATGAGCTATCTTATGATAGCTCATTTCCAATTTAAATTATTAAATCCTTTTTTCTCGATATCAGAATTAATTAAGTAACGATTTTTTACAAGTTGTAACATTGGTCTATCATCTTTAAAAGAATCAGAAAAGGCTAATGAAATTTCATATTCAATAGATATATCTTTTTCTCTTAAGTGATTTCTAATTCTTCTAACTTTTTCAGAAGATTTATTATTTTTCCCAACAACTTGATACTCTTTATTTAAGTTTGTGCCCATAATCATATCAAAATCAAAATACTTATCTAAATACTTAAGATAATTTATAGGAGATGCAGACACAAGCATCTTATAAGAATCATCATCAAAAGTTTTAAAATAATCTACACCATCTTGTAAGATATGATTTTTATATATGTAATCAACAAATTCTTCAAGTTCATCTTCATTAAAATATTTAAGTACAGAACACATTTCATTTTTAATCATAATAAAATTTAAACCTGTAAATAAATATTTAAAGAAACCTTTTATCATTTTAAATCCAAAAACAAATATATTCGTTTTTTTCTTTGAAAAGGCATACTTCCACAGTAAGAAAATACTGTCCTCGTCAGTAAGTGTCTTATCAAAATCAAATAATATAACTTTTTTCTTCAAAACTTCACCTCAATTTAATTATACCAATAAAAGAGTAGTTAGAAAAGGTTAAAGTAGATTGACAGAATGTATGTTCTTTTATAAAATGTAATTAGGTGATTTAAATGAGAAATAATATAATTCATGTTGATATAGATGCTTTTTATGCTTCAGTTGAAGAACTTGATAATCCTAGGTTAAAAGGATATCCAGTTGTAGTTGGTGGCAAAAGTGAAAATAGTATTATAACTACTGCAAATTATAAAGCAAGAGAATATGGATTACATTCTGCTATGCCAATTTTTATGGCAAAAAGTCTTTGCCCAGATGTAATAATAGTAGAAAATAGAAGGTATAGATATTTAGAAAAATCTAGAGAAGTATTTCAAGTATTAAAAACATTTAGCAATACAATAGAGCAAGTTTCAATAGATGAAGCCTATTTAGATATTTCAGAAAATAAGGAAGAACCAATATACATAGCAAAAGAAATAATGAGAAAAGTAAAAAAAGAAACAGGTCTTACTGTAAGTGTAGGACTTTCTTACAATAAATTTCTTGCAAAGTTAGCTTCAGATTGGAATAAACCAAATGGAATGAAAATAATTTCGCAGGAAGATATGCCAGATATACTATTAGATTTTGATATAAGTAAAGTTTATGGAATAGGTTCAAAATCTGAGAAGAAGTTTAGAAATATAGGAATAAATACAGTAAGTGATTTGTTTCAGTTATCAGAAGAATTCCTATCAGAAAATTTTGGGAAAATGGGATATGAATTATATGACAGAATTCGTGGAATAGATAAAAGAGTTGTTACACCCTTTAGAGAAAGAAAAAGTTTAGGAGTAGAAAGAACATTTAAAGATACAAGAGATAAAAAAGATCTCTTTGAGTATATAGATAAATTTTCAAAAGAGCTTTATTTAGATTTAAAAAAGAAAAATATAGGATGTAATACATTAACAGTAAAGCTAAAAAATTCTGATTTTGAAACAAAGACAAAATCAAAAACATTTGAACAAGCAATTGTGGAATATGAGGACATAAAAAATATATCTATGGATTTATTTAATGAAATATATAAAAATGAAAAACTAAGACTTCTAGGTATATCAGCATCAAACTTAACTGATTTAAAAGCGGTACAACTTAGTTTTATTTAAAAAAAGAAGTTGGATATCCAACTTCTTTTAGATTTAATTACCTTCGTATTTAATTATTGACTTAACATTATATCCTTTAAGTTTATCTTTACCTTTTAAACCTAAAAGTTCAATTAAAAATGAAAGTCCAACAATTTCTCCACCAAGTTCTTCAATAAGTTCAGTAACAGCACTTGCAGTTCCACCAGTTGCAAGTAAGTCATCAACAATAAGTACTCTTTGACCTTTTTTAATTGCATCGGCATGCATTTCAACAGTATCTGTACCGTATTCTAATTCATAAGTAGCTTTGATTTTATCGTAAGGAAGTTTTCCAGGTTTTCTAACAGGAACAAATCCAGCACCTAATTTATAAGCAACTGGCGCTCCAACTATAAAACCTCTTGCTTCAATACCTACAACAAGATCAATTTTTTCTTCTTTGAAAAGTTCTGCTAATTGATCAATAGATTCTGAAAAAGCTTCTTTGTCTTGAAGAATAGTAGTAATATCTCTAAAGATTATTCCGTCGATAGGATAATCATATATAGCTCTAATTTTAGTTGACAAATCCATAGTGTATCCTCCATTTCTTGATAATAATAGTATATCATAGTAAAGAAATACATAAAAGATATAGAAATAAAAAAAGGACTTTCTAAGTAGGGATAGAAGGTCCTTTTTAATATTATATTAAAGAATTGAAACGACTCTAGGAGTGAAATTTAATTCCTTTAATATTTCTAAATCACTTTTAGTATTTATTCCTGAAGTAGTAAGCATATCGCCAGAAATAGCAGCATTTGCACCAGATTCAAAAATAGCTTTACCTTTATCATCAAAACTAGATCTGCCACCAGCAAGTCTAATAAAGGAATCTTTTAATATAAATCTGTAAACAGCAACAGTTCTTATAACTTCTTCTTCAGAAAGTTTTTCATTATCTCCAAAAGGAGTATTAGGAATTGGATTTAAAACATTTACAGGAATTGATTTAACATTTAAATCACGAAGTGTCATAGCCATTTCAATTCTTTGCTCACGACTTTCGCCAAGTCCAATTATTCCACCACTACATACTTCAAGACCAGCACGTCTTGCGTCCTCTAAGGCCTGTATTTTATCTTCAATAGTATGAGTAGTACAAATACTAGGGAAGAAACTTGGAGCAGCTTCAAGGTTGTTGTGAACTCTTGATGCACCAGCTTCTTTTAGTATTTTAAAATTATCATAAGAAAGAAGACCATTTGATATGCAAATTTCAATATCACATTCTTCTTTTAATTTTTTTATAATTCTAGCTTCATTTAAAACATCTTCATCAGAAAGTTTTTTACCACTTGTTACAATAGAATATCTAAGAATTCCTTTTTCCTTTTGTTTTTTTGCATCGTCAATAATAGTTCTATCATCAAGTAGAGGATAAGTTTCTACATTTTTTCCATGATGAGCAGATTGAGCACAGAACTTACAGTTTTCTGAACAACTACCACATTTTGCGTTTACAATAGTACAAAGATCAAAATTATCCTGCATAAAAAATTTTCTAATTTCATTTGCTGCTTCTTTAAGTAAATTAATGTCGGCATTATATAATTCTTTTGCCTCGTCTTCATTTATGTTATAGCCTTTTAAGACTTTTTCTTTTAGTGCAATTACATCCATATTTTCCACCTCATAGAAATTATAATTATATTTAAAAGAAATGTCAAATAGTATTTTTAACTAGGTTAACAATGTGCATAAAAAAAAGAGCCTAGGCCCTTTTAAGTTCTTACTTGAAAACTATGCTTACATTTTTTACAAGTAACTTTAATTTTTCCTTTTTTAGTTGGAACACGAAGCTCTTGTTTGCATTTTTCACATTTAATATATTTATAATCTTTGTCTTTAGCATTTCTTTTAGTACGAGTAAAAAATCTTCTAATAGGTGCAGTAAGTTTTAAAAACTTTTGATTTTCCTCATATCTTTTTGAAATATTTCTTGAAAACATTCTAAAGTTTTGAAAAATAATAAGAGCTAGAACAAGGGAATATATCCATTGTAATCTAGTAAAAACTGTAACAACAATAAGTATTAAATTTAAATAAGAAAGAAACATATTTAATTGGTCAGCGCCATATCTTCCTTGCATAAATTTCATGAATTTTTCTTTCAAATTATCACTCCTAATTTAAGTACATAAGTAAATATACCCAAGGTAAAATATATCTATCAAAAGTATTTTAAGTATAAAAAAAGACTACTGAAATTTCAGTAGTCTTAAGTGGTGCGGGAAAGAGGACTTGAACCCCCACTCCAATGGAACTAGATCCTAAGTCTAGCGCGTCTGCCAATTCCGCCACTCCCGCATGAGTTAATAACAAAATATATTATACCTAGAATATAGATACTTGTCAATAGAATATTTTATAAAAATGCTAAATTGAAAAATAATAATTTATTAGATATTATAAGTTTAAGGAAATAGTATGAATAAATAAGGAGGTAAGAGGATGTTAGAAAAAATAAAAGATATAAATTTATTTATAAAAGAAAATATAGAAAATTATAATCCAATTAAAAAGAAATTAAGCTCTGATATAAAAAATATAGAAGAGGATAGAGTTAGAGAAATTATATTAAAAAATTTAGAAATCCAAATATCTCTAATGATACTTTATTCTGAAAAAATTAAAAATAAAAAAGAAGGTTTTGAAAATATAAATGTATCTACTAATATAAACTTTGCAGAAGATGTAAAAGAAGAAGTTTTTATAAAAGAAATATTATATATCTATGATTTTGCGAGTTTTGAAATTATTGAAAAAGAATATTTAAAAGCAGTTGTATACTTCAATGAAAGTGGAAAAGAAGAAATTATTTTAAATATATTTAAAAAACTTTTAAAAGAAAAATTGTTAAACAAAGAAGTAGTATATTATTTTTTATATGAAGAAGATATAAATTTTAAAGAAGAAGAGAATATTTGGTATAAATATATATTAGAAAAAAATGTAAAATTAGAAGACGAACAAAAAGAGTTTTATAAAACATTGATAGATAGAAAGATTTATAAATATATAGATATAAATTATAATTATGTACCAGTTTATAAATCTATAAAAAAACTAAAAGAAGATAATAAATTAGATGAGTTTCTATCAGGTCTAGATAGTGAAGAAATATACCTTGAAGAAAATATATCTTTTACAAATATATTATGGATAGAAAAATAATTAGGTTATATTATTAAATGTAATAGTTAAAAGGAGAATGTGTTGAAGAATTTATTCGTAATTGGTAATGGATTTGATATTTTTCATGGTTTAGATACTAAATATAAAAGTTTTTTAATGTATTTAGAAAACGAAAATAAAACTTTACATAAATTATTATGTAAATATATATGTGAAAAAGCTATGTGGTCTAATATGGAGAAAGAATTAGGAGAAATAGATTACGAAACACTGAAAGAAGATAATTATGAATATTGCTTAAATTATCATGATGATGATTGGAAAGATAGTGCAAATCATGATTTTCAAAATATGATTGAAGCATCACTATCTTTTTCTGAAAAAGTACCTTGTTATTTTAGGGAATGGATAAAAGAGATTAATACTAAACTTGATGATAACTTTGATAAAATATCAGATATAACTTCAATAGAAAGTTTATTTTTAAATTTTAACTATACAGATACTTTAGAGAAAAATTATTTTATTCCTGAAAAAAATATTTTATATATTCATGGGAAAGCATTAAGAAATGATAAATTAATAATTGGACATAATAATAAAAAATTTGAAAATGATTATGAAAATAATTATGAAGATGTAAGAGTTATTGAAGGTGATGAATTAATCTATAATTATTTTAAATCAACTTTTAAAGATACAGAAAAGATATATGCAGCAAATATAGAGTTTTTCAAATTATTATCGAAGATAGAAAAAATTTATATTTATGGACATTCTTTATCATATGTAGATTTTAATTATTTTTTGGAAATTAAGAAACATACTTTACCAAATGCTTATTGGCATATTTCATATTTTGATTCTGAAGATAAGAGCAGGGCGGAAGAGTTTGTAAAAGAATTAAATTTGGAAAGATATAAAATATATCCTATAAATAACAAATAAAAAAGGATCTACATAGAGTAGGTCTTTTTTATTTGTTATTTATCATTTTTAAAAAGTCTTCTTCAGTTATTTTAGATGAGTTTACAGCATCATTTATAGATTCAGAAATTGCTATTGCAGAAAGTGAGCCTACTAAACTTATGTCGGCTTCAATATCTCCAAGTGACACAGCATATACTGTGTCGCCATCTGACATAGTACAAACGGGATTAATAGATCGTGATAATCCGTAAGAAGCCATTTGTGCAACTTTACTCATTTGAGATTGAGAAAATTTTGTATTTGTTAAAATAACTGAAAGT
This sequence comes from uncultured Peptoniphilaceae bacterium, assembly GCA_946403255.1. GTDB lineage: Bacteria > Bacillota > Clostridia > Tissierellales > Peptoniphilaceae > Anaerosphaera. The sequence continues at coordinate 1,291 of CAMIZH010000037.1, read as the reverse complement.
GTAGTGTTTTCTTCAGTGGTTTTATATTTTTGAAGATACATTTCATCAAATATATTTGCAAATTCTTTTCTATTAATATCTAAAATTCCAGCGATTTTTTCAGAGCTTTTATAATCAAAAACATCTCCAACAGCATTTAAAACTGTAATAGCACCAATTTGTAGATCTCCAAAACTCATAGCATAATATCCTATTCCAGATTTTTGGGCACGAGAGATACCAGCAATTTTTCCAACAGTAGCACCAGTTCCTGCTCCAATTATTCCAGATTTTATATTATTGTCTATTGAGTCAAGGCAGGAATCATATCCCATATTAAAATCAGGACGTATATTTTTATCTCCAATGTTTAAATCAAAAATACAAGATTGAACAACTAGGGGAATAAGATAGTTAGAAAGTTTATATCCAATATTATTTTCTTCAAGATATTTTACAACACCAGCAGAAGCGGCAAGTCCAAAGGCGGAGCCACCAGAAAGAACAATTGCATTTATAGTATGTGGATTTGTAAGTGGGTGAAGAAGATGTGATTCACGAGATGCAGGGCCACCACCACAAATATGTATTCCAGCTCTATTTTCATTTTCAAAAATTATAGTAGTAACGCCAGTCATAGCTTTATAATCCTGTGCATTGCCAATTCTAAAACCTTTTATATCTTTAAAATCTATTTTATTTATGTATTTACTATTCATAAAATCCTCCTAAATTATATAGATTATTTTAACATATAAAAATTAATATATCTTTTAATAGAGTATTTATATTTTTCTTTGGTAAGTATAAAATAGGTTTATAGATTAAATTTGAAAGATGGTGCTTAAAATGTTAAAAGAAGATTATATAATGCGTACTATATCAAATAAAATTAAATTTTTAGCGAAGATTTTACTTGGTAAGGAAAATGTGGATTTTGAAATTTCTGAGATTAATTCCAATGATAGAAGTGATGAACTGCACAATATTTTAGTAAGTCTTATAAAAGAGAATAAAATAAATGAAGCGGAGAATATGCTTTTTAATGAATTTGATCCTTTGGATAAAAGAAGTGTTGGTGTTGCAATAGATTTTTATAATAGGATAAATAAACTTGATGATGAAATTTTAGATAAAAATGATTTTTCAAGAAAAGAGATAAAAGAAGGGCTTGATGATATCTCGAAAATTCTTGGAATGGATACCTATGATTTATAAATAAGGATAAAAAAAGACTATTGAATTTTCAATAGTCTTTATCTGGTGCGGGAAAGAGGACTTGAACCCCCACTCCAATGGAACTAGATCCTAA
>CAMIZH010000036.1 GCA_946403255.1 uncultured Peptoniphilaceae bacterium | reverse complement strand
ATTGGGGATATAAAGTTGAAGAAAGAAAAATTGAAATAGATGAATTAATGGAAAAAGGAAAAACTGGAGAACTTAAAGAAGCTTGGGGAACAGGAACAGCGGCAGTAATTTCTCCAATTGGTGAACTTTTTTACAAAGGGGATAAAGTCGAAATAAATGATTTTAAAACTGGAGAATTAACTAGAAAATTATATGATACATTGACAGGTATTCAATGGGGAAATATGGAAGATAAATATAGTTGGAGAAGAAAAATAAAATAGATATTTTAATTAATATATAGTTGAAAAGAGGGAAGATATGAAAACAATAAAAATGAGTAATTATAGTGTAGCAAAAAATGGATATCCTGAATTAGCAAAAGTATGTAATGAATATAATTTTAAAAAGGTTGCAGTAGTAGGTGGAGAAAAAGCTCTAAAAGCATCTATAAATAAAATAGAAGAAGCATTAAAAGATTCAGATGTAGAGATAACTGGTGTGTTTGTTTATGGTAATGAATGCACTATGACAAATGTAAATAAGTTATTAGATAAAGAAGAAGTACAAAATGCTGATGTTATTTTTACAGTAGGTAGTGGAAAAGCTATGGATACTGGAAAAGTATTAGCAAATAAAGCAAATAAAAATACTTTTACATTTCCAACAATATGCTCAAATTGTGCAGCTGTTACAGCAATAGCAGTAGTATATAATGATGATAAAAGTTTTTCTCATTATGATAATGTTCCAGCACCAGCCCATATGTTTGTAGAAACAAGTATAATTGCAGAAGCTCCTGATGAATATATGTGGGCAGGAATAGGAGATGGCTTAAGCAAACAACCAGAAGTAGAATATGCTACAAAGGGACTGGATTTAGATCATACAGCAAAAACAGGGCTAACATTAAGTAAAAGCTGTGAAGAATCTTTCCTAAAATATGGTGAGCAAGCAGTTAAAGATTGTAAAAATAATAAAAATACAAAAGCAATTGAAGAAATTGCTATGAATATACTTGTATCAACAGGATATGTTTCTAATTTAACAAATCAACCAGAATATTATTATAATTCATCACTTGCACATATATTTTATAATACTTCAACAGGAATACATCGTGAAAAAGAATATCTTCACGGAGAAATTGTTTCTTTTGGAGTAATGGTACTTCATGCCTATGCAGAAAATCAAGAAGAACTTGAAAAAATTGCAGCATTTAATAAGAAAATGGGACTACCAATTACATTAGCAGATGTGGGTATAGTAGAAGAAAACCTTGAAGCAATGGCAGAAGCAGCACCAAATACAACTGAATGGCAAAGAGCAGAGTTTCCATTATCAAAAGAAAGATTTATTCAAGCAATGAAATATGCAGATAGTTATGGAAAATCAATTGCGTAAAAATAATAAAAAAAGAGATATAATTTATATATCTCTTTTTTTATTTAGAATATTAATAATATGATAAAATATATATAAGAATTAGTATTTTAATTTAAGAGGTGAGAAATGAAGACTAAAGTTTCTAATGGTTTTGAGATAGTTCAAGATTTAATAAAGTTAAGATGGGTTCCTGAAATACTTAAATCTATAAATTTAAAAAACTGTAGATATAGTGAAATATTATCAAGTATTCCATATATGAGTCATACAGAGTTAAATAGAAAGCTAGCAATATTAATTGATAGAAAAGTTATTGATAAAAAAGTAGATGAAGATGGAATCTCTTATGAACTTTTAGAATTTGGTTGTGATTTAGTTCATATATTTTATCATTTAGAAGATTTAGAAGATAAATATTTTTGATTTTAAAGGTATGTTTAACTTAGGTTATTCATACCTTTTGTTAAATAATTTTACAGTTAACTAGTGTATAATAGTAGATATATTAGTTATAAGGAGGACATTATGGCAATAAAAATTTTTCATACTGGAGATATACATATTGGTATGAAGTTTAATAGATATATAGATAATGTACGAGAAAGTTTAATAGAGGCTAGATTTGAAACATTAGAAAATATGATAAATAAATCAAATGAATTAAATTCAGATATATTTGTAGTAGCTGGAGATTTATTTAATTCAATAAAAATTCCACAAAGAGATATAAAAAGAGTGGTATCTATTTTAAATAAATTTAATGGAGAATGTGTTTTAGTTCTTCCAGGAAATCACGATTATGATGATGGATTAAATGAGTTATGGATTGAGTTTCAAAAAAATGATAGTGATAAAATATTACTTTTAAATGAAAAAAAACCTTATATATTAAAGGATTATGGACTTGATATTGAAGTTTATCCAGCACCTTGTGATAGTAAACATTCAGAAAATAATTCGCTAACTTGGATAAAAGAAGAAGGAATTTTAAATACATGTAAGTACAAAATTGGTATTGCTCATGGTGCATTAGAAGGGCTTTCAGCTGATATGCAAGGACAGTATTTTTATATGACTTTTGATGAATTAAATCAAATACCTGTTGATATATGGATGATTGGTCATACTCATGTAAGATATCCTTTAAATGATACTTTGAAAAATAATAAAATATATAATGCAGGAACTCATGAACCAGATGGTCTTGATTATAGAGATGAAGGATCGGCTTGGTTTATAGAACTTGATGATGAAATAAATGCTAGACGAATAATAACTGGAAAGTATAGATTTATGGATAAATTATTTGAAGTTGATAGTGAAGAAAGTTTAGAAGAAATAAAAAACTTTGTTGAAAAAAATAATCCTGAAAAATTGATTTTAAGACTTAACTTAAATGGAAGACTATCAAAAGAAATATATGATGATATAAGAAGTTTTTACGATGAAATTGAAAATAAAGTTTTTGATTTAGTTGTAGATGCAAATAATTTAAAAGAAAAAATTGATAAATTTATAATAGATGAAGAATTTACAAAAGGTTCTTTTCCATATGAATTATTAAATAGACTTTCTGAAGACGAAGAAGCTCTTCAAATAGCTTATGAACTTATAAATAAGGAGAGATAAGATGCATATAAAATCCTTTAGTACAAATAGATTTGCAGGTTTAGAAGATTTAAATATAAATTTTGAAGATGGACTAAATGTTATTCTTGGAGAAAATGAATCTGGAAAAAGTACTATTATAAATGGAATACAATCGTCTATATTTAAAAATATTAAATTACTTAAGAATAATAATAAAGATAAAGATTTTATTAAAAATTTCATGCCAATATCAGGTGGAGATTTTATAGATGGAAAAGTAATTATATCAACAGAAAGTGGAGATTATGAAGTATTTAGAGAGTGGAGTAATAATCCAAATATACTATTAAAGACTCCCAATGGCGATTTAATAAAAGATGAAAATCGAGTAAATACTATATTAAAAGAAGCTTTAATTTTTGGGGAAAGTACTTATTCAAGCATTGTATTTGCAAAGCAAAAAGATTTAAAAAAATCTATAGATAATATTATAGTAGATGAAGATATAACAAAGGAATTAAGTGATTTATTAAGACAAACTTTAATGGAACTTGATGGAGTTTCAATAGATGTAATTAAAAAAAATCTTGATTTAGAATTAGATGATTTATATAAGCGATGGAATATAGAAAAAAATTATCCTGAAAATAATAGAGGGATAAATAATCCTTACAAGGTAGGAATTGGAAAAGTCTTAGAATCTTTTTATGAAAAAGAGAATTTAAGAATAGTTACTGATAGAGCTTTTGAAAATGAAAAAAACTTTGAAGAAGTATCAATAAAATTAAAAGAAATAAGCGAATATAGAAATAAATGTCATAGTGAAAAAATAGACTTAGAGGTATTGTCTGAAGATATAAATAAAAGATCTATTTTAGAAAGTAATATGGCTTTAATAAATAAAAATTTAAATGAATACACTGATATAAATACTCAGTGGCCTAAAAATGAACAAAAATTAGAGTTTTATATTGAAGAATTAGAAAAATTAGAAAAAAGAAAAGAAAAATTTGAAAAGGAATTACTAGAAGTTAAAAAGTCTATAAGGAAAAGAGAATTAATTCAAAGAATAGATAAAATTAAAAAAATAAATAGTGAAAAAGATATATTAGAAGAAAGTCTTAAAAATTGTAAAAATATTGTTGATGAAGATATATCTTTATTAGAAAGTTTAAATAAAGAAATAATAAATATTGAAACTGCAATTAATGCAGGAAAAATGATTTTAAAATTAAATAATTCAAAAAAAGAAATATTTATAAAAAGAGATTTAGAAAAAGAAGAAGCATTAGAAGAAAATATTGAATATTCTTCAAAAGGTTTTATTTCTATATCAAATGAAGATTTTATTATTGAAATAAAAAGTGGAGAAATTGATTATGATGAATTATCTAAAAAACATTTATTATTAAAATCAGATTTTGAGAATAGCTTAAAAAGACTTGAAATTAAAGATATAGAAGAGGGAAAAGAAAATAATAAAAATATAAAAGAAATCCAGTATAATATATTAAAAAAATCAGAGGAAATAAATTATATTTTATCAAATTCTAAACTAGAAGATTTACAAGAAGAACTTAAAGATTTAGAAGATATAGAAGAAAATATAGATGAAAGTTTGATTAATTTTGAACTTAAAAATATTAATAATGAAATAATAGAAAAAAAATCTACAATTAAAATTAATGAAGAAAAAATAAATTTTTGGAAAGAAAAATATGGAACACAAGATAGATTATTTGACATGGTTATAGAAGAAAAAACTAATTTGAAATTAAAAGAAAAAGAATATGAAAAATTAAAGCCATTGCCAAAAGAGTTTGAATCTACAGATAGTTTTTTAAAGAGACTTAGTTTTTTAAAGGAAGAAAGTAGTAATTTAGATGAGGAAGTTTTAAGATTAAGAACATTACATTTAGAGGCAAAAAATAATTTATCAGATGAAACTTATGAAGAACTAAAAAAATCATCTATTGAAGCTCAAAGAAATTTTGAAAAAAATCTAAATAGAGGAATAAAGTTACTGAAAATTCAAAAGGTGTTTTTCCAAGTAAAAGAAGATTTAGAAATGGATCCTATGGAAAGTTTAGTAAAAGAATTTAAGAGAGTTTTATCTACAATAACACTAGGAAAATATGATAATTCATCAATTGATGAAACTTTTGAAATTGAACTTTTAAAAAATGGAAATAAAGTACCTTTAGAATTATTATCAGCAGGAACTTATGATTCAGTTGCATTGGCTTTTAGATTTGCTATATTAAAACATTTATTTGAAGAGAATAGCGGATATGTGATTTTAGATGACTGTCTAGTAGATTTAGATCCTATTAGAAAAAAAGAAGCAGTTGCTTTAATCCAAGAATTTGGTAAAGAAAATCAAATTATATTTACGACTTGTGATCCAACAACGGCACAAATGCTTGGTGGAAATATAATAGAACTTTAAATTGGAGGAAATATGAGTGTTTTTTTGCAATATTTAATAGTTTGTCCTTTAGTATTTTTAGCAGGTTTTGTTGATTCTATTGCTGGTGGAGGAGGACTTATATCACTACCAGCCTATATGTTTGCGGGATTTCCTGTTCATAATGCAATAGGAACAAATAAATTAAGTTCGGGAATGGGGGCAACTTTAGCAACTTATAAATTTTATAAAAAAGGTTATATTGAAATAAAACATGCTATTTATACAATAATTTTTGCTCTTTTTGGTTCGTCAATTGGAGCGAAAATAGCATTACTTACAAATGATAGAGTTTTTAAAATATTAATGTTATTTATTTTACCAGTTACTGCATTTTATGTATTTAAAGCTAAAGATTTAACAGGTGGTGGAGATGAATACAGTACTAGAAAAACAATTTTAATATCTCTTCCAATTGCATTTTTTGTTGGAATGTATGATGGGTTTTATGGTCCTGGAACGGGAACATTTTTAATATTACTTTTAACAGGAGTTGCAAAAATGAGTTTAACTTCATCAGCAGGTATAACAAAAGCTATAAATTTAACAACTAATATTACTGCTTTAGTAATATTTTTTATAAATGGAAAAGTTTTAATTCCATTAGGATTAACAGCAGGATTATTTAGTATTGCTGGAAATTACTTTGGAACTAAGTTATTTATAACAAAGGGATCTAAATCTGTAAGACCAATAATACTTGTAGTTTTAACATTGTTTTTTATAAAAATAATATTTGAACTTATTTAAAGTTTGACAAAGTAGGATTATTTTGTTAATCTTTGTGTAGTTACTAATAAATAAAAAGGAGAGTATTTATAACGATGATTTTATAAGCCATTTTTTAAAAGAAAACTTAAAAGTAGGAAAAATATTCCTAGGATAGTTATATGTTTTTTTATTAAAGAGTGGATAGGGTTATAAATACGAATAATTTATTAGTGTTAAAGTTTACTATTTTTAGTAGGCTTATTTACATATGATAAATTTTAGTATCTTATCCTCTCTTGAAAAAGGGAGGTTTTTTTATGCAGTTAATTAATTTAAAAAATATTAAAAAGTTTTATGGAGATAGAAAAATATTTGAAATTGAAGATTTAAGTATATTTGAAAATGATAGAATTGGAATAGTTGGAGTAAATGGAAGTGGAAAAACAACATTATTAAATTTAATTTATGAAAATGATTATAAAGATAATATTTCTATAGATAAAAATGTTGTTATGGAAAGAATGACACAATTAGAAAATAATAATGATTATGAAAAATTAAGTGGTGGAGAAAAAACAAAAAAAAGAGTTATTAAAACACTAAAAAGCAATTCAAATCTATTGCTTCTAGATGAGCCAACAAATAATTTAGATTTAAATTCTATTGAAGATATAATAAAAGAGATTAATAAAAGCAAGAAAACAATGGTAATAATATCTCATAATAGAGATTTTTTAGATAATGTTTGTAATAAGATTTTTGAAATAGATAATGGAAAAATAAGCATTTATAAAGGAAACTATAGTGATTATTTTAAAATAAAAGAAGAAGAAATTAATAGAAATAATATTTTATATAACAAATATGAAAAAGAGAAAAACAGATTAGAGTCTTTAGTAGTAGATGTAAAAGAACAGTCTAGAAATATAAGAAAAACGCCTAAGAGAATGGGAAACTCAGAAGCTAGACTTCATAGAATGGGCGGACAAAAAAATAAAGCAAAAGTAGATAAATTTGCAAAGTCTTTAGAAACTAAAATAGAACAATTGGAAAAAGTAGATAAATATAAAGAAAATAAAGAAATAAAATTAGAAATAATTGAAAGTAGTAAAATATATAGTAGAATTTTAGTTGAAGGTAAAGATATTAATTTTTCCTATAAAGATAAAATAATATTTCAAGATGCAAATATTCAAGTATATAATAATAGAAAAATTGCAATTATTGGTGATAATGGAAGTGGAAAGTCTACTTTTATAAATATGATAATAGATAAAGATCCAAAACTTAAAATGAGTAAGAAATTAAAGATAGGATATTTTAATCAAAAAATTAATATTTTAGATAAGGATAAAAGTATATTAGAAAATATATTAGAAACTTCTGCACATAATGAAGATGTAGTAAGAAAAGTTTTAGGTAGATTTTTAATTAAAGGTGAAAAAGTTAATGATAGTATAGAAAATTTAAGTGGTGGAGAATTAGTTAAAATATCTCTTTGTAAAATAATATTACAAGATATAAATTTTCTAGTATTAGATGAAATAACAAACCATTTAGATTTAAATAGTATATCAGTTTTAGAAGAGGCTTTAAAAGAAACTAGTATTCCAATGATATTTGTATCACATGATAAAAAATTTATAGATAGTGTTGCTAATAGTTTAATTTTAATTAAAGATAAAAAAATAACTACATTTGATGGAAGTTATTCTAAATATTTAGAGAGTTTAAAAGAAAAAAGCAGTGATAGTGACTTATTATTAAAAAATAAATTATCAGAACTTATTGGCAGAATATCAATAGAAAATAATGAAAAAATAAGAGCAGAACTTGACAGGGAATATAAAGATATTTTAGAAAAACTATATAAGAAGGATTAGATTATGAAGAATAATATAGATATATTTGAAGTTTTAGATAATAAATTAAATTATATGGATTTATTATTAATTGGTGATGAAGATATAAATATGATTATGAAATATATAGAAAAATCTAATTTGTATGTTCTAAAGCTAGAAGAAGTAATAGGTTTAATTGCTTTATGTGAATATGATGAAGATACAATTGAAATCAAAAATCTTGCTATAAAAAAAGAATATCAAAATATAGGTTATGGAAAAATATTAATAGATTTTGTAGAAAAAACTTTTAAAAATAAGTATAAATATATAATTCTTGGTACAGGAGATAGTCCTTTAACCATTCTTTTTTATACTAAATTAGGTTTTAAAAGATATGAAATAATTGAAAATTATTTTTTGGAAAATTATAATCATGAAATTATTGAAAATGGTGTGCTTTTAAAAGATTTAATTATTTTAAAAAAGAAAATAGGTGAGATATGAATTTAAGTGAGTTTAAAGAAATAGTAAAAAGTTATAAAAATTATGAAAATAGTATTTCTATGGAAAAATATATGAAAAATAATTTTTTGTTTTTAGGAATAAAAGCACCAATTAGAAGAGAAATTGAGAAAGAATATTTTTCTATATTAAGAACAAATAAAAGTATAGATTTTAATATAGTTAATGATTTATGGAATGAGGAATTTAGAGAATTTCAGTATATAGCTACAGATTATTTAAATATTATGAAAAAACATTTAGTTTTTGAAGATTTATATAAATTAAAATTAATTATAGTTCAAAAATCATGGTGGGATAGTGTAGATAATTTTCCAAGATTAGTTGGAGAGATTTCTAAAAATGATAAAAGAGTAGATGAAGAGATGATTTCTTGGAGCAAGGAAGAAAATATTTGGATAAGAAGAGTAGCTATTCTTTATCAACTTGGGAAAAAAGAAAATACTAATACTAATGTATTACAAGAAATTATATTTAATAATTTAGGTAGTAATGAGTTTTTTATTAATAAGGCTATTGGTTGGGCACTTAGAGAATATAGTAAAACAAATCCTGAATATGTTAGAGAAATATTAAGAATTAATGGTGAAAAACTAGCACCTTTAACAATAAGAGAGGCTAGTAAATACATTTAAAGTTGTTGTAATATTTTATTAATGATATTATATAGTTATAAAATTAAAAAAATTGCGGGGGAACTATTTATTAGTTGAGAAGGTATAACCTGACCCTTAGAACCTGTTGGTTAACACCTACGTAGGGAGCATTTATTAAATAGTTATTTAGTAAAGAGTTGTCTATGTTTATAGATAGCTCTTTTTTTTATTTAGGAGGAAAATTATGAAAAAAGTTTTAACAATTGCAGGATCAGATTGTAGTGGTGGAGCAGGTATACAAGCAGATTTAAAAACTATGTCAGCCCATGGAGTTTTCGCTATGTCTGTAATAGTTTCAGTTGTGGCAGAAAATACAAGTAGAGTTATAGATATAGAAAATATTTCAGCAAAAAATATTTTAAATCAAATAGATGCAATATATGAAGATATAGGAAGTGATGCTGTAAAAATAGGTATGCTTTCAAATGAAGAATGTATGCAGGCTGTGGAAAAAGGAATTAAAAAGTATAGTCCTAAAAATGTAGTTGTGGATCCAGTTATGTATGCAAAAAATGGAGCACCTCTTATGGAAGAAAATTCTATAGATGCTTTAATAAAACATATATTACCAATAGCAGATTTACTTACTCCGAATATTCCTGAAGCAGAAAAAATTTCAGGTATAAAAATAAATAATGTTGATGATATGAAAAAAGCAGCAAAGATAATAAATAAAAAAGGTTGTAAAAATGTATTAATAAAAGGAGGACATAGTTTAGAAGATGTAACAGATGTACTTTATTCTAAGGGAATATTTTATAACTTTGAAGGTAAAAGAATAAATACAAAAAATACTCATGGAACAGGATGTACATTATCATCAGCCATAGCATCAAATTTAGGACTTGGATATTCAATGGAAGAATCAATAAAAAGATCTAAAAAATATATTAATATGGCAATTGAAAACTCTCTTGAAATAGGAAAAGGTCATGGACCTACAAATCATTTTTATGCACTTTATAAAGGTGGGTTATCAGAAATGAATAGAGTTGAAGAATAATCAAACATAAATAAAATTAAAGTATTGACAAAAATAATTATTTGAACTATCATCTATTTAACAACTAAATAAATTATTAAATACTTCAGGGTCAGGTGAAATTCCTAACCGGCGGTTATAGTCCGCGAGCCTATTGGCTGATTTGGTGAAATTCCAAAACCGACAGTAAAGTCTGGATGGAAGAAGTTTTATTTTTATGTCTATTTTTGTGTATAAAATAAGGCATATTTATAAATGTATTTTTAGAGCCCTGGATAGGGCTCTTTTTTTATGCAAGGAGATATATGTGAATGATAAATATTTTATGAGTTTAGCAATAAAAATAGCTGAAAAAGGAAGGGGGTATAATAAAACAAATCCTTTAGTAGGAGCAGTTATAGTTAAAGATAAAAAAATAATAGGTATGGGATATCATGAAAAGTTTGGATATGAACATGCAGAAAATAATGCTATAAAAAATGCGTTGAGAAAAGGTTTTACTTTAGAAAATTCTATTTTATATGTAACACTAGAACCTTGTTCTCATTATGGAAAACAAAAGCCTTGTTGTGAATTAATAATTAAACATAAAATAAAAAAAGTTGTTATCGGTTCATTAGATAAAAATAAAGAAGTAAATGGAGTAAGAATATTAAAAGATAGTGGAATAATTGTAAAGACTGGAGTATTGGAGCAAGAGTGCAATAAGTTAAATAAAGAATTTTTTTATTCAATAGTTGAAAAAAAACCATATGTTATTTTTAAAAGTGCAATAAGTTTAGATGGAAAGATTGCAACATATACAAAGGAATCTAAATGGATTACTTCAAAAAAGAGTAGAGAATATGGAAGATTATTAAGATCGAAAGTTGATGGAATAATAGTTGGAATAAATACTGTTATTGAAGATGATCCATATCTAACAACTCGTATTCTTGAGAAAAAAAATCCAATAAAGATTATTTTAGATTCTAAGTTGAGAATTAAATATGATGCTAATGTTTTAAAAAATAAAGAAAATAATAAAACTTATATTTTTACGACATCCTATGCAGATATAGCTAAGATAAAAACTTTAGAACAGCTAAAAGGAGTTGAAGTTTTTATAGTAAAAAAAGAAGAAATGGGAGTAAATTTAAATGAAGTTTTAAAAATATTATATAAAAAAGATATAGGGTCTATTCTTTTAGAGGGAGGAGGAACATTAGCTTATTCATTTTTAGAAAAAAACTTAATTAATAAAATATATTACTTTATAGCACCAAAGTTAATAGGGGGAGCAAATGCTAAGACTTCTTTAGAGGGTCAAGGAATTAGTAGTATAGAAAGTGTAGAAAAAATTAAAAATGTAAAGGTGGATATTATAGATGAGGACATTTTAATAAGTGGTGATTTAATATGTTTACAGGATTAATAGAAGAAATAGGAAAAGTATTAAAAATTAAGAAAAATGATAAGTCTTTAAAAATAAAAATACTTTGTAATAAAATTTTAGAAGATATAAGTCTAGGAGATAGTATTGCAGTAAATGGTGTTTGTTTAACTGTTACAGAATATGGAAAGGAATATTTCGTTGTTGATGCAATTGAAAGTACAGTAAAAAAAACAAATTTATATACTTTAAGAAAAAATTCTATAGTTAACTTAGAAAGAGCTATGTCTATGAATTCAAGATTTGGCGGACATATAGTACAAGGTCATGTTGATAGTATAGCAATATTAAAAAAGACAAGAAAAGAAAGCAATTCAATAGTACTGGGCTTAGAAGTAAAAGAAGAAATATCTAAAAAAATTATAGATAGAGGTTCGATTACTATAAATGGAATTAGTTTAACGGTAAGCTTTATAGAAGAGTCTTATTTTGAAGTATCAATAATTCCTCAGACATTTA
>CAMIZH010000035.1 GCA_946403255.1 uncultured Peptoniphilaceae bacterium | reverse complement strand
GGAAGATACCAATTTTTTTAGTTCCTTCTTCACCTTCGATTTCAATATATCCTTCTTTACAAATAGGCATATCATCTTGAGTTATTTGGAAGCCTTTAGTTAAATCTGGATAGAAATAATTCTTTCTATCAAATTTAGATTTTTTTTCTATATCACAATTCATAGCAATTCCTGCCATAGTTGCATATTTAACTACATTTTCATTTAAAACTGGAAGTCCACCAGGAAGTCCTAGACATACTGGACAAACTCTAGTATTTGGTTCTCCACCAAACTCATTTCCACATGAACAAAATGCTTTTGTCTTTGTTGATAATTCAACGTGAATTTCTAGTCCTACAATTGTTTTGTAACCCATTATTTCACGCTCCTTTCAAATCCAAGTGCTGCTTTTATAATTTCTGAGTCTTTAAATCTTCTTCCTGTAAGTTCCATACCAACTGAAAGTCCATCAACTTTTGGCATTGGTACACTTATAGAAGGTGAACCAATCATATTTGCAGGAATTGTAAATAAATCTGCTTGATACATTTCAACTGGGCTCATATCATCTTCTATTTTAAATGGTAATACTGGAACTGTTGGACATAAAACCATATTAAAGTTTTTAAATACTTTTTCATAGTCTTCTTTGATTAAAGTTCTAACTTTTAAAGCTTTATAATAATAATCTTCTGCAAGGTCAAGACTTAGGATATGAGCACCAATCATAATTCTTCTTTTTACTTCATCTCCAAATCCTTCTTGTCTAGATTTTTTAAACATTTCTTTAAAATCTTCATATTCTTCTGTTCTATGACCATATCTTAATGAATCAAGTCTAGCCATATTTGAAGATATTTCTCCATTAGTTAAAATATGATATGTTTCGATTATATTTTCTAATGAATTCATATCTACAACTTCAATAGTTGCTCCATTTGATTTAAAAGTATCTATTGCTTTATCAAAATCTTCTTTTACTCTAGAGTTTAAATTCATATCTAGATATTGTTTTGGTATAGCAATTTTCATTTCTTTTAAATATTCAATTGCTGCTTCATCATTTGTAAAGTCAATATTTTCATGAATTGAAATATTTCCAGTTGATGTAGCATCTCTTAAATCTTTCCCTTCAAGAGCTTTTAATAATAGTGCTGCATCTTCAACATCTTTACCAAAAGCACCTACTTGATCAAAAGTATTTGCCATAGTAGATACTCCATATCTTGGAATAGTTCCATAAGTAGGTTTAATTCCTACAAGCCCACAAAATGATGCAGGTTGTCTAGTTGAACCACCTGTGTCAGTTCCTATAGCAAGAGCACATTCCTTTGCTCCAAGCGCTGCTGCTGATCCACCTGATGAACCACCAGAAACTAAAGTCCTATCAAGAGGATTTTTAGAAACTCCAAAGTATGAAGTTTTTGTAGTAGATCCCATTGCAAACTCATCCATATTTGTTTTACCAATTATAACTGAATCTTCTTTTTTAAGTCTTTCTGAAACAACTGAATCATAAGGAACTATAAAGTTTTCAAGCATTTTTGATGAGCAAGTCATTTTAACATCTTTAACTGCAATATTATCTTTAACTCCTACTGGAACACCAGCAAGAATTCCAAGCTCTTCTCTATTTTGATATTTTGCATCAACTTTTTTAGCATTTTTAAGAGCATCTTCTGCCATAACTGTTACATATGCATTTATATCTTTTTCATTTTCTTCAATATTTTTTAAATATTCTTTTACGACTTCTTCACAGGAGAAATCTCTATTTTCATAACCTCTTATAAGGTCTGCTGCTTTTATATCTGTAAGTTTCAAATCTTTTCCTCCTACTCTACAAATCTAACTATTTTAAAGTATCCGTATTTTTCATCAACAGTATTTTTTGTAGCTTCTTCTTGAGAAAAAGAAACCCCAACTTCATCTTTTCTAAGATTGTTTTCAGTATCATTTACATGGAAAGTTGTTTCAACTCCATCTGTATCTATTTCTCTAATTTTATCAATTAGTTCCATAGTTTCTGAAAAATCTTTTTCAAAGCCCATTAATTCTTCTTCTGTAAAATTTATTTGAGCAATATCAGCAATATGCTTTATCTCATTAATTTTCATATTCCCCTCCTAAAAGTCTATCAATATCTTCTTCTTTTAGTATCTCTATTCCTAAATCTTCAGCTTTTTTAAGTTTTGAGCCTGGTGACTCGCCAACAATTAAAATATCTGTATTTTTACTTACTGCTGAAGAAATTTTAGCACCATAAGATATTAATATTTCTTCTAATTCTTTTCTTGGTTTTTCTAAACTACCAGTTAGAACTATTTTTTTATCTGTAAAATAATTTTCCTTAGCTTCTTTTTTTTCAAAGTAAGGATTTACTCCAAGTAAAATTAATTTTTCAATAGAACTTTTTATATTATCATCATTAAAAAATTCAACAATTTCAAAAGCTGTTATAGGACCTATATCCCCTATATTTATAAGTTCTTCCTCTTTTGCATTTCTTAAATTTTCAAAACTTTCATAATGATTTGCAAGATCTCTCGAAGTTTTTATTCCTACATTTGGAATTCCAAGAGCATAAATAAAGTTTGTTAATTCTCTTTTCTTACTATTTTCTATTGCTTGTAATAAATTATTTGTACGTTTTTCTTTAAAGCCTTCTAGCTTTATTATATCATCATATTTCAATTCATATATTTCTGGAATTTCTCTTAAATTTAATTCTTCTAATAATTTTTCTATTGTCTTTTCACTTAATCCCTCTATATCCATAGCATCTCTTGATGCAAAATGAACAAGTCTTGCCACAAGTTGTGGAGCACAGGAAAGTGTATTTGGACAAAATATATGAACTCCATCTTGAAACAACTCTGCATTACAAGCGGGACAATATATAGGTCTTTTTATTTCAATTGTATTTTCATCATCTTCTGATGGTAAAGTTCCAAGTATTTCTGGAATTACATCATTGGACCTTCTTATTAATACTCTTGAATTTATTCTGACTTTTTTTCTTAAAATATCATCATAATTATTTAATGTTGCTCGTCTTATAGTTACCCCACCAATATCTACAGGTTCAAGTATTGCAGTTGGTGTAACTTTTGCAGACCTTCCCACATTCCAAACAACATCTAAAAGTTTTGTTGACATCTCTTCTGCTTCAAATTTATAAGCTATTGCCCAACGAGGAAATTTATTTGTAGCTCCTAGAACTTTTCTAGTTTCTAAATCACTAACTTTTATAGTAACTCCATCTATTAAAATATCTAAGCTATCTCTTATACGTCCAATTTCTTCTATTTCAGCAAAAACTTCTTCTAAATTTTTACAAAGTTTATTTATATTATAAACCTTAAATCCATTTTTTCTTAGAAAATTTTTCATTTCAACATCATCTTTGAAATCTTTATTTTCTATATATCCAATATTATAAAAATAAGCTGTTAAATTTCTTTCAGCAGTTACTTTCGGATCAAGATTTCTTAATGCACCAGCTGCTGCATTTCTAGCATTTTTAAGTGGTTCTTTGTGAGTTCTATTATAGTTTTCTAAGGATTTAAAAGGCATAAGCCCTTCTCCTTGAACTTCCATAACACCCTTATAATCTATTTTTAATGGAATTGAATAAATTGTTTTTACCTGTTCAAAAATCTTTTCTCCAATAAATCCATTACCTCTAGTTGAAGCTGTTTTTAAATATCCATCCTCATAAGTTAAGTTTAAAGTAAGTCCATCAAATTTAAGTTCTACAATATAAGATATATCTTTTAATTTTTCACTATGAGTATCATTATAATCTCTTATTAATTTTTTATTTCTAGTATCCCAAGCTCTTATCGTTTCATAATTTTGAGCTTTATCCATAGAATAAAGTGGCGCTATATGAGTATGTTTTTCAAATTTATCAAGTATTTGAGCTCCAACTCTATTTGTTGGCGAGTTTTGTAAAACTATTCCACTTTCAAGCTCTAAATTTTTAAGTTCATCATATATTGCATCATATTCACCATCACTTGCAATTGGCTCATCTAAAGTATAGTAATTATAATTTAATTTTTCTATTTTTTCTATTAAAATATTTAATTTTTTTATTATTTCTTCTCTATTCATTTATTTCACCACTGTTAATGGAGCAAAGGACATCATTAATTTTTTAAGACCTTTACCATCAAAGGAAACTACTATTTCAAAATCATCTCCTTTTTCAGTTTTTGAAACAATCATTCCTTCTCCCCATTTTTTATGAGCAACTTTATCTCCAACAGAAACATTAAGAGATTCTTTTTTCTCAGTTTCAGTTTTCTTTGGCATAAAGCTTTGAGTTACTTTACTTGGTTTATAAGTTGTAAGATCTTTAACTTCTACTAGGTTTTTAGAAGCTGTATCTATTTTATTTTGTGGTTCAACTATTTCAATAGTATTTCCCATTTCTGCAATAAATCTAGATCTCAATGTAGGATTTGTTTTTCCATAAAGAGTTCTAGTTTGTGCCGCTGTTATAAAAAGTCTTTCTTCTGCTCTTGTAACTCCTACATAGCAAAGTCTTCTTTCCTCTTCAATATCATCATCACTTTCTAAAGCTCTTGATGTTGGGAAAAGTGCTTCTTCTAATCCAACTAAATATACAACTTTAAATTCAAGTCCCTTAGCTGCATGAAGTGTCATAAGTTTAACACCTCTTTCCGAATCTTCTGTTTTATCAACATCTGAAAGAAGTGAAACACCTGATAGAAAGTCTTCTAAAGTTCCTAGTTCATTGTCATTTTCATAAGAAACAGCAGTTGAACCAAACTCTTTTATATTTTCAATTCTAGTTCTTGCCTCAACAGTATTTTCAGTTTCAAGGTCTTTTATATATCCTGATTCATATAATATTTTTTCAATTAAATCTGAAATTTTTAATTCATCTTTATGACTTATTAAAAGATTCATCAGATTTGAAAATTCTTTTATATTTTTCTTTGATCTTAAATTTAATTGATCATTTTCTTCTAATGTATTTATAACTTCAAAAAGACTTAAATTGTTTTCTGAAGCATAAGCATTTAATTTTTCAACTGTTGATAGCCCAATTCCTCTTTTAGGAACATTTATAATTCTTGTTATAGCAACATCATCACTTGGATTTTGAATAGCTCTTAAATACGCGATTATATCTTTTACTTCTTTTCTATCATAAAATCGCAGTCCACCTATAATTTTATAAGGAATTTTTTCTCTTACAAGCATTTCTTCAAATCCTCTTGATTGAGCATTTGTTCTATATAAAATAGCCATATCACTATAATTATATCCCTTATAGTTCATATGTAATATTTTTTCTATAACACCTTTTTCTTCTTCAATAGAAGTTCTATATTCCATAAAGACAACATCTGAACCACCATCTTTATCAGTCCAGAGTTTTTTATCTTTTCTGTCAGAATTTCTTTTAATAACTTCATTTGCAACAGTTAAGATATTTGAAGTCGATCTATAATTTTGCTCCAATAAAATAACTTTTGCATTTTTAAAATCTTTTTCAAAATTTAAAATATTTGAAATATCTGCCCCTCTCCATTTATAAATAGATTGGTCATTATCTCCTACAACAGTTATATTTGGATTTTCTCTGCAAAATAGTTTTATAAGTTTGTATTGTGAAGTATTTGTATCTTGATATTCATCAACAAAAACATGTTCAAATTTCTGTCTATAATAATTTCTTACTTCTTCATCTCTTTCTAAAAGCTCAACAGTTTTTAAGATTAAATCATCAAAATCTAAAGCATTATTTTCTTTTAATTTTTTTTCATAAAGAGCATAAACTTCACCCATATTTCTAGCATAAAAATCCATATAATTTTGATTTATATATTCATCTGGTTTTATATCTTCATTTTTAGACTTTGAAATAATTTCAAGGACTCCCCTTGGTTTATAAACATCCTTATTTAAATTTAATTCTTTTATAGACTCTTTAACAACAGTTATCTGGTCATCTCTGTCATATATAGAAAAATTTGATGTATAGTTAATTCTTTCAATATTCATTCTTAAAATTCTTACACAAATAGAGTGAAAAGTTCCAATCCACATTGCATCTACATCTACATCAATTAAAGATCTAACTCTTTCTTTCATCTCATTTGCAGCTTTGTTTGTAAAAGTTATTGCTAAAATTTTTGAAGGAAATACTTTTTTTTCTTCAATTAAGTAAGCTATCTTATTTGTAATAACTTTTGTCTTTCCTGAACCTGCACCTGCAAGTATTAAAAGTGGTCCTTCTGTATGCAATAGTGCTTCTCTTTGCCTATCATTTAAATCTATATAATTCATCATCGCCCTCATTTCATCTAATTATTATAATATTAATCTGATAATAATTCCAATATGAAAATAATCTTAACACTATAGCGAAATCAAATCTTTTACTATAGTTCCTGCCATTATCATTCCACAAACTGGTGGCACAAAGGATACTGAGCCAGGTGTTGCTTCATTTTCCAATTTAAATACTGGAGTTCTTGTTTCCTCTTTAGAATAAGCAACTAAAACATTTTTTATATTTCTCTTTTTTAATTCTCTTCTTAAAACTCTTGAAAGTCTACAAACAGAGGTTTTACTTATATCAGCAATTTCAATTTTTGTAGGATCTATTTTATTTCCCATTCCCATTGCCATAATTATTTTTGTATCTGCAGCCTTTGCATGTTCTACAAGAAGAATTTTTGAAGTTACCATATCAATTGCATCAGCTACATAATCATATTTAGATAAATCAAATAAATCTATTGTATCTCTTCCAACATTTACATCGTAAATTTCAATATTTACATTTGGATTTATAGATTTTAATCTTTCTTCCATTGCTTTAGTTTTTAATTTTCCTATTGTATCTTCCGTTGCTATAACCTGTCTATTAATATTTGTTACATCAACTGTATCTTTATCAACTATTGAAATATTTCCTATTCCTGCCCTTACTAGAGCTTCACATAGGCTTCCTCCAACTCCACCAAGGCCAAAAACTATTACGCTACTTTTTTGTAACTTTTCTACATTTTCATTTCCTATTAACATTTCAGTTCTATTAAATCTTTCCATAAAACCCCCACTGAAAATGGTGAAGGTCTCCCCTCACCATTGTTTAACATTTTAATTTTGAATATTTAATTCCTTTAATTCACCATCAACTTGAATTCCTTTTATACTTACAGTTTGATCTTTTCTATAATCTTTATTAGATTCAACATAGATTGTATCTCCTGCTACAAATTCACTTGTATCTGATACTAAAACATAAACTTCAATTTGATTAGTATCTCCATCTTTTTTAGAACCAAGTACACGACCACTTATATTTATTTCAAATTCATCTTTTTGAGATTCATTATTTTCATTAATATTACTATCATTAGTATTTTTTATCTCTATAGAAATAACTTCACCATTTCTAATCTCTGCCAATACTTTTGAATCTTTTAGTGTTAAAATATCTCCATTATAAGAATTATTTAAATCTTTTATCTTTATATTGTTTAATTTAATTCTATATTCTTTGGAATCTATTTTTATTGTACTTTCTTCTCCACTTAAAGTTATAAAATCAACATTTCCTTCAATATGTTTTACATCTTCAATAAGACCTGTTGTTAAATCACCTGTTTCATAATTTTCCTTTGGAGTTTCTACTTTTTTATTATCTAAATAATTTATAGCTCTATCAGAAATAACTGCCACTTCAGCACGTCTTATATACTTATTTCCATTAAAGTATCCATCAGATCCAGTTGCTGAATATATTTTCGCATCTACAAGTTCTGATAAATATCCTTTTGTCATATTTGGAACATTTTTTAAATCCTTATGTTTTAAATTATCAGTTTTTCCGCTACCTGAAAATCCAAAAGCACGTCCAAAGTAAACTGTTACTGAATTTCTATTTGGATAAACAGTATTTGTATCTTTTAAAAACCCTCTATTTGAAGCTGAAATTAAAGTTTTTTCAGTTATGACATTTGTAAACAATGCATAACAAACAGAATCTTGTGCCCAAGGTGCTACTTTATATTTTTTTACAACTGGCATAAAAGCTTCTTTTGCCTTTTGCATTTCAATATCACTAGGATTTTTTATATTTTTAATAATTTGCATTATTTCTAAAAAGCTAACTGGTCTTTCAGGTTTAAAACTTCCATCTGGGTATCCACCTAAAATACTTTTATTTGATAAATTATCAACTGAAGAATATGCCCAACCATAATCTCCTGATTTATTTAAATCTTTAAAACTTTTTGCATAAGTTGTATTTGAAATAAGTAATGTACCAATCATTAAAACTGATGCAAAACTTTTTATATTTTTTTTCATTTAATCTCCCCCATATATCTTAACAATTATATCATAATCTATACTTGTCTTTACCCATTTTTACAAATAAAAAAAGCACTGTTTCCAGTGCCAATTTTATAATTTTTTATTTCCATTTTATATTATAATTATCATCATTATTACTATCTTTTTTATAATCATAATCATAAGAATTTAACTTTTCATCTTCATATTTTACATGTTGTATTGTAATATCTTCAAGGTCTCCAGCAGATTTTTGTCCAGTTATTCTAATAATTTCCCATTTATCAAAGGAATTACTTGTTGAGAATTTAAATTCATCTCTAACTGAAACATTTCCATATCCAACATTTAAAATTCTAATAGTATATTCTTTTTCATCATAATATCTATCAGTTTTTACATCAACAATTTGAGCTACTGCATCAATTGCTTTTCTTTTATCAATTTTTGTTAGAGTTTCTACTTTTTCTCCATCAAGATAAAGTTTAACTGTTTCACCTTTTAAATCTTTAATTCTTTGTTGAGGATTTTTAGCATTTGAAGTATCATCTTTAAATTCAGTGTCTTTAGTTAAAAAGTATTTAGTTCTGCCTTCACTTGTTTTAACTCTAATATATCCAATGTCTCTTCCATCAGCACGATCATATTCTTCTGCTTCAGTTATTTCTCCAACAATATAATCAGATTTTTTTGCTTTTCCAATTTCTTTTACAACTTTATATTCTAATTGTAATGTTACTTCTTTATCTTCTTTTAAATCTCTAAATTCTCTAGAAGAAGAACCTGCACTTTTTCTACTGTAGAAAGTATATTTATTTCCATCATCAAGTTTTAAAGTTATTGATTCTTTTCTTGAAGAAGTACCTTGGTCAATATCAGTGATTTTTCCAGTTACTTCACCTTTTTCTGGATAAACAAAAGCTTCTATCACTTCACCAGTTGAATTAGTTTTAAATTCTATTAAATCATTTGATTTTAAATCTCTTTCACTGATTTTTTTGCCATATTTATATATCTTTGCATCTTTAGCAAGTTTAAATTTAGCATTGTCAGTTGTTTTTATTTTATCAGTTGTAGTCAAATCTACATCTTTATCATTTTCTTTGTATTTTACAGTGAAATTATCTGAAGAAGAATCAGTTACATAACCAACTAATTTCTTTTCACTATTTGTAATTTCTATTTTTTTAGCAAGTCCAGTTATAGTTTCATCACCATTTTTAGCATAAGTAATTTTAACTTCTTGCTCTGGTTTTATATCCTTAAAAGTAACTGTTTTATCTCCTTGTTTGTAAACTGTATTACTATCTACTTTAAATTGAGATCTTTTAGAATCTTTTTCTGTAATAATAGTATCAATATTATTTAAATTTGTAGCAAGGATTACTTTACCTTCAATTGTTTTTTCTTCTAAATCAAGACCTGTCGCTTTTGCATAGTCATTTGAAAGTTTAGTTATTTTCGCCATTTCAGATCTTCTTATTGGTCTATTTCCTTCAAAAACTCCATCAGATCCAGTTGGTGAGAAAATTCCTACTTTCACAAGTGATGCAAGATATCCCTTAGTTACTGCTGGAATATTATCCTTATCACTATGTCTTAAAAGACTTTCATCTCCTGTTGCAGATAAGTTTAGTCCCTTTGCATAATAAACAGAAACTGTATTTCTATCTGGATATTTAGTTTTATTTGGTCCGATTAAATCTTTATCTTTTGCTTGTTGTAAATCAGATTCAGAAACGATTCCTCTAGCAAGTGCTAATGAAACTGCTTCACGTGCCCAAGAAGATACACCTTTTTGATCACAAACGCTACCATATTTAGTAACTGCATCTCTTAATTCAGTACTACTTGGATTTATAATTCCTTTTAGTAATTGAAAAGTTTCTTCTAAACTCACTGAATTTGCTGGTTCGTAATTTCCATTTGGATATCCGTCAATAACACCTTGGTCGCTTAATACATCAATATATTCATAAGCCCAACCGTATTCTCCATTTGATTTAACATCTTTAAATTCCTTTGCTGAAACAATTCCTGGAACAAGAACAGCTGCACAAAGTCCTATAGATAATGCTTTGTTTACTTTTTTAGAATTCATTCTATTACCTCCATATTCCTACAAATCCTTACTTGTTCATATTATACCATAGAAAAATTCTCTGCTACATTACAACTTTGTTGCAATTATTGTAATTTAGCAATATTTTCTTAATAATTTCTTACATTTTATATCTCTTTATGTTATTAAAGTATAAAATTAGGTAATAATATAGTATATATATTAAAGGAGGTCTTTTATGAGATATTTACCAATGAGTTTTGATACTAAAAATAAAACTGTACTTGTTGTTGGTGGCGGATATATTGCCTTAGAAAGAATTGAAAGATTACTTGATTCAGAATTTAAAATTTATGTAATTGCATCTGAATTTATTGAAGAAATCTTTAAACTATCTGACAAATATTCCGAAAGAATTTTATTAAAAAAATCAACTATTGATTCTGATTTTGTATTTTTTGGATATGATTATTTAATTATTGCAACACATAACTTTGATTTAAATCATTCTTTAGAAGAAAGAGCAAAAAAATCTTCAATTCCTTATGAAAGATGCGATATAGTTTCATCATCAACTTTACTTATGAATAAAGTTATATCAAAAGAAGGTCTTACTGTTGGAATAACTACAAATGGAATTAACCCAACTATTACGGATATAGTCTTTGAGGACATATCTAAACTTCTTGCAACTTATAACGAAGAAAAAATTCTAATCTTAAATAAAATAAGACGTGAACTTGTTAAGAAAAATGCTTTAAATATTGATGACAAAATTCGCAAATTATATTTTGAAGAAAAAATCAAACTTGATACTTACTTAGATCAACTTGAAGAAAGTTATAAAGAAGATATACAAACAACTAAAAAAGAAGAAGAAAAACTTACAGAAGAATTAAATGAAAAAATAAATGAAATTAAAGAAGAATTTAATAAAACTGAAAAAATAAAAGATAATAAAGAAAATAAAAAGGATGCAAATTAATGCATCCTTTTTTTATTCTATAATTTGTAAATCTTTTGAAAAACCATTTAATATTTTACATCCATCTTCTGTAACAATGACAAGGTCCTCTATTCTAACTCCAACTTCTCCAGTTAAATAAATTCCTGGCTCAATTGAAAATATATTTCCTACTTGGCATATATTTTCATTAGCTGCAGAAACATCTCCTACATCATGAGTTTCAATTCCAATAAAATGTCCTGTTCTATGAGTAAAATGTTCTCCATATCCTGCATCTTCAATTACATCTCTTGCTGCTTTATCAATATCAGATAGTTTAACACCTGGTTTTACAGTTGCAATTGCTGCAAGATTTGCTTTTAAAACAGTCTCATAAACTTCCTTTGATTTTTCACTTACAGATTTATAAAAAAATGTTCTCGTCATATCTGAGCAGTAATCATTATAAATACATCCCATATCTACAATTATGGAATCTCCCTCTACTTTTAAAGACATGTCATTGGAGTGATGTGGATCTGCTCCATTTTTTCCATAAGCAATTATAGGCTCAAATGAAAAACCACTTGCTCCAAACTCTTTATAAACATTGGCTAAAAATTCTGCCATTTCTTTTTCAGATAAATTTTCTGAAAGTTTAGATTTCATTTTTTCCATTGCTTTATCATTTATTTTTGAAGATTTTTCCATAATTTCTATTTCTTCTATATCTTTCAAGGCTCTTAAATCATCAACTATATATGAAGCATCTATAAAATCTGCATCATCAACACGATTCATAATAGGAATTAAAAATTTAGCTACAAGATTTTTGTCAACTCCTACAACTCTAGGAATAATATCTTCTGCTAAAATTTTTATTTGGTCATCTATATCATCAAGTCTAACTATTTCTATACCTAAATCTTCTTCTATTGGAAATAATTTATTTACAAAAAATTTCACATCTCCATTAGATAAAATACTTAAAATATGCATTCTCTCTCCAGGGTAAATCCATTTATTAGTTAAATAAAAAATGGAACTTGGATCACATAAAAGAAGCTGATCTACTTTATCTTTTCTCATCACTTCTAAAACTTTTTCTAATCTTATATTATTCAATATATTCACCCTTTCTTATTTGTAAATGAATTATAACATATAAATATAAAAAAAA
>CAMIZH010000034.1 GCA_946403255.1 uncultured Peptoniphilaceae bacterium | reverse complement strand
GGGCCTTGTGCCCGTAAATTAAAAACCACCGGCTAGGCCGGTGGATGTTTTTTATGTAAAAAAGTATCTGTTATTGGGATTAAATATACTGATTTATAAATTTAATAAATATTTAACAATTTAAAAAGTACTTTTCTTGTATGTAACTTAAAAGATTGATATAATATTAGTCGAATAATTATAATCATCAGAGATGAAAGGTCTGATTATATGAATACAAAAATAATTAAGATAGATGAGAATAACATTGAAAAAGATAAGGTTAAAGAAATAACAAAAGCTTTTTCAGATGGAAAACTTGTCGTTATTCCAACAGAAACAGTGTATGGTTTAGGTGCAAATGGTTTTGACGAAGAGGCTTGTAAAAATATTTTTAAAGCTAAAGGTAGACCAATGGACAACCCATTAATTCTTCATATTGCAGATGTGGAACAAATTGATGAACTTGTTTCAGAAATACCACAAGTTGCTAAGGATTGTATGGAAATGTTTTGGCCAGGTCCACTAACTATGATTTTAAAAAAATCAGATAAGATGTCAGATGTTGTAACAGCAGGACTAGATACAGTTGCTATAAGAATGCCATCTCATAAGATTGCAAGAGAAATCTTAAAGGATTGTAAATTACCAATAGCAGCACCTTCTGCAAATCTTTCTGGACGTCCAAGTCCAACTGCATTTAAACATGTAGATGAAGATTTAAATAACAAGGTTGATATTATTGTTGATGGTGGTACATCAAATGTAGGAATTGAGTCTACTGTTATAGATATGACTTCAAATCCACCAATGATATTAAGACCAGGTTATGTTACTTATGAAGATCTTAAAGTGTTAATTCCAGATTTAGCAGTAGACAATACTACTATTGATGCAAAGGATAAAACCGTTCCAAAGTCTCCTGGACAAAAATATAAACATTATGCTCCAAAGGCTGATGCTTATTGTTTTGTAGGAAATTTAGAGGGCGTTGTTAAAGAAGTTAATAAAAGAGTCAAGGAAAATGAAGATAAAAAAATTGCAATTCTTGCAACAGCTGAAACAAAAGATGGCTATGAAGGTGCAGATTTAGTTATAGATTTAGGATCTAGAGAAAATATGCAGGAAATAGCACATAATCTTTTTGAAGCACTTAGAAAGTGTGATACAGAAGATATTGAAATTATTTATGCTGAAGGTTTTGATTTTAGAGGAATTGGAGCTGGAATTATGAATAGACTTTTAAAGGCATGTGGCGGTAAAATTGTATTTGGTCTATAAGGAGGAAAAAATGGGAAAAGTTATAGTAACAGATCATCCGTTAATTCAACACAAACTAACTATATTAAGAAAGAAGGATACTTCTTCAAAAGATTTTAGACAAATCGTAACAGAATTGTCTGCGCTTATGGGCTATGAAGTTACAAGAGATCTTGAACTTGCAGATGTGGAAATTGAAACTCCACTTGAAACTTATATTGGAAAAGAAGTTAGTGGAAAGAAATTAGGTATTGTCCCAATTCTAAGAGCTGGAATTGGTATGGTTGATGGTGTTTTATCAGTAACTCCAGGAGCAAGAGTTGGACATGTTGGTATGTATAGAGATCCAAAAACTTTAAAACCTATTACTTACTACTGTAAATTACCTAAAGATGTTGAAGAAAGAACTTTAATTATAGTTGATCCAATGCTTGCAACAGGTGGATCATTAATTGAAGCTATTGATGAAGTTAAAAGAAAAGGAGCTACTAGTATTAAAGCTCTAAATATTCTTGCAGCTCCAGAAGGAATTAAAGCTGTTCAAGAAGCACATCCAGATGTAGATATATATGTAGCATCTATTGACAGATGTTTAAGTGAAGAAGGATATATTCTTCCTGGTCTAGGAGATGCAGGAGATAGATTATTCGGAACAAAATAATTTAGTTTAAGGGAGTTCTTATGGAGAGTTTATTAATACCATTTCTTGTAGCTACTATTATTTGTTTTTTAATGACTCCAGTTGTTATTAAACTTGCTAAGAGATTTGGATTTATGGATATACCAAAGGACAATAGACGTATGCATAACAAGCCCATACCTTTATCAGGTGGGCTTGCAATGTATATAACACTTGTTGTTTCAATTCTTATTTTTGTTAAATTAGGATATATAAGTTTAAGTACTGAGATTATTGGACTGATTGTTGGGTCTAGTGTAATCGTTGTATCTGGCTTAATTGATGATAAAGTGGGTCTTAGTCCAAAGAAGAAAATTGTTTTCCAATTAGTTGCTGGAATTTGTTTAGTCCTTGGTGGAGTTAGAATTGACTTTTTTAACAATCCATTTGGAGTAGGAGATCCATTTATTTATATTAAATATTTATCTATTCCAATAACTTTATTTTGGATTACAGGAATTACAAATACAATTAATTTAATTGATGGACTTGATGGTTTAGCAGCAGGAGTATCTATGATTTGCTCTATATCATTAATGTGTATTGCATATAAATTTGGTTTTACAGAAGTAACTATTATTGCTGCAATTCTTGCAGGAGCTTGTTTAGGATTTTTACCATTTAACTTTAATCCAGCAAAAATATTTATGGGAGATACTGGTGCTTTATTTTTAGGTTTTGTGCTTTCATATATATCTATAGAAGGAGTTATGAAATCTGTTGTAGCTCTAACTATTATAGTGCCAGTTATAATACTAGGTGTGCCTGTATTTGATACAGCTTTTGCTATGATAAGAAGAAAATTAAGTGGAAAAAGTATGGTGGAGGCTGACAAAGGTCACTTACATCATAGACTTTTGGCTATGGGTTTAAGTCAAAGACAAACTGTTATTGTTCTTTATACAATTTCAATAATTTTTGGTGTACTTGCAAATGTAATATCAAGATTTAGTTCAAATCAAGGTTTAATAGTTTCTATAATTATATTTATAGTTATTATTGCACTTGGATTTATGACAGGAATGTTTAAGACGAAGGGAGAATAAAATGAAAGTTTTAACGGTGTTCGGTACAAGACCGGAGGCCATAAAAATGGCTCCAATTGTTAAAGAACTTGAAAAAAGAAAAAACATTGAATCTATAGTTGCAGTAACAGGACAACATAGAGAAATGTTAGATCAAGTTCTAAAAATATTTAATATAGTACCAGATTATGATTTAAATATTTTTAAACCAGGACAAAGTTTAACAGAAATTACAGTTAATGCTATGCTTGGACTTGAAAAAGTTCTTTTGGAAACAAAACCAGATGTACTTTTAATTCAGGGAGATACTACAACAGTATTTTCTTCAAGTATTGCAGCTTTCTATCAACAAGTTAAAATTGGTCATGTTGAAGCAGGTCTTAGGTCTGGAAACTTATATTCACCATTTCCAGAAGAGGCAAATAGAAAGTTAACTGGAGTAGTAACTAATTTTCATTTTGCACCAACAGAAAATAATAGAGAAAATCTTTTAAAAGAAGGTTATAGTGATGAAAATATATACATAACTGGAAATACTGTTATTGATGCTTTAAAATATTCAGTAAAAGAAGATTATCATTTTGAAGAATCACTTTTAAATGAAATAGATTATGAAAATAAAAAAGTTGTACTATTAACTTCACATAGACGTGAAAATATTGGTAAGCCAATGGAAAATATATTCCAAGCAGTTTTAGATGTTGTAAATCAACACAAAGATGTGGAAGTTATATTTCCAGTTCACTTAAATCCAAAGGTACGAGAAATTGCAAATAAATATTTTGAAAAAGAAGAAAGAGTTCATATGATTGAGCCACTTGATTATCTTCCATTTTCAAATCTTATGAGCAAGGTTTATCTTGTAGTTACGGATTCAGGTGGAATACAAGAAGAAGCACCAGCTCTAGGAAAACCAGTTTTAGTTGTAAGAGAAGAAACTGAAAGAATGGAAGGTGTTCTTGCAAATACTGCAAAACTTGTAGGAACTGAATATGAAAATATTTATAAAGGCTTTAAAGAATTAATAGAAAACAAAGAAAAATATGATGAAATGGCTAAAGCAGTAAATCCTTATGGTGATGGAACTTCAGCTGAAAAAATTATAGATGTTCTTGAAAAAGAACTTGGATAAACGAAACTTAAATGTTTCGTTTTTTTCATTTGAAAAAGACTGAAAAATGTGTAGAATAGAAATATAGGTTATGAATTTGGAAAAATTTCATTGATTTATAGAAATATTAAATAGAATAGCCTTAAAAAGGTCTTTTAACCTTGAAAAAAAAGTTATAAATTTATATAATGTAAAAGTAAATATGGGATGCGTTCCACAATATGAAAAGAAATAAAAATTCATTTATATTTTCAAAGAAGTGAATAATTAAATGTGTTTTAGGATATTTATTTATAATGTTGTGGTGCTTATTAACATATGTTAATTTGTATTTTTGTAGTAATAGAATACTTTGTAGATTTACGGGGATATTTAATGATATACTCATTAAATGTGATAAAGATGTTATCATCTTATAATATGTATTTATGGAAAGAAATTCCATAACACAAGGAGGATATAATGGAAAAAGTAGTAATAGCAAGTGCGGCAAGAACTCCAGTTGGATCATATGGTGGAGCTTTAAAATCATTATCTGCAGTAGAACTAGGAGTAATAGCAACTAAAGAAGCGCTTAAAAGAGCTAATGAATTAGACCCAGCTCTAATAGATGAAGTTATCATTGGTAATGTTCTTCAAGCTGGTCTTGGACAAAACGTTGCAAGACAAGTATCTGTTAAAGCAGGAGTTCCAATTGAAGTTCCAGCTATGACAATTAACAAAGTTTGTGGATCAGGACTTAGAGCAGTTTCTCTAGCAGCACAACTTATTAAAGCAGGAGATGCTGAAGTTGTTCTTGCAGGTGGATGTGAATCTATGTCACAAGCTCCATTCTTAGTAAGAGAAGCTAGATGGGGAGCTAGAATGGGAGACAAAACTTTCGTAGACGAAATGCTTGTTGACGGACTAGTAGATGCTTTTGAAGGATACCACATGGGAATCACAGCTGAAAATGTTGCTGAAAAATATGGTATTACAAGAGAAATGCAAGATGAACTTGCAACTGTTTCTCAAAACAGAGCTGAAAAAGCAAGAGCTGAAGGAAGATTCAAAGACGAAATCGTGCCAGTAGAAATTACTGACAGAAAAGGTAGAGTTACTGTTGTTGAAGATGATGAATTCATCAAAGACGGAGTTACTGAAGAATCTCTAGGCAAATTAAGAACAGCATTCAAAAAAGACGGAACTGTTACAGCTGGTAACGCATCAGGAATAAACGATGGTTCAGCTATGCTTGTAGTTATGACTGAATCAAAAGCAAAAGAACTTGGAATTACTCCACTTGCTACTGTTCTTTCATATGCATCAGCAGGAGTTGATCCAGCTATCATGGGAACAGGACCTATTCCATCATCATCAAAAGCTCTTGAAAAAGCAGGACTTGAAGTTAAAGATCTTGACTTAATCGAAGCTAACGAAGCATTTGCTGCACAAGCTAAAGCAGTAGCAAATACTCTAGGATTTGATATGGATAAAGTAAATGTTAATGGTGGAGCTATTGCAGTTGGTCACCCAATTGGAGCTTCAGGATCAAGAATATTAACAACTCTTCTTTATGAAATGCAAAAAAGAGATGCTAAAAAAGGTTTAGCTACACTTTGCATCGGTGGAGGACAAGGTACAGCTCTTATAGTTGGAAGAGAATAATTTCTCTTTATAAAAATCTTGTAGAATAAATGGAATATAAATTTTTAAAAGAAGAATTAAAAGATAATATTTTAATTCTTACAATAGATAAACAAAAATCACTTAATGCTTTAAACTCTCAAGTTATTTTTGAACTAAATAACTTTTTTACAGAAGTAGAAAAAAGAGAAGATGTAAGCGTAATAATTTTAACAGGTGCAGGTAAAGCATTTGTAGCAGGAGCAGACATTTCTGAAATGTCTACTCTTTCTGCAAGTGAAGGTTCTAAGTTTGCAAAAGCTGGAATGGATGCTTTCCTTAAAATTGAAAAATTGAATATACCTGTTATTGCAGCAGTAAATGGATTTGCTCTTGGTGGAGGATGTGAATTATCACTTTCATGTGACATTCGTATAGCTTCAACAAAAGCTAAATTTGGACAACCTGAAGTAGGCCTTGGTATTACACCTGGATTTGGTGGTACACAAAGACTTGCACGTGTAATAGGCCTTTCAAAAGCTAAAGAATTAATTTATACAGCAGATATTATTTCTGCAGAAGATGCTTACAACTGTGGACTTGTTTCAAAAGTTGTAGAACCTGACGAATTATTAGATAGTGCTATGGGCCTTGCAAAAAGAATTGCTAAAAATTCAAAACTTGCAGTTAGCTATTCTAAAGCTGCAATAAATACTGGAATTCAAACAGATATTGATAGTGGTATGGATATTGAAAGAGCAAACTTTGCACTTTGTTTCGCAACCAAGGATCAAAAAGAAGGTATGAAGGCATTTCTTGAAAAAAGATCGCCAGAATTTATAGGGGAATAATCGGAGGTAATAGCATGAAAATCGCAGTAATTGGATCAGGTACAATGGGATCTGGAATTGCTCAAGTATTAGCAACTAAACATCAAGTTGTGGTTAGGGATATTATGCCTGAAGCACTTGAAAAAGCAAAAGTAAGAATCCATAAAGGATACGAAAGAAATGTTGCTAAAGGAAGAATGACAGAAGAAGAAATGAAAGTTGCAGTAGAAAACTTAACTACTTCAGATAAAATTGAAGATATTAAAGACTGTGACCTAATTATAGAAGCTGCTACAGAAAATCCTAAAATTAAAAAAGCAATATTCCAAGAACTTGATGAAGTTTGTGATGAAAAAACAATTCTTGCTTCAAACACATCATCATTATCTATAACTGATATTGGAGCTGCTACTAAAAGACCTAACAAGGTAGTTGGTATGCATTTCTTCAACCCAGTTCCAGCAATGAAACTAGTTGAAATAATATCAGGACAAGTAACTGATGAAGAAGTTAAAAATACAATTATTGAACTTTCAAAAGAAATTGGAAAAACTCCAGTAGAAGTTGCTGAAGCACCAGGATTTGTTGTAAATAGAATCCTAGTTCCAATGATAAATGAAGGTATTGGAATATTTGCAGAAGGGGTAGCTAGCGCAGAAGATATTGATGCTGCTATGAAACTTGGAGCAAATCATCCAATGGGACCTTTAGAACTTGGAGACCTTATTGGACTAGATGTAGTTCTAGCAATTATGGATGTTCTTTATGATGAATTTAGAGATCCTAAATATAGAGCACATACACTTCTAAGAAAAATGGTTCGTGCAGGACAACTTGGAAGAAAAACTGGTAAAGGATTTTACGAGTATAACTAATTTTATAGAAATAGGCGTTGTTTTTTCAACGTCTATTTTTATAAATAAATTCCAATAGATTAGGTTGGAATTATAAAAAAATAAAGAGGTGGCAAAATGGAAAAGAAAGGATTTTTTAATAGTTTATTATTTAAATTACTTTTAGGAATAGTTGTAGGTATTGGACTTGGATACATAGCAAATGAATCAGTTATTCTAGTTGTAGATGCTATTAAAAAAATCTTAGGAGATTTAATTGGTTATGTAGTACCACTTATAATCTTAGGATTTATAACACCAGCTATAGTAAGTTTAAAAGACAATGCAGGAAAAATATTAACAGTTACATTACTTATTTGTTACATATCATCAGTTGGAGCAGCAATGATGAGTTTATTTGCAGGAAGAATGATAATTCCAAATTTAAATATTGTAAGTCATGTAGGAGAAGGAAATATAATTCCAGAATCTTCCTTTGCACTAACAATTGACCCAATAATGCCAGTAATGACAGCACTTATAACATCTATTTTAATTGGTCTTGCAGTTATTTGGTCAAAATCAGAAACTTGGGAAAAATTATTACTTGAATTTAATAATATGGTACTTTCAATAGTAGATAAAGTAATAATAACATTACTTCCAGTTTATATTGCATCAACATTTGCAACACTTGCTTATGAAGGAGCAGTATTATCTGAGATACCAGTGTTCTTAAAAATAATAGTTATAGTAATTATAGGTCATTTTATTTGGATGACACTTTTATACACAATTGGTGGACTTCTTGCAGGAGTAAATCCAAAAGAAGTATTTAAACATTATCCACCAGCATATTTTACAGCAGTTGGAACAATGTCATCAGCAGCAACACTTCCAGTAGCATTAAAATGTGCTAGAAAATCAAAAGTATTAGATCCGAAAATAAGAGACTTTGTAATACCAATTTGTTCAAATACACATCTTTGTGGATCTGTATTAACAGAAGTATTTTTTGTAATGACAGTTTCACAAATACTTTATGGAAAACTTCCAGATGTATCAACAATGATTGTGTTTATATTACTTCTTGGAATATTTGCAATAGCAGCACCAGGAGTTCCAGGAGGAACAGTTGTAGCATCACTAGGACTAATTATATCAGTGCTTGGTTTTGACAACACAGGAACAGCTCTAATGCTTTCAATATTTGCATTACAAGATAGTTTTGGAACAGCTTGTAACGTAACAGGAGATGGAGCAATTGCACTTATGGTAACAGGAATATTTAATAAAGTTCCAGGAAAAGATGGAAATCAAGTTTATAATGGAGATGACTAAAAGAGCCTTAGGCTCTTTTTTATTTTCAAAATAAAACTTTTAAGATACTGTATTAAAACTACATATAAAGAGATAAATCTAAAAGATAAGACATTTTAATGGATTGACTTATATAGGTGTAATTGATAATATTTACAATGTAGTATAGATGAATTTGTATAGAGATAGCAAACGTTTGTAAAAAATAAATAAAGCTTTGTAGACTTACATAAGTTATTATAAAATTATAGTAGCTAAATATACAGAATAGAGATGAGGAGTTTTATTTATGGAGAAATTTTTTAAAAATAAAAAAAATGCTATTTTTATAAGTTTAATAGCAATGTTACTTTGGGGAAGTGCTATTCCGCTTATTAAATCAACTTATGCAGTCTTAGATGTAGCAAGAGACGATACAGGAATGAAAATTTTAATAGCAGGAATGAGATTTTTCTTAGCAGGAGTAATAACAACAATTTACTTTAAAATTTTTAATAAAGAAAAAGTAGATGTAAAAAAAATAAATATTAAATTTATAATAATTTTAGGATTTATACAAACAACAGTACAATACCTTTTTTATTATATTGGATTATCAAATACAGAAGGTGTAAAAGCTGCAATAATTCAAGCATCAAATGCATTTTTTGTAGTAATATTATCAGCTGTATTAATTAAAAGTGAAAAGATAAATAAAAAAATAATATTGTCTCTTTTATTAGGGACAATGGGAATATTAATAGTAAATTATAAACCTGGAAGTAGTTTTTCTTTTACAGTAAATGGAGAAATGGCAATATTAATTGCAACAATATGTAATGCAATGGGAACTGTATTAGTTAGAAAATATGGTAGAGAAGAAAATCCATTTGTTTTAAATGCAACTCAATTTATAATTGGAGCAATTCCATTATTAATTATTGGAATACTAACAAAGAAAAATCCTTTGGAACTTAACATAACAGCAGTATTAATGCTACTATATGGTGGATTTATATCTGCAACATCATTTACATTATGGACAATAGTCTTGAAATATCACAGTTCTGGAGAATTTGGAATTTATAAATTATTTATACCAATATTTGGATCATTATTATCAATTATTATACTAGGAGAAAAATTTACAATTAATTTATTAATAGGATTAACATTAGTATTATTAGGTTCATTTGTATTGAACTCTAAAAAAGAGATAAAACTTTCTAAGTAAATAATAAAAAATAAGAAATGAGGTTTTTTGATATGAATTATATTGATTATATGAAAAAAGAATTAATTCCAGCATTTGGTTGTACAGAGCCAATAGCCCTTGCTTATGCAGCAGCAAAATCAAGTGAAGTTTTAGGCGAAAAACCAGAAAAAATTATAGCAAGACTTTCTGGAAATATTATAAAAAATGCAAATAGTGTAAAAGTTCCAGGAACTGACGGACGTAAGGGAATAAATATATCTCTTGTAGCAGGAGCTTTTTATGGTGATGCAAGTAGAGAGCTTCAAGTTTTAGAAAATATGGATAAATCTAAACTAGATGAAGCAGATAAAATGATTGAAGAAGGTATAGTTCAAATGGAGCTTGTTCCAGAAGTTCCAAACCTTTATATAGAAATAGAAAGTATTAAAGGGGATAATTATTCAAAAATAGTTGTGGAAAAAGACCATACAAATATAACTAAAATTGAAAAAAATGGAGAAATTATCTTTGAAAATCCTTATGATAAAAATAATGATACAATAATGGATTTTTCCTTTGATAAAATATATAAATTTGCAAAAGAAGAAGATTATAGTGAAGTAAAATATATTTTAGATGAACAAATAAAATATAATATAGATATAGCAAATGAAGGAATTCAAAATAATTGGGGTTCAAATATTGGTGAAATAATACTTGATAGCAATCCAGAAGATTTTACAGAAAAAATGGTAGCATATGCATCAGCTGGTTCAGATGCTAGAATGAGTGGTTGTGAAAAACCAGTAGTTATAAATTCAGGATCTGGAAATCAAGGAATTACAGTATCAGTTCCAATTATTCTTTATGCAAAAGAAAAAGGATTTTCAGATGAAGAATTATATAGAGCTCTTATGTTTGCAAATTTAACAGGACTTTATTTAAAACAGGGTATAGGTAAACTTTCAGCATATTGTGGGGTAGTATCAGCAGCATCAGCATCAGTTGCAGGTATTGCATTTTTAGAAAATGAAAGTGAAGAAATAATTGAAGAAACACTTTCAAATGCTCTAGCAGTTAATTCTGGATTAATATGTGATGGTGCAAAACCATCTTGTGCTATGAAAATAGCATCTAGTTTAAGAAATGCATTTCTTGCTTATGAGCAAGCTAAAAAAGGAAAAAGTTTCCACAGTGGTGATGGAATTGTAAAACCAACTTTAGAAGAAACTATAAAAACTGTTTCAAGAATAGCAAGATATGGTATGAAAGAAACAGATGAAATTATATTAAATGAAATGTTAGGAAATGAAGAATATTTAAAGAAATTTGAAGATTAAAAATAAGATTAAGATTAAGGCTAATTTTATTTAAATAAAATTTAGGGGGATAACTATGACAATAGAAAAAGAATTTGCAAAGGACTTAATAAGATTTATAGACAATAGTAAAAGTTCTTTTCATGCAGTAGTTGAAACAAAAAAATATTTAACAGAAAATGGATTTAATGAAGTAAAATTAGAAGAAAAATGGAAACTTGAAAAAGGTGGAAAGTATTTCACAACTAAAAACAACTCAGCACTTGTTGCATTTGTAGTTGGAGAAAAAAATCTTACTGAAACTGGATTTAGACTTGTTGGAGCACATACAGATTCTCCAGGATTTAGAATTAAACCAAATCCAGAAATAACAGCAGACAATAGATATTTAAAATTAAATACAGAAGTATATGGTGGAGCAATATTAAACACTTGGTTTGATAGACCACTTTCAATAGCAGGAAGAGTTAGCGTTAAGGGAGAAAATCCACTAGAGCCAAAAGAAATGCTTGTAGACTTAGAAAAACCTATGTTAATAATTCCAAATCTTGCTATTCATATGAATAGAGAAGTAAATGAAGGATTTAAATTTAATCCTCAACTTCATACACTACCAATTCTTTCAATGATAAATGATGAATTTGAAAAAGAAAATTATTTAGTTAAATTAATAGCTAAAGACTTAGGTATTGATGAAAAAGATATACTAGATTTTGAATTATATTTATATGCAACAGAAAAGGGTAGTTTAGTAGGATTAAACGAAGAATTTATTTCAATTGGAAAATTAGATGACCTTGCAATGGTTCATGCAGAAATGAATGCACTTGCAAATGCTAAAAATAAAAATGCTACAAATGTTGCAATTGCCTTTGATAATGAAGAAGTTGGAAGCAAAACAAAACAAGGAGCAGGAAGTCCATTTGTAAAAGATATATTAAAAAGAATTGCTCTTTGTGAAGGATTAGATGAAGAAGAATTTTTAATAGCATTAGAAAAATCATTCTTAATATCAGCAGATTTAGCACATGCTAAACATCCAAACTTCCAAGAAAAATCTGATCCAACAAATATTCCAGTAATAAATGAAGGACCAGCAATAAAAATTGCAGCAAATCAAGCATATACAACTGACTCAACATCAGCAGCAATTTACGAAGGAATTTGTGCAGCAGCAAATGTTCCAGTACAAAAATTTGTAAATAGATCAGACTTAAAAGGTGGTTCAACAATAGGACCAATATCATCATCTCAACTACCAATTAGATCAGTTGATATCGGTGGACCAATTCTTGGAATGCATTCAGTACGTGAATTAGGTGGAGTACTTGATCATCATTATGTATATAAATCATTTTTAGAATTTTATAACTTATAATATGAGGACAGCTTAGGCTGTTCTTTTTGTAAATAGAAAACCCCCAGTTAGACTGGGGGTTCAGTAGAGCTTTAGCG
>CAMIZH010000033.1 GCA_946403255.1 uncultured Peptoniphilaceae bacterium | reverse complement strand
TTTTTTTATGTATTTAAAAAATATATACTAAAAAACATAATATACTTATTTTCAATTATATAATAAATTATTAAGAAAAAAAATTATCAATGGGTATACTATAATAGGTGAGAGGAGGATTAATATGAAATTGGAACTTTTCAATTTTGTTGATAATACTTTGGAATTATTAGCAACTTATGATGATGTTTTAAATGAAATTGGAGGAAAAATCCAAAAGACTTTAAAAGATCAATTTGTAGACGATGAATCCTTTTTGAATATTGTATATAGAGTTAAGTCTGAAAAAAGTTTAAGAGAAAAGATTATTAAAAATAATTTTTATATTAAATATAAGGAAGCAGAAAATGTTTTTGGAAACTTATCAGATTTAATTGGTGTGAGAGTTGAATGTCGATTTATTAAAGATGAAGAACATATCTACAATAAAATTGTAGAATTTTTTAATGTAGAAATTGATGATGGATATTTTTCTTGTGAATCTTGTCCAGGGATGAAATTAAAGCTAAAGGATAAGCAACCACAAATTCAGAAAAATGGTTTTGAAATATATAAAATAGATGGATATTTTGAATATGGAAAAAATAGGTTTAATTTTGAATTGCAGATTAAATCTATGGTAAATGTGTTTTGGGGAGAAATTGATCATAAGATATTATATAAAAATTATAATTATATGGTTACTGAGGGATTTTTTAAGGAAATAATGGCTTCTATTAAAGATAACTTATCTATGATTGATAGACAACTTATGATTTTATATGATCATGTATCCAGTTTAGATGCATCAGCAGTTATATCTGCAAAAACACAGCTTAAGATTCTTATTTCAAAGATAATTCATGATGTTTTTAGCAGTAAAGTAAAAGAAGAATTGGGATTTGTGTTTAATTTTAAAAATACAACAGACATAATTGTAGATTATTTATATATGAAATCTGTAAGAGAGAAAGATTTATCTTATGGAGAGAATTTTGTAGATCTGATAAATAATATAAATGGAATTTCTGAATGTGATTTAAATTTAGAAGAATACTTAGAACTTGATAAAGAGCCAGATTACTTTGATGATTTCACAAGATCCATAGGGACTTCAATACTTGAAGTTATAAACAAAGATTTTGCATGGTATTTGTTCTTTACAATAATATTTCAAATTGAAAAGGGTAGCAATTCAAGAAGTTTTGAAGAATTTCTATATTTTTTAAGGTATAAGTATTCACTAGTATTTTTTGATATTTCAGAAAAATATAATTATGAAACTGAAGAAATAATTTGGCTTGAAGAAGAAGTTCTAAGGATGATATCAGAAAACTTTTGTAAAAATTGTTCAATAGATTATATATTAGGATATTCTTTAAAGCGACTTAGAAATAATTTTGAAGAAGTTTTAAGTAGTTCTACAAAACCTTTAGAGATTGAAGAACTTGCAAGTTTAATGAATGAAAAACTAAAGGAAGTATAATGCTTAAAGACTTTAAATTTAGATATTTTAAGCTGAATTTAGATGTTAAAATATTAATATTTTAATGAAGAAATCTTCATATTAGAGTATAATAGTAATGACAGTATATAAAGGAGGAATATTATGGGTAAATTAGATAATCTAGAACCAAAAAGGGTGTTTTATTATTTTGAGGAAATCACTAAAATACCTAGATGTTCACTAAAAGAAGGTAAGATAGCAGATTGGTTAGAAAATTTTGCTAAAGAACATAAATTAGAGTGCATTAGAGACGAAAATGATAATATCATTATAAAAAAAGATGGAACTAAGGGTTATGAAAATTCTGAAATTCTTATAATTCAAGGACATATGGATATGGTTTGTGAAAAAAATCCAGACTGTGAAATTGACTTTGATACTGATGGTATTGATTTTGTTGTTGAAGGTAATAATATTGTAGCAAAAGAAACAACTTTAGGGGCAGATAATGGTATAGCTGTTGCAATGGCACTTGCTATATTAGAATCTGATTCAGTAGCTCATCCACCATTAGAAGTTTTAATTACTTCAAATGAAGAAAATGGAATGAGTGGAGCTAGAAATCTTAATGGAGAATTATTAAAAGGTAAAAGACTTTTAAATATTGACTCTGAAGAAGAAGGCGTAGCTTGTATTGCTTGTGCTGGTGGAGAAAGAGACTATATTATTTATAATAAAGAATTTAAAGAAATTGAAGGAAATAAAGATTTCTTTGATCTTTCAGTAACTGGACTAAAGGGTGGACACTCAGGTTCTGAAGTAACTAAGGGACTAGGTAACTCTAATAAAATACTTGGTAGAAGCCTTTATAGATTTATGGAAAAATTTGATTTTGATTTAATAGATATTGAAGGTGGAGCTAAACCAAATGCTATACCAAGATATGCAAAAGCTAAAATAGCTATAAATCCATCTGACAAAAAAGATATTCAAGACCTAATTGTTGAATTAAATGCAGAATTTGTAAATGAATTAGGCAAAGTGGATCCTGATGTTAGACTTAATTTTGAAGCATCTAAAGAAGAAGGAACACCATTTACAAATGAATTTAAGGAAAATATTATTAAACTTTTAAATATTTTACCAAATGGAGTTCAAACAATGAGTCATAATGTAGAAGGACTTGTTGGAAGTTCTGTAAATGTTGGCGTTATTGAAAGTGATGAAAAAGAAATTAGAGTTCTTACAAATGTAAGATCGGAATTATCATCTCTTAAAAGAGAAGTTGCTGACAGAAATAAAATGTGTGCTGAAGTTTGTGGTGGAAGATTCCATGTACAAAGTGGATATCCAGCTTGGGAATTTAAAGATATTTCTGAAATAAGAGATATTACAGCAAAGGCATATAAAAAATTATTTAATGAAGAACTAAGACTAGAAGCAATTCATGCTGGTTTAGAATGTGGTTTATTTAAAGAAACTATTGGCGATATAGATATGATATCTGTTGGACCAAATATTTATGGACCTCATGCGCCAGGAGAGACTCTAGAAATAGAATCTACAAAAAATGTATATGAGTTAGTGTTAGAAATTTTAAAAGATTGTAAATAAAGGGGAAAAATAATGGAAAAAGATAACAAAGCTTGCGGATGTGGACATAACCACGAACACAAAGAAGATCACGAATGTGGATGCGGAAACAATCATGAA
Organism: uncultured Peptoniphilaceae bacterium; assembly: GCA_946403255.1. Classification (GTDB taxonomy): domain Bacteria; phylum Bacillota; class Clostridia; order Tissierellales; family Peptoniphilaceae; genus Anaerosphaera. The sequence continues at coordinate 10,051 of CAMIZH010000033.1, read as the reverse complement.
CATAAACATGATCATGACTGTGGATGCGATCACGAACATAAAGAAAATCACGAATGTGGATGTGGACACGATCATGAAGAAGAATTTGACACAATGGTATTAACTTTAGATGATGATTCTGAATTAGAATGTTTTGTAATTGGAACTTTTGAATATAAAGAAGCTTCATATATTGCACTTCTTCCAACAAATGAAGAAGACGGCGATGAAGTATTTATTTATGAATTTTCAGAAATAAATGAAGAAGAAATCGATCTAAAAGTTATTGAAGATGATAAATTATTTGAAGAAGTTAGCAATGAATTTGAAGGACTTTTTTTAGAGGAAGAGTGATTAATTTGAATACTGATTTCAAACTTGAATCTACAGAGGAAAAAGAAAAAACTTTAAGTGATTATAATGGAAAATATTTAGTTTTATATTTTTATCCTAGAGATAATACAAAGGGATGTACAATAGAAGCTAATGAATTTTCAGAAAATTACGAAAAATTTAAAAATCTTGATGCTGAAATTGTAGGAATAAGTAAAGATACAGTAAGAAGTCATTTGAGATTTAAAGAAAAAGAAAAATTACCTTTTGAATTATTAGCTGATCCAGAAAGAGTAGTTCATAAACAATATGATGTTTTAAAAGCTGCTAAAATGTATGGAAAAGACGTAATAAAAACTATAAGAAGTACTTTTGTATTTGATAAAGATGGAAATTTAATTAAAGAATTTAGAGATGTTAAATCTTCAGGTCATGCAGAAGAGGTTCTAGAATATATTAAGAGCCTATGATTTATAGAGAATATTCAAAGTTTTTAGTTGAAAGATTCGGAGAAAAAGTATACAAACTACCAGTTAAACTAGATCTTACATGTCCTAATAGAGATGGGACATGTGGGGTTGGTGGTTGTATTTTTTGTGGAGAAGAAGGCGGAAGCTTTGAAAATAATGAAGGTAGTGTATTAGAACAGTTGTCAAAAGATAAATCATTGATAAAAAAAAGGTATAAGGCTGAAAAATATATTGCATATTTTCAAAATTTTACCAATACTTATTTAGATTTTGAAAAATTCAAAGATAATATAAATCAATGTATGTTAGATGATATAGTTGGAATTTCTATTTCAACTAGACCAGACTGTTTAGAAGATAAATATTTAGATTTTTTAAGTGAAGTAAATGAAAGTAGAATGATAACTTTAGAAGTTGGACTTCAAACTGTAAACTATCATACATTAAAAAAAATAAATAGAGGTCATGGATTAGCAGAATTCATTGATGCATCTATAAGGGCTCATAAAAGAGGTCTTAGAATATGCGCGCATGTAATTTTAAATTTACCATGGGATAATAAAGATGATGTAATTGAAACAGCACGTATACTAAATGCTCTTGAAATTGAAGAAGTAAAACTTCACGCATTGTATGTAGTAGATGATACAAAACTTGCTACTATGTATAAAAATAATGAGATAGATATTATTTCATTAGAAGAATACAAAGAAAGAGTAATATTATTTTTACAACATTTAAATAAAGATGTTGTAGTCCAAAGAGTTATAGGGAGAGCTCCTGAGGAGAATTCTCTTTTCTGTAATTGGAATACATCTTGGTGGAAAATACGAGATGAAATAGTTGCAGAAATGGAGGAAAAGAACCTTTATCAGGGCCAATTTAATGAAAGGATTGATTAAAATGATTAAGTATATTTTAGGTTCAAAGGGTGCAGGAAAGACTCGTTGGTTAATCGAACATGCAAATGACGATTTACATAGCGGGAATGGGAATATTGCCTTTGTTGAAGTTGATGATGATCATATTTTTAGTCTTGATTATAATATAAGACTTATAAATGCTACAGATTATAGATTAAATAATGTTGAAGCTTTTTATGGTTTTATATGTGGTCTTATGGCTATGGATTATGATCTTGAAAAAATATATATTGATGGAATTTATAAAGTTTTAAATCTGAACATTGAAGACCTGGAATTCATAAAAAACAAACTAGAAAGAGTAGATGAGTTGAAAAATAGACAAATTTTTATAAATGTTGATTATTTATTAGCTGATATGCCGAAAAGTTTAGAGGATAGTGCTATAGAAGTTGCACCACAATAAGTGAGGAGAAGAAATGAAAAACAATAAACTAATTGCTAGAATAATAGCTATTGTATTAGTTGTTGCAATGGTTCTTCCAGTAGTATTACAATTTATATAATAGAATGGGTGTTAGATTAGGTGAATTCAATTAGAAAAAAGGATACTTTTGAACAATTTATGGAGCATAGATCCTTTTTAATAATGAAGTATAGTAATGGAGATATTTCAAAAAGAGAGTTTTTACAGTATAATTACGATTATTTTGTTTCGGTAAATGCAAGACCATATATAAAAATAGATTCTTATGAAAAAGGAATGTATAATTATCAATATTTTAATGGTATGGCAAAATATTATAGAATGCTTGCAAGAGAGGTTAAAAATACTAAAAAACACTCTAAATATTATAATTACTATTTGAATTTAGGAAATAAATACTATGACAATAAGGATGATACAGCTTTAGATATTTTAAAATTTTTAGAATTTAAAAATGTTGAATGTTATTTTATAAAATGTGATTCTCAAGCACTTGAGGATGTATTATATGAAATAGTTTTAAAAGATAAAACAGAAGCGATATTTCATTCTAAGTCTGAAAATCTTTTAGGTAAATTAAAAGATAAAGGAGTATTTTATCCTGAGAAAAGAGAATCATTAATAGCTGAATACATTAACGAAAAGTATTAAAAAAGCTATGCAAAACTTATTAAGGTTTTGCATGGCTTTTATTTAATTATAGAAATAGTCATATTAAGACCATAGTTTGGGGAATCACGTCTGGCAGAGTGAAGATTTTTATTTGAAAAAGTATTTAGCGTAGATACTTCAATATTTTTTTCAGGAATATTATTTTGTAATAATATTTTTTTATTAATTCCTTTCATATCAAGTATAAATTTGTTATTTTCTTTTTTAGTAAAAAATTCATCTCTATAAGAAAAGTGTTTAAATTCTTCATATACATCTTCTCCGACTTCATATAAGTCAGAGTCAATAGAAGGGCCTATAAAGGCATAAATATCTTCTATGCTAGAGTTATATTCATTAATTAATTTATTTATAGCAACAGTTGAAATTTCTTTTGAAGTTCCTCTCCAACCAGAATGAAGCGATGCTTGTATTTTATTTTTAGCATCAAATAAAATGATTGGTGTACAATCTGCAAATTTTGTTATTAATGCAGTATTTTTTTCATTTGTTATAAGCCCGTCAGTATCAAGAATGATTTTACCATAAGAAAAATCTTTGAACTCAGGATTACTTATATCTTCAACACGATTACTATGTGTTTGAAAACAAGAGTATATCATTTTAGGATTAATATTATTTTTTGTTAAAACTTCATTCATATTTGAAACAATATTATCTCCAACTGTTTTGTATCTAAAGTTAAGTTCAGTTCCAGTAGTGTAGTTAAAAAGTCCAACACTATCTAATAATTTTGAATACATATACATCACCAAAAAAATTATATCATATTTACATAAAAAGTATGAAGTTTACATTCATAAAAAATAAGTATAGTATATATATGCACCCATAGCTCAACAGGATAGAGTAGTAGTTTCCGAAGCTACAGGTAGAGGGTTCAAGTCCCTTTGGGTGCACCATAAAGATATATTTAATATATACAATAAAGCTGAAAGAGGAAAAAAGTGTTAGTAAATAAAAAAATAGAAAAAAATATAGGAATATTAACTTTAGATAATATATCTAATTTAAATGCTTTAAATACAAAAATGTTAGAAGATATAAATATTGTTTATGATGAACTTATTGAAGATGAAAATGTTAAGTTAATTATCTTACAAGGAAATGAAAAGGCATTTTCTGCTGGTGGAGATTTAAGATTTATTCATTCAGAGCTATTAGAAAAGGATCAACCAACAGAAGAGTTTTATAAAAGTGAACTAGAAATAGTAAAAAGATTTTATAATACTAAAAAACCTACAATTTCTTTTATAAGTGGAATTGTAATGGGTGGAGGAGTTGGAATATCTATAGGAAGTGATATTTTAATTTCAGATGAAACTACAAAGTGGGCAATGCCTGAAAATAAAATAGGAATAATACCAGATGTTGGAATAGGTTATTATTTTTCTAAAATGGAACAAAGTATAGGCTTATATTTATCTTTGACAGGAGAAATAATAAGTGGATATGATTTAGTAAGTTTAAATATTGCAGATTTTTGCATATCTAGAGTGGAAAAAGAAAATATTATAGAAGAAATAAAAAGTTTGGATTTAGAAAATTCAACTAGAGATAAGAATATAGAAAATATAAAAAAAATAGTTTCTAAATATAATATTGAAAAAAATACTACAAAGTTTATGGAAAATAGAGATAATATAGATAAATATTTTAATGAGGACACTTTAGAAGAGATTTTTAATGAACTTGAAAGATCAGATGATGAATTTTCAAAAGGAACTTTAGAAAAATTAAACTATAATTCACCTGTATCTTTAATGATAGTTTTTGAAAAATATTTTTTGGGAAAAAATTGGAATAGAGTAGAAACTGTAAAAAAAGATTTAAAAATATTAGATTATTGCCATAAAAGTGGAAATTTAAAAGAGGGCATCAGAGCGTTGATGATAGATAAGGATTTTTTACCAAATTGGAATTATAATTCAATTAAAGAAATTGATAGAGAATGTATTTTAAATTTATTAAAATAAGCATTAAAAAAAGTCTAGTTTAACTAGACTTTTATTTTTTAATATTCATAATCATTAAATTCTAAATCTTCAATTTTAATTACGCCAACAACATGATTTGTATAGCAGTAATTAGGTCCTCTAGAAGTATTTGCCTCAAATCTTTTGTCTTCGTCATTCCAAAAAGCCACATCAATTAAATCGTGGTCTGTTTTAATAATATAATGTCTTCCATCTTCTAATTTTTCTAACAATTTTACACCCCATTTGATAATTAATATTCATATACTATATAATTTAAGTATAACATAATATATGTAGAATTAAAGAATTAAGTCTTTTTTATTTTAAATTTTAACAATGATTATACTATTTACTTCTTTACCCTTTATTATAGTTACTATTGAGATTATAATAGAAGTATCGGATAAAAATAATTTTATGGAAAAGGAAGGTGCATGAACTAATGTCAGGACACTCAAAGTGGAACAACATTAAAAATAAAAAAGGTAAAGAGGACGCTAAAAGAGGAAGAATTTTTACTAAGCTAGGAAGATATATAATGGTTGCAGTTAAAGAAGGTGGACCTGATCCTGAATACAATCCATCACTAAAAGTAGCTATTGATAAAGCTAAAGCTGAAAATATGCCAAATGACAATATTGAAAGAGCTCTTAAAAAAGGAATGGGTGAAGGTAGTGACGCAGTATTTGAAGAAATAATCTATGAAGGTTATGGTCCATCAGGTATTGCTGTTATGGTTCATTGTCTAACTGATAATAGAAATAGAACGGCTCCAGATGTTCGTCATGCTTTTGATAAATATGGTGGAAATTTAGGTCAATCAGGTTGTGTTGCTTTTATGTTTGATAAAAAAGGACAATTTGGTATTGAAAAAACAGATGCAATAGATGAAGATGAGCTTATGTTAAGTGCTATTGATCTTGGTGCAGATGATGTAATAGATAGAGGAGAAGCTTTTGAAGTTTTAACTGCTCCTGAATTATATGCAGAAGTTAGAAATGGTCTTGAGGAATTAGGGTATGAATTTATTATGTCAGAGATAACTTATATTCCGCAAAACTATACTGAATTAACTACTGAAGAAGATATTATTAATATGGAAAAAATGATAGATACCCTTGAAGATCATGATGATGTTCAAGAAGTTTATACAAATTGGGAAAAATCTGAAGAGGATGAATAATATTGAAAATTCTTGCAATTTATGGAAGTTCTAGAAAAAATCGTAATACTGATAAGTTTTTAGATATATTTTTAAAGAAATTTAATTATGAAAATGAAGATATAAATAAAATTATTTTGGAAGATTTAAAGTTTAGTCATTGTATATCTTGCTATGGTTGTGCCAGAGTAGGAAAATGTGTATTAAAAGATGATTTAACAGATATTTATTCTTTAATAGAAGAATCAGATATTATAGTTTTTTCATCTCCTGTTTATTTTAATTCAGTATCAGCAATTTCAAAGGCATTTATTGACAGAATGCAAGTTTATTGGTCTAGGAAATTTTTATTAAAGGTTGATGGACCAAAGGAAAAATTTGGTATTGCTCTTATAAATGGTGGTTCTTCAACAGAAAAACATCAGTTTTTAGGTTCTGAACTTGTATTTGATCATTTTTTTAAATCGACAAATTGTAAAAAGAATTTAATTTTAGAAGTTTCTGAAACGGATAAATATCCTATAAATGAAGATAATAAAAGCTTTATGGAGTTTTTAGATAGTATTGAAATAAATAAGAATGAAAAAGAAATATATAGATTGAAAGAAGGTAAGATAGAAAAATGCAAATTAATAGAATGATAGACCATACTCTTTTAAAGCCAGAAGCTACTAGAGAACAAATCAAAAAAATATGCGATGAAGCATTGGAATATAATTTTAAGTCAGTTTGTGTAAATCCGTACTGGGTCAACTTTGCAAGTGAGATTTTAAAGGGAAGTGAAGTTTCTGTTTGTACAGTTATTGGATTTCCATTAGGTGCAAATACAAGTCTTTTAAAATCTTTTGAAACTGAGGAAGCTGTTAAGAATGGTGCTTCTGAAATAGATATGGTTTTAAATGTAGGACTTTTAAAATCAAAAGAGTATGATTTAGTAGAAGAAGATATAAAAGCAGTTGTAAAATCAGCAAAGGGAAAGCTTGTTAAAGTTATTTTAGAAACTTGTCTGTTATCAGATGAAGAAATAATAAAAGCTTGTGAATTATCTATGGAAGCTGGAGTGGACTTTGTTAAGACTTCAACGGGATTTAATTCTGAAGGAGCTACAACTCATGCAGTTAAAATAATGAGAGAAACTGTAGGAGATAAACTAGGAGTTAAAGCTTCAGGTGGAATTAGAGATTTAAAAAAATCAATGGATATGATAGATAGTGGTGCATCAAGACTTGGAGTAAGCGCAGGAATTGATATTATTAAGGAGTACAATAATGCAAATTAGTCCAGTAGCATTTACTATTTTTGAAGTAGATGTACAATGGTATGGAATTTTAATTGCTTTTGGAGCTTTATTAGCAATATTTTGTGCAGAAAAGTTAGCGAAAAAAAAAGGATTATATGATGATATAGTTACTGATTTTTCTTTTGTTGCATTAATATTTGGAATAATTGGAGCAAGAGCATATTATGTAATTTTTGAATGGGATTATTATAGTATTCATAAAGATGAAATTCTATCTATTAGAAATGGTGGTATTGCAATTTATGGTGCAATAATTGCAGGAATAATTGTTGCATTAATATTTTCAAAAGTTAAAAAAGTTGATTTTTGGGATATTGCAGATATTTCAGCACCAGGACTAGCATTAGCTCAAGGAATAGGAAGATGGGGAAACTATATAAATGGAGAAGCCTATGGTGATCCTACAAATTTACCTTGGGCAATTTTGGTAAATGGACAAAAAGTACATCCTACATTTTTATATGAATCAATTTTAGATATAGGAATATTTTTATTTTTATATTTCTATTTATCAAAAAATCAAAAGTTCAAAGGTCAGCTATTTACTTTTTATATGATTATATATGGTATAGGAAGATTCTTTATAGAAGGACTTAGAACAGATTCTTTATATATAGGTGGCTTTAGAGTTTCTCAACTTGTAAGTTTAGGAATGATTGCAGTAGGAATATTAATATCATATTTAAATAGAAAAAAATTAGTAAAAAATAAATAAAAAACAAGGTTGGATATCCAACCTTGTTTTTTATTTTAAAAGCATATCGCCAATTCTAAATACATCTCCAGCGCCCATAGTAACAACCATATCATCTTTAGTTAAATTTTCTTTTAGATATTTTACAATATCATCAAAAGATTCTATATAACAAGCTTGATTGTCGTTTTTAACTATTGCATTGCAAAGAGTTTTTGAATGTATATCTCCATAATCTTTTTCACGAGCAGCATAAATATCTGTAATAATAGTAATATCTGCATCATTAAAAGACTTAGAAAAACTATCTAATAATAACTTTGTTCTTGTAAAAGTATGAGGTTGGAAAACACAATATAATTTTCCCTTACATCCATTTTTTAGAGCGGCTAAAGTAGTTTTTATTTCAGTAGGATGATGAGCGTAATCATCCATAACTATTGCTAAATTGTAATTGCCTTTAAATTCTAGTCTTCTATGAACACCAGTATATTCGTGAAGTCCTTCAATAGCAAAATCTACAGGAATTCCATTTTCAATAACTGATGTAAGAGCAGCTAGAGAATTATAAACATTGTGAATTCCCATAATAGATAAATTTACTTTTCCTTGAAATTCATCATCTATGTATAAATCATAAGATGGGAAACCTTCGTTAGAAAAACTTAAATTTTTTGCCATGTACTTAGCTTTATTTTCAATTCCAAATGTGATAAGTTTGCAATTGTCTTTAGTTAATAAAGTTCTAGTATTTTCATCGTCAACATTTAAAATTAGAGTATCTTTGCTATTTAAATTATCAGCATAGTCACTAAAAGTTTTAATAATATGTTCAATATTATCAAAGAAATCTAAATGGTCTTCATCAATATTTAAAATAATAGCAGTAGTTGGGAAATATTTTAAAACATTGGCTTTGTATTCACAAGCTTCAGTTAAAAATAAATTTCTATCTCCAATTTTAACATTTCCATTTATATCATCTAATTGACCACCTAAAAGAATTGTAGGATTATTTTTTAAATTTTTAATAATCTCTGCAATCATTGAAGTAGTAGAAGTTTTTCCATGTGTTCCAGAAACAGCAATTGAAACGTCATAGTTTTTCATTAGAGCTCCAAGTAAAGATGCTCTGTCAATTATATCTATTTTTAATTTTATGGCAGTTTTTAGTTCTTCATTGTCTAAACTAATAGCATCAGTATATACAATAAGATCTGCTCCTCTTAAATTTTCTTTAGAATGGTAATTGTAAATTATGGCTCCTTTTTCTGAAAGTTTATCCAGTATAGTACTTTCTTTAGCATCACTACCTGATACTATATATCCTTCGGAAAGCATAATTTCAGCTAATCCACTCATAGAAATGCCACCTATTCCAATAAAGTGTATATGTCTATATTTATGAGAGCCTAGTGTAAAATCAAACATTTTATCCTCCAAACTAAGATTAAATAACCTTGTATAAAATTTAATTACATTAATAATTATATCATTAAACTAAAAAAAATAAAAAAAGAATTAATAATTAATAAAAAAATAAAAAAATGTTTTCATTTGACCTAAATTGGGCAAATATAATTATGATTAGCGATATAACTTTTTAAAATAATGTTTTTTAATAAAGAATATAGTTAATCTGTGTAAACCTATAACTTTAGCGATTTTCTCAAAGAGAAGATTACATATTATATTCATATTAGCATAACCATTGGTTACTATAGGAACTTTTTAGACATTATAAAAATTTCAGATACGGAGTTTTTATAGGATTATAGTAAATTTTAGGATGCTATTGTAGTATAATAAGGATTTATTTACTATAAGGTGGTGGAGTTCTCAATGAACATTACAGACGTAAGAATTAGAAAATTACCTAGTGAAGGTAAGATGAAGGCTATTGTATCTGTTACATTTGATGAAGAAATCGTAATTCATGACATAAAAATCATTGAAGGAGTAGATTCTTTATTTATTGCGATGCCAAGTAGAAAATTACCAAATGGAGAATTTAGAGATATTGCACATCCAATTAATGCTGATTCTAGGAAAAAAGTTGAAGAGGCAGTTTTTGCAAAATATGAAGAAATTCTTGAAGAAGCTGGAAATGAA
>CAMIZH010000032.1 GCA_946403255.1 uncultured Peptoniphilaceae bacterium | reverse complement strand
AATGATGCAAATATAATTGCAGTAGGAGCAAGAGTTGTTGGAGATGAAGTTGCAAAACTAATTGTAGATACATTTTTAAATACTGAATTTGAAGGTGGACGTCACGCAGATAGAGTTGCAAAAATAGAAAAATAAAATCAGAAGCTCCTTCGGGGGCTTTTTTACTTGTAAAAATTTAATATTCTAGTTAATATAAGCATATCAATATAAATACAAGGAGAGATAAATGAAAAAGTTAAAAATGCTTTTAGCTTCATTGATAATGGTAATTGTATTTGCTAGCAGTACATATGCAGCAGAAACTTTAAAGGAAACTTATGACATGATTCCTTTAAATGGATATACAAATTTATTTAAGAACTATGTAGATGGATATTCTATGAATGTTCCATCAGATTCTATTTTATCCTTTGACCCAGATCAAAATAAAACTCAATTTGATTTTAGAGGAAAAAATATTAAAGTTTTTATAGAAGAATTTAATAAAGATTTTTCTTATGAAGATTATGAATTTTATTCTATTAAAGGACTTACAAATAATACTACAGATCATAATTTTACTTTTAATGGAACTATAAATACAAAAATTGGTCCAGCAAGAGTTGTAGAATTTAATAGAAGAAAACTTTCAGGGATTTCAAATGATAAAAATAATTATATGATTTTAATAAAAAGATTAAATAATAATAAGGCTTTAACTTTTATGGTTAAGTCTGAAAATTCTATAAATAAAAATGAAATTATGCCAATTCTTGAATCTTTTAAAAATGATGTTGCAGTTACAAAAACACCATATCTTCAAAAAGCTAGAGATTTAAATTTTGATAATTTACAAAATCCAACTATGTATAATAAATGGTCAGATAGTACAAAAAAATTATACTTAGATGATTTTATAAATTCAGACAAACAAACTTGGGGAATATTTGTTCATGACTATTGGAAATATAATACTGTTCCTTTGATTCAAGCAAATGCAAATACAAAATTTAAATATTTAGTCTTATATCATAGTTTTAATGATTCAAATGAGAATATAAAAGGTGGAATAAAATATGCAAAAGAAAACAATCAGCATATGGAATTTACACTTCAAACGGATATTAGAAATGGTAATAATTTAATCTATGAAGTATTAGAAGGAAAACATGATGCTTTTTTAATTGAGATGGCTAAGATTTTTAAAGATAATGCATATCCAACTATTTTTAGACTTGCAAATGAAATGAATGGAGATTGGTGTTCTTATTCAGCTTGGAATACAGGACTGGATTCAGATATATATATAGCTTTTTATAATTATATTTATAATATTATGGAAAGAGAAGGAGCAAATCCTTATTTAATTTATGTATTTAATCCAAATGGACAATCTTTTCCAAACTTTAAATACAATCAAGAATCAATGTATAGGCCTTATGAAGATAGATTTCACTTAACAGGACTTACACTGTACAATACAGGAACATATTATCCGGGAGAAAAGTGGCAAAGTTTCAGCGAATTATATACTCCATTATATAATGATGTTGTAAAAAGATATGAAAAACCACTTATGATAACAGAATTTGCTTGTTCAAGTATTGGTGGAGATAAACCAGCTTGGACTCGTGATATGTTAAATCAAATGGAGAAATTTGATAAAATAAAAGTAGCTATTTGGTTTAATGGAGTAGACAGAGATGTAGATGGAACTCCAGCAAGACCATATACAATTGATGATCCAAAGGAAAATATTCAAGTATTTTATGATTATTTTGCTCAAAAAAAGAATAAATAAAAATAAATCCTCTCTTTAATAGGGAGGTTTAATTTTTATTTTCAAAAAATTTAAATTAAATATATGGTTGGAATTTCAATGAAAATTATAAATAGTATATAAATGGGACTATTGACAAGTAAAATCAATTTATATATCATAAAAGAAAACACCATAAAAGTTTTTAACTGAATAATGTTTTTTTTTCATATTGGCGAAGATTCTTTGCCAATTTTTTTGTGTTTATGGAGGGGAAAATGAAAAAAAACGTAAGAGAAAACTTTGGTTCTATGACATTTAACAAGGCTAAAATGAAAGAAAGATTACCTTATCCAGTCTATCTTAAATGGAAAGAAGCACTACGAACAAACAGAGATTTAGATAAAGAAAGTGCAGATTCAATTGCTCATGCTATGAAGGACTGGGCTATTGAAAATGGAGCAACTCATTATTCACATTGGTTCTCTCCTTTAAATGGTTTGACAGCTAAAAAGCAGGAAGCATTTATAGACAGATCAAAAGATAATGAGCCTATGAATAGATTTTCAGGTAAAGAACTTATAAAAGCAGAATCAGATGCATCATCATTTCCAAGTGGGGGAATGAGATCAACATTTGAAGCTCGTGGTTATACTTATTGGGATTTAAGTGCAAATTCATTTATTCTTGATAATGTTCTTTATATACCGACAATATTTTTATCTTTTACAGGTGAAAAATTAGATAAAAGAGCACCACTTCTTGAGTCTATAAATTTACTTTCTAAGGAAGGATCAAGACTTGTAAATTTATTTGAAAAATCTCAATATACTTATAGATTAAGACCTAAAATTGGACTGGAACAAGAATTTTTTCTAGTGGACAAAGAAGTATATAAAAATAGAACTGATTTAGTAAATTGTGAAAGAACTCTTATAGGTTCAAAACCACCAAAAGGACAAGAACTTGATGATCATTATTTTGGAGTTATACCAAAAAGGGTTATGGACTTTTATAAAGATGTAAATGAAAAATTATGGTCCCTTGGAATTTATGCAAAAACTGAACATAATGAAGTTGCACCTTGTCAATTTGAAATAGCAGTTTTATTTGAAAATGCAAATATTGCTATTGATGACAATCAACTTGTTATGAGTATTTTAAAAACAACTGCTTTAGAACATAATTTAGTTTGTTTACTTCATGAAAAACCTTTTAATGGAGTAAATGGATCAGGAAAGCATAATAATTATTCTATTAGCACAAATTATGGTTTGAATTGTTTTGAACCAGGAAAAAGACCAGAAGATAATTATATTTTCTTATTATTTACATCAGCAATTATAGAAGCAACAGATAAGTATCAAACTTTGCTTAGACTTAGTTCTTCATCTGTATCAAATGATTATAGACTTGGAAGCAGTGAAGCTCCTCCAGCTATAGTTTCTTTATTTTTAGGAAGAGATTTAGAAGAAATTTTTAAATCTATTGCAGATAAGAATTTTTCAAAAAATGAATATTCAGAAAATTTAAAAGTAAATAGTCTTGGATATGTAAAAAAAGATAAGTCAGATAGAAATAGAACATCAACAGTAGCATTTACAGGAAATAAATTTGAATTTAGAATGCTAGGCTCTTCAAAGTCTGCAAGTGATTTAAATATTATTATAAATACTGCTATGGCAAAATCTTTAAGAGGTATAGCCAACAGACTTGAAGGATGTAATGGTGAAGATTTAAAAGTTGAAGCTATGAAAATAGTTTCTGAAATTTATAAAAATCATGAAAGAGTAATCTATGATGGAGATAATTATTCTAATGATTGGATAACTGAGGCAAAAAGACGTGGTCTTAAAAATTATCCAACATTTTTAGATTCAGTAATAGGTGCTTTAGATGAAAATCAAGAAGAACTTTTTGTAGAAGAAAATATATTTTCAAGAAAAGAAATTGATGCTGTTTTTGAAATATATATGGAAGATGTTATAAAATATCACAGTTTAGAACTTAGAATTTTAGATTCAATGATATTAAAAGATATATTACCATCAGCACTAGATGAAGTAAAAGAAATTGGTGCTACATTAAGTTTTGTAGAAAATAAAAATCTAAGAGAATTATTAGATTATTTAAATAATGATATAAATAGTTTATTAGAATGTAAAAAAGATTTAGTTGGAATATATGAAAGATCACTTACTATAAGAGATACTAAAGAATGTGCAGTGTATCTACAAGAGAATTCTGTTGGCATTATAGAAAAAGTTAGAATAATAGCAGATAGAATAGAAAAAAATGTAAGCAGAAAAAATTGGAGTATTCCAACATATGAAGATATTTTCAACTCATTAATTTAGGAGGAATTATGGCTAAGTATATATTTGTAACAGGTGGAGTAGTTTCAGGCATAGGTAAAGGTATAACAGCAGCAAGTATTGGTAGAATGTTAAAAGACAGAGGTCTTACTGTTTTTATGCAAAAATTTGATCCATATTTAAATATTGATCCAGGAACAATGAGTCCTTATCAACATGGAGAAGTTTTTGTAACTAAAGATGGAGCAGAAACAGATCTTGATTTAGGACATTATGAAAGATTTATAGATGAAGAACTTACAAAAAGAGCAAGCATTACAACAGGTAAAGTTTATTCAAAAGTTATAAATAAAGAAAGAAAGGGCGATTATAATGGAGAAACTGTTCAAGTAATCCCTCATATTACAGATGAAATTAAAAATGCTGTTTACAAAGCTGCAAATGAATCTGGAGCAGATATTATTATAACTGAAATTGGTGGAACTGTTGGAGATATTGAATCACTTCCATTTTTAGAATCTATTAGACAAATACATTCTGAAAACAAACAAGATGATGTACTTTTTGTTCACACAGTTTTAGTTCCACAAATACCAGGATCTGATGAACTTAAAACAAAACCAACTCAACATTCATTTAAAGAATTAATGAGTAATGGAATAAAAACAGATATATTTGTTATAAGATCAGACGGAGAAATAACTGATCAAATAAAAAGAAAAATATCATTATTCTGCGATGTTCCAGTAGAAGCAATTGTTCAATCAAAAAATGTTGAGCTAATTTATGAAGTTCCTTTAGTATTTAAAGATCAAGGACTTGATAAATATATTCTTAAAAAGTTAAATCTTGAAGATAGAAAATTATCAACTAATTCTTGGGAAGAAATGGTTGAAAGATTTAAATCAGCGAAAAAAGAAATTACAATTGGGCTTGTTGGAAAATATGTTGAACTTCATGATGCATATCTTTCAGTTATTCAAGCATTATTTGATGCAGGATATGAAAATGGTGCAAAGGTAAATATTGAATGGATAAATGCTGAGTCTCTCGAAGATAAAGAAAATCTTGATAAAAATTTAAAAAATCTAGATGGAATAATTGTTCCAGGTGGATTTGGTAGCCGTGGAACTGATGGAATGGTTGCAGCAAGTAGATATGCTAGAGAAAACAATGTTCCTTTCTTTGGAATTTGTTATGGAATGCAAGTTGTGCTAATTGACCTTGCTAGAAATGTTCTAGGACTTGAAGGTGCTAATAGTACAGAGATAAATCCAGATACTAAATATCCAGTTATTGATCTTTTAGAAAATCAAGAAAATATTGATGAACTTGGTGGAACATTAAGACTTGGAAATTATGAATGTACTTTAAAAGAAGGTTCAAGAGCAAAATCCCTTTATGGAAAAGATAAAATTCTTGAAAGACATAGACATAGATATGAATTTAATAATGATTTTAAAGAAGATTTAGAAAAAGCAGGAGCAATATTCTCAGGAATAAATGAAGAAAATAATCTTGTTGAAATTATTGAACTTGAAAATCATAAAAACTTTATAGCTTGTCAATTCCACCCAGAATTCAAATCAAGACCAAATAATATTCATCCATTATTTGATGGATTTATTAAAGCAGCACTAGATAAATAAAGTTGAAAAAAAGCTATTTATAATATAGAATTAATTTAATTAAAAAATAATGCTAAGAAGTAGGAGATTGTATTTTTCTCTTTTAAGAGAGCAGTTTTTATAAGCTGAAAGAAACTGTAAAGAAAATCTACAAGTGTGCACCTAATGAGCTTTGTGGGTTAATCTCCTTATGGATTTTAAAGTTTTAATTAGAGTGGAACCACGAAAATATCGTCTCTTAGCGGAGGCGATTATTTTTTTATGGAGGTAAATTATGAAACTATATAACACACTAACTAGAAAAAAAGAAGAATTTGTACCAATTAAAGAAAATTTTGTAACAATGTATAATTGTGGACCAACAGTTTACAATTTTATTCACGTTGGAAATGCTAGACCACTTTGTGTATTTGATACATTAAGAAGATATTTTATATTTAAAGGAAATGAAGTTAAGTTTGTAGTTAATTTTACAGATATTGATGATAAAATAATAAATAAAGCAAATGATGAAGGTGTAGATTTTACACAAATCACAGAAAGATATATTGAAGAATTTAAAAAAGATGCATCAGGACTTAAACTTTATCAATATGAAACAATAAATCCTCGTGCAACTGAACATATTAACGAAATAATTGATTTTATATCAGATTTAATCCAAAAAGGTGCAGCTTATGAAGTAAATGGAGATGTTTACTTTAATATTGATTATGCAAAAGATTATGGGAAATTATCTCATAAAAAACTAGAAGATTTAATTTCTGGTGCAAGAATAAATATAAATGAAATTAAAAATAATCCTGCTGATTTTGCACTATGGAAAGCAAAAAAAGAAGGAGAACCAGCTTGGGATTCACCTTGGGGTGAAGGAAGACCGGGATGGCATATAGAATGTTCTGTTATGGCTAAGACAATTCTTGGAGAAACTATTGATATACATTCAGGTGGGGAAGATTTACAATTTCCTCATCATGAAAATGAAATAGCTCAGTCTGAAGCTTGTAATGGAGTTGCATTTGCAAATTATTGGTTACACAATGGTATGATAACTGTAAACAATGAAAAAATGTCTAAATCAAAAGGAAACTTTTTTACAGTTAGAGAAATTTCACAAGAATTTGATTTAGAAGTATTGAGATTTTTCTTATTATCAGCTCATTACCGTTCACCAATAAACTTTTCTAGAGAAGTTATGGAACAAACTAAAAATTCGCTAGAAAGAATTTATAATGCAAAAACAAAATTAGAAGAATTAGTTTTATTAACTAAAGAGTCTGAATATTCAGGAGAAGACAAAGAATATTTAGAAAAATTAGAAAAAAATTCTAAAGAGATGTTCATCAATTCTATGGATGATGATTTAAATACAGCTGATGCAATTACTGCAATATTTAATTTAGTAAAAGAAGTAAATACAAATTTAAATGAAGAATCTAATAAAAAAATTGTTGTTGATTCATTAAATATGCTTATGGAACTTTCAAATGTTCTTGGAATTTTAACTATGGAAGAAGAAGGCATAGATGAAGAGATAGAAGCTCTTATAAAAGAAAGAGAAGATGCAAGAAAGAATAAAGATTTTGCTCGTTCTGATGAAATAAGAGATTTACTTTTAGAGAAAAATATTGAAATTAAAGATACAAGGACAGGTACAAAATGGAAGAGAATCTAATGTTTTTAGAAGTATCTGATAAAGTTTATGACGAAAACTCTATAAGGGAGCTTTCGTCACTTGCTCTTGCTTTTTTAGGAGATGGAGTTTTTGAGCTTTTAGTTAGAACGTCACTTTTAAATAAAAATAAAAATCCAAAAACACTTCATGTTCAAGCTATAAAATCTGTAAAAGCATCTGCGCAAGCAAGAAAGATAAATGCAATAATAGATGAATTAACAGAAGAAGAACTTCAAGTTTATAGACGTGGGAAAAATGCTAAATCTCATACAAGACCAAAATATGCAGATATAATGGATTATAAAGAAGCAACAGGACTTGAAGCGTTATTTGGCTATTTATATTTACTTAATAGAGGAAGTCGTATTTTAGAACTATATAAGAAGATGGAGGACGAATAATGAAAGTTGAAATAATTGCCCATACTCCAAATCCAGATGAAGTTATAGCTCAGGCTGCAAAACTTTGCTATTCTCAAGTTGGAGTAGATGAAATTAAAGAGACATTGACAAAAGAAAGTACAGAAAAGTTTTTAAATATGCTTATGGGATTTTCTCATGCATCACCTTTAGAACATGCAAGCTTTACTTTTGCAGTTGAAGGTGTTTCAAGAACTTTAAGTCATCAACTTGTTAGGCATAGAATAGCAAGTTATTCTCAACAATCTCAAAGATATGTAAGGCTTGATGATTTTGAATATATCATTCCGCCAGCAATTGAAAATAATGAAGAAGCTAAAAAAGTTTTTATTAGTGCTATGGAAAATGATAAAAAAGCTTATGAAGAAATAACTGAGATACTTATAACTGAAAATGCGAAAAAACTTATAGAAGATGGTTTAGACGAAAAAAAAGCTAGAAAAAAAGTTGAAAAAGAATCTATTGAAGATGCAAGATATGTTTTTCCAAATGCTTGTGAAACAAAAGTTGTTTTTACAATGAATGTAAGAACCTTACTTCACTTTTTTGAACTAAGATGTTGCAACAGAGCTCAATGGGAAATAAGAGAGCTTGCAACAAAAATGTTAAAAGAATGTAAAGAGATAAGTCCAATACTTTTTGCAAATGCAGGTCCTGGTTGTGTTAATGGACCTTGTCCAGAAGGGGCAATGACTTGTGGAAAAGCAAAAGAAATTAAAGAGAAGTTTAAAAACTTATAGGTGAAAAGATGAATGAATATATTTACGGAAGAAATCCTGTAATAGAAGTATTAAAAAATAGACGTGTTGATAAATTATATGTTCAAAAAGGTGATCAAGAAGGATCAATAAAAAAAGTATATGCTTTAGCAAAAGAACAAAATATTTTAATTACAGAAGTAAACAAGTTTAAACTTGATGAAATGACAAAAAGGGAAAATCACCAAGGTGTAGTAGCTCTTGTAAGTGGATATGAATATTCAAATATTAATGAAATAATAGAATCTTGTGATGAGAATGGAAGAATTTTAATACTTGAAAAAATTGAAGATCCACATAATTTAGGTGCAATAGCAAGATCTGCAGAAGCAGCAGGATTTAATGGAATAATAATTCCTAAACATAAATCTGTATATGTAAATGATGTAGTTTATAAAACATCTGCTGGAGCTGTAGACAATATTAAAATTGCAATAGAAACAAATCTATCTCAAGTTATGGAAAAGTTAAAAGATAATGGTTTTTGGATATATGGAACAGATATGGCCGAAGAAAGTTATACAGAAACTGATTTAACAGGTAGAGTTGCAATTGTAATAGGAAACGAAGGTAAAGGAATTGGTCATAGTGTTAAGAAAAATTGTGACAAAATAATTTCTATACCAATGGCAGGAAGTATAAATTCATTAAACGCTTCTTGTGCTGCATCTATAATAATGTTTGAAGTCTTAAGACAATCAAATGAAAAAGCTTCAAAGAATACACTACACAAAAAATAAAGAATACCTTTTTGTTGATGGATATAATATTATAAATTCTTGGGAAAATTTAAAAGAATTATCTCGAGAAAATCTTGAAGATACAAGACTTAAATTAATGGATAAACTATCAGAATATGCTCATTATACAGGCGAAGCTGTAATACTTGTCTTTGATGGATATATGGTAAAGAAGTCACCAGGTACAACTTATACCTATAGAGGAATAATTGTTGTTTTTACAAAAGAATTTGAAACGGCAGATCATTATATTGAGCGAGAACTTCATAAAATAGGACGTGTTCAAAGTGTAAGAGTTGCAACTTCAGATAGTATTGAGCAACAAATGATACTTTCAAGAGGTGGAACGAGAATATCTGCAAGAGAACTTGAAATTGAAGTTATGAATATAGAAAATACAATAAGCAGAAAAACAAAGGAACTAAAAGTTCAATCAAGTAAGAAATTAAATGCAATAGATGATGAATTAATAGAAAAATTAGAAAGTTTAAAGAAAGAAATAAAGTAATCATATTTCAGTTATGTTACAGATGTTAAAATTTCTGTAACATAAACTTAAAACTAAGTTTTACTTTTAGTTGGTATAATAAATAGTAGTTAAGCTATGTACAACAAATGAAAAGGTGGAACAAATGAAAAAAGGGAAAAAATTATTGCTAATAATAATTACTTTTTTCTTGGTATTTAATTCATCTTCTATATATGCAAAAAAATTTCAAGATACTAAAGGGCATTGGGCTAATAGTTACATTGACAAACTTTCTGACGCTGGCATAATGGCTGGATATGATGGAAATAAGTTTAAACCTGATACTTATATTTCTAGAGCGGAATTTTATGCAGTTGTTAATCAAATGGCTGGTCTTAAAAAAACTTATACTGTTACATTTTCAGATGTTCAAACTTCAGATTGGTTCTACAATGACGTGGCAAAAGGAATAAAAGCTGGTTATATAGTACCAACAACAGGAAAGCTAAATCCAAATAATCCAATAACAAGAGAAGAAGTAACTTCAATATTGGGCTATATGTATAAAGTAAATCCTGATGAAAGTGTCTTAAAGCAATTTAAAGATCAATCTTCAATTTCAACTGCAAATAGAGGCTATACTGGAGCCCTTGTAAAACTTAAAATAGTAAATGGATATGAAGATGGAACTTTTAGGCCAAAATCCGGAATGACACGTGGCGAAATTGCTAAGACTATAAGTCTTTTAATAGATGAATATGGTCTTCCTGGAGAAAGAGTAGTTGTTGATAGTAAAATCAAGTTTGGAGACAGAAGTCTTTACAATTAAAAAAGAGTCTAACAAGAAGAGCTGTAAGGCTCTTTTTTAATTTGTCCTATTTTCAGAATACTTTATGCTGTGATATAATTAGCCTTGGAGGTTTTTATGGAAAAATTTACCGAAAATAAAAAGAAAATATTAATAGCACTAGCGGCAATTTTCATAGTGTTTTTTGTAGTTATAAATAGAGGAAGAATAAGTCATAATAGAGAAATTGAAAAAGAAAAAGTTATTTCAATAGAAAATGTTCAAGATTTTCATCTAACAAGTAAATCTATTTTGCTTTGGGACAATCAAACATTATATTTTTGTGATAAAAGTGGAGAATTATTAAAAAAAATAAATAAAAAAGAAGAAGATTTAGAAATATTTTTTACAAATAATTATGCATTTATATATGACAGAGATTTAAGAAAGTTATATGAATATTCTGAACTTGGAGAACATTTAAATACAATAAAAGTTCCTGCTGATGTTTATAATATAAAATATCAAAATAAAAATATTATAATTCATGGAAAAGAAAAAGGAACAGAGTATTTATACACATTAAAAGTAGATGGAAGTTTAGAAGAAGCTTATAAAAGTGATAATTATATATTTGATTTTGATATATTAGAACCGAAGAAAAATTATGCAATATCAGAAATAACAACATCGGCAACAGGATATAAAAGTATATTTACTTATGTGCTAAATGGCAACAAATCATCAAAGGATTATATGTCTGAAGTAGGATTATATGTAAATGTAAAGCCAAGTTCTGCAATATTAATAACAGATAAAAACTTATATAGGAGTACAAAAGAAGAAACAATACACAAAGAAATTCCTAATATAAGTGATGCAATAGTTGATAAAAATAATCTTTATTTAATACATAGCGGAATAATATCTCGTTATAATAAAAATTTAGATGAAAAAGAAAAATATATACTTGCAGCAAGTGGTGAAAAAATAACAAAAGTTTCTAATTCAATATATGTATATGGAAAAAATGATATAGGTGGAGAAATAGGAAGTAAAAATGAGTTTTATACAAGAATTGGTTCATCAATAGAAAAAGTTGAAATAAATGGACTAACAATTGGAGCATTAAAAGAAGGGCGTGTAACTATTTATAAAGTAATAAATTCACGAGGAACAAATAAAAATACATTAAGAGATCTTTCAAAGGAGCAGGATAAATGATGGAAAAACTTCTATTTGGAATCTCAAAATATATAAGAAGTGAAGCAGGAAATTTAAATGTACTTGGAAAACTTGTAAGTATTCTTTTGATATTTATAGCAGCATATATATCTACAAAAGTGATTTCAGCGTTGATAACGAGAAAATTATATTCCAAATCAATGAAAAAATATAGTTCTTATAATAGAATTGTCACAATATTAGAATTAGTTAAAAAAGTTATTAAAGCATTAATATATTTTGTAGCTGTAACCACTTCTATGGAATTACTTGGAATTAAAACAACATCAATACTTGCAACAGTAGGGGTAGGTTCTTTAGCGCTATCTTTTGGAGCACAGAACTTAGTAAAGGATGTTATCAATGGATTCTTTATAATACTTGAAGATCAATATGCAGTAGGAGATTTAATTGAGATATCTGAATTTGAAGGACTTGTTGAAGATATGGGATTAAGATGTACAAGACTTCGTGATTTTGAAGGAGTGCTACACATAATTCCAAATGGAACTATAACAATAGTAAGTAACAAACAAAGAGGATTTATAAGAGCAAAAATTGATACACAAATAGATATAAAAGAAGACCCAGAAAGAGTAATAGAAGTTATAGAAAAATCGATAAAATCCTATGAAAAAGATATGAGAGTAAAAAAAGGACCGATAGTTCTAGGAGTAACAGATTATACAGAAAAAGGTTATGTAGTAAGTGTAATTGCCTTTGCAGATATAGGTGACAAAGCATTAATTGATTTTGAACTGCGCAAAAATATAATAACAGCATTAAACAAAGAAAATATAAATCTTCCACAAATAAGAATTAATACAGAAAAAGAGGTGGTATAAATGTTAGAATACGAAACAGGAGATATTGTAACTTTAAAAAAAGGACATCCTTGTGGAACAAATAAATGGGAAATATTAAGAACAGGTGCCGATATAAAATTAAAATGTTTAGGTTGTGACAGAATGATTTGGGTTGGCAGAATGGATTTTGAAAAAAGAGTAAGAAAAATAAAAGAAGATGAAAAATTTGTAAGTATAGTTCATCATAAGAAAAAAGAAGAAGAATAAAATGTAAGGACGGTTTTATAACCGTCTTTTTTTATATTAAAACATCGTAGGGACGACTCTCCGAGTCGTCCAAAAGAAATGTCATCTTAGAAATATGACCCTACAGAAGACTAAAATAATATTGAAAATCGTAGGGATGGATCTCCGAGCCGTCCATTTTTTAAAAGTAAAATAAATTAAAAGGTCATCTCTGAGATATGACCCTACGGAATAATAAAATAATATTGAAAATTGTAGGGATGGACTTCTAGGCCGTCCATTTTTTAAAAGTAAAATAAATTAAAAGGTCATCTTGGAAATATAATCCTACAGAAGACTAAAATAATATTAAAATATCGTAGGTATGAATCTTCGAGGAAATAAAGATCATCTCGGAGATATGACTCTACGGAAGACTAAAATAATATTGGAAATCGTAGGGATGGATCTCCGAG
>CAMIZH010000031.1 GCA_946403255.1 uncultured Peptoniphilaceae bacterium | reverse complement strand
AAAAAAGACCCTTCATAACGAAGGGTTTTTCTTATGCTTCTATTAGTCCACCTTTTGTATAAAGGTTATAATAATAATCTTTTCTTTCCATTAAATCTTTATGAGCACCTCTTTCAACAATTCCATCTTCTGTCATTACTATAATTTCATCTGCATTTTGAACTGTTGTAAGTCTATGGGCAATTGTAACTGTTGTTCTACCCTTTGCAAGTTCTTCTAGAGAGTTTTGTACTATTGATTCTGATTTGTTATCTAGAGCTGATGTTGCTTCATCTAAAATTAATATTGGCGGATTTTTTAAAAATACTCTTGCTATTGATATTCTTTGTTTTTGTCCACCTGAAAGTTTAACTCCTCTTTCACCTACATAAGTGTTAAATCCTTCTGGTAAATCTTGAATAAATTCATCTGCACCAGCAAGTTTACTTGCATAAAGTACTTCTTCATTTGTTGCATCAGTTTTTCCATATCTAATATTATCCATTACAGTTCCAGAGAATAAATAAACATCTTGTTGAACTATTCCAATATTATTTCTAAGTGAATCTAAGCTAGCATCTCGTACATCTACTCCATCTACCTTTATAGATCCATTATTCACATCATAAAATCTTGGAATCAAGTTACATATAGTTGTCTTTCCTGCTCCCGATGGTCCTACTATTGCAATATTTTCACCTGGATTTATATTTAGATTAAAATCTTTTAATACATAATCTGTATCTTCTTCATATTTAAAATCTACATCTTCAAATTTTATACTTCCCTTTACATTTTTAATATCTATTGCATTTTTTCTATCTTCAATATCAGGTTTAGTATCCATTATTTCTGTAAATCTTTCAATTCCTGTCATACCTTTTTGGAACTGCTCTGTAAATTCAACTATTCTTCTTACTGTTACAAGAAGTGAAGTTACATACATTGTATAAGCTATTAAATCTCCTGGATTTATCTTTTCTTTCATCATAAAGATACCACCAGATAAAATTAATATTAAATACATTATTCCATCAAAAAGTTTTGTAATTGTGTTAAATCCTGCCATTGATTTATAAAATCTTTGTTTTATATTTAAGAAATTATTATTTTCAACTTGGAATTTTTCAACTTCAATATCTTCATTTGCAAAAGATTTTACAACTCTTATTCCTAAAAGTGAATCTTCTATTGTTGAATTTAAATGTCCCGTATGAATTCTTTGCTCTTTTTGTGCTGCACGCATTTTTTTATTGTATTTTGATGCAAAGATTATCATAATTGGAATCATTAAAAATATTAATAATGTCATTGTTAAATTTATTTTTGCAAGTATTATAAATGAAATTACTATTTTTAATGCACCTATAAAATATTCTTCTGGGCAGTGATGAGCAAATTCTGTTATATCAAATAGGTCATTTGTTATTCTACTCATTACTACACCAATTTTTGTTTCACTGTAAAATGTATGACTCATTCTTTGAAGATGAGTATACAAGTCAGCTCTCATATCTGTTTCTATTTTTGCACCCATTATATGACCTATACTTGTCATATAATATCCTGCAATTAAATCAACTACTTTTAATATAGCAAATAAAAAACCTAATCTTAAGATTAAACTCATTGTAAGTTCTGAAAAATTATACATTCCTGTATTTGTAAGTTTTCTTAAAATAAGTGGAAGTATCATTTCAGATGCAGTTGTAAGTCCTGCACAAAATAAGTCTAAAAATAATATGCCTTTATACTTTTTAAAGTATGGAGCAACTCTTTTGATTAGTTCTAAATTTTTCATAAATATCACCCCACTTAATATATTAAAGTAATTGCTAAGATTAAGCAATATATAGCCATCTTAGTTGACTTATGCCCTTATAGATAATATACTTTTTATTAATGAATATTACTCAATTGGAGGTAAAAATGGAATCAACTAAAAAGCTTGCGAGATCAACACTGGCTATAGTGTTTTTTTCTTTTATAGGCAAAATTTTAGGATTTTTTAGAGAAAGTTTACAAGCATCTAAGTTTGGTGCAGGAATTGAAATGGATGCCTTTACAGCATCTCAAGCAGCAACTGCTATTATATCAGCACTGATTGTTACTTCGATTTCTACAACTTTTATACCTGGACTTCAAAAGGTAGAAAACGAACTTGGAGAAGACCATAAGCTTAAATATACAAATAATATGCTTTCTATTGTCTCTATTTTTTCAGTAGTATTAATTGCATTAGGTATTATTTTTGCTCAATATGTTTCATACTTAACAGCTCTTAAAGCTGATCCAGAAACATTTGAACTTGTTGTTAAACTTACAAAAATTGGAATGCCTGTAATTTTATTTTCAGCAATTGCTGGAGTATTTACTGGATTCTTACAATATGAAGGAAAATTTGCAGCAGCAGGAGCTATTGCTATACCATTAAATATTGTATATATTTTTTATCTTTCCTTCTTGCATCATATTGGAATTGTAGGACTTACTATTGCATCAGTTATTGGTGTTCTAGCACAAATATTATTCCTACTTCCAGATGCTTTTAAAGTTGGATATAGACCTAAACTTATACTTGATTTTAAAGATGAATATGTAAAAGAAGCACTTTTACTTGCCGTTCCAGTACTTATTGCAACTTCTGTAAATGATTTAAATGTTATCGTAAATAGAAACTTAGCTCTAGGTATGGAAACTGGTGCTGCTTCTATTCTTAACTATGCAAATAAAATGAATACAATGATACTTGGAATTTTCATAACTGCTATTACTGCAATAATATTTCCAACTATGTCACGTGCCTTTGGTACTGGAAATGTAAAACAAGGTAAAAGAGTTATGAATGCATCTATAAAAACAGTTCTATTCTTAACAGTTCCTGCAACTATAGGGATGTTAATACTTGCAAGACCAATTGTAGATATAGCTTATCTTCATGGTCGTTTTACTGTTCAAAATGCAATTGACACAACAGCTACTTTAAGATGCTATACATTAGCACTTATATCAATTTCAGTTTCAAATGTTTTAAATAGAGTCTATTATTCTATTTCAGACACTAAAACTCCTTTTGTTGTTGGAGCAATAAACGTAGCAATTAATATTGCACTAAACCTACTTGTAGCGCATAAATATGGTACAAGAGGACTTGCTGCTTCAGTAAGTATTGCAACTACTGTTGCTGTACTAATCTCATTTATTTTACTTAAAAGACAAATTGGAAACTTAGGACTTAAATCAATAATAAGAGCTTTAGTAAAAACACTAATGGCATCTGCAGTTATGGGCGTATTTTGTTTACTATACTTCCCAATTGAAGGATACTTAATAAACTTCGTATCTGGAAATGCTGCTACAACACTTTTAAAACTCATTATACTTATGATAGTAGTTGGAATTGCTGTTATTATATATGGAGTTTTATTATATAAACTTGGTGTTCGTGAAATAATTGATATTACAAATATAGCTAAGAAAAAATTAAATAATAGAAAATCATTAAAACAAGGTTAATAGCCTTGTTTTTCTTTTTTTATTTTCTATTTATTCATGTTTTTTTATTAAAAATGTTCTATAATAGTTAATGTGCAAAATATTATTTTGAGAAAGGAGAGATTGTTATCTATCTAAATGATTGTATCAACTTTTTATTAACAACTTCTCAACATAAAGTATTTCAAAAAATGAAAAATAAATTATCACAATTTGATATCACTCCAGTTCAATACGGAGTACTGCAATGTATTTGGCAACTGGATATGCATAATCCAAAGGAAATCGCACAGTACTTAAGCATAGAAAATTCTACTATTTCTGGCATTCTAGAAAGAATGGAAAAAAAAGATTTAATTGTAAGAAATATAGATATCAACGACAGACGATTTATTAAAATTGATTTAACTGAAAAATCAAAAGCATTAGAAATTGATGTTAACAAAGCCGTTGAGGAAGTTAACGAAGACGTTATGATGATATTTACGACAGAAGAAGAATTGCTTTTAAAAAAATACTTAAAGAGAATCTGTACCCTATAAAGAGAAGCTAATAGTTTAACTATTAGCTTCTCTTTGTAAAATATTTATCATATTTCTTATTATTGAATTTGCATCAGCAACTATTGCATAATCTGCAAATTTAAATATATTAGAACTTTTATTATTATTTATAACTATAATTTTTTTAGAATCTTTCATTCCTGCTATATGTTGTATCGCTCCAGATATTCCAAATGCCAAATATACATTAGGTTTTACAAAACTACCTGTTTGTCCAACCTGTTCTGTTACTTTTATATATCCTTGATCAACAGTTGGTCTTGAGCCTGCCACTGATCCATTATAAAAACTTGCCAGTTTTCTAAGTTCTTTAAAATTTTCTTCTCCTAAAAGTCCACGACCACCAGCAAATATTATATCTGCATCTTTAATATCTTTAACTTTTTGTTCAAAGTTAATTACTTCTTCTATATCATAAGCCCTCTTCTCATTATTAATATTTATTTCATCTATATTATAATTTTCAAGTTTTGTACTTTCATCACTATATACTAATGATTTTGATGTAATTAAATAAGGTCTGTCTTTAAATGTAAACTCTGAAAAAGAATCTCCTCCAATTGATGGACGCATTCCAATAAGTTTATTTTCTTCAACTCTTAAATCAGTTGCTTCCGTTAAAAGAGTAGAATTCAGTCTTATACTTAGTATGGCTGCTATCTCTCTATAAACTTCATTTGAAGGAAAAATTATAAGATCAACTTTTTCATCTATTATAGATAATAAATTTTTAGAATATATCTCATAATCATATAAATTACCTTCTCTGGTTTTAATTAATATAGTTTCGTCAACTTTATATCCCTTTTGATAATCTCTTACTTTGTCATCGATAAATATAATTTTTACAATATTATCAAATTTTTTTGCAAGTTCATTAGCCTTTCCAATTAAGGCTATATTTGACTTTATATTTTTATCTCCTAATACATAAATCATAATATCCTCCTTAATTACTAAGTTTTCTTAGTACTTCAACTAAATTTTTTGCAGAATCTAAATCACTTTTGTCTGTTAAATCAACTAAATCTTTATTTAAATCTTCTTCTAAAGCTATATTCCTATATAAAACTAAATCATTTTCATCTATTTTAGATATTAAATCATCTATATCTATTTTTTCAATTTCTTTTTTACTATATGCATTTATAATATCCTCAATCGTTGGATATCTCACTAAATCTTTATCTCTAATTGATTGAATAACTAATGGTTTATCTAATTTATATTTATAATCTGTATTATTATCTATTTTTTTTATAATTTCAATTTTTTCATCTTTAAAATGAAATTCCTTACTATACATAACTCTTTTTATATCTAATATTTCTGCTAATAATGTTGCTATATGAACAGAATCTCCAGTATAAGCAAGTCTTCCAAATAATATTAAATCTAAATCTTTTTCGTATTTTTCTATAAATTTTTTCAAAACTAATGCGCTTTGTTTTTGATCTGTTAAATCTAAATCCTTTGAATTAATTAGATAGGATTTATCCACTCCCATGGCTAGAGATTCTTTTAAAGTTTTATCATTTTCAATAACATCTTCGCCAAGAAGGACTGTTTTAATTTTTACATCATATTTATCTTTTATTTTCAAAGCTTCTGTAATTATATTATGGTCACTTTTACTTAAATATTCTTCATTATCAAATAAATCTTTATTTTTATAAATATTTCTCAAAACTATTAATATATTCATATTTTCTTCCCCTAAAAGAATAGAAGATATCCATATTGCATAGATATCTTCTATTTATAATTATACAATTCCTATATTTACTAAACCTATAAATACAAAACATACTATAAATGGTATTAAAATTTGAGTTATAGCTATGTCATAATAAGCTTCTTTATGAGTTAATTTACATATGTTTAATAGTGTAATTTGTGTACCTTGATGTGGTAATGTATCTAATGTTCCTGCAGATACTGTTGCTATTCTATGAACAAAGTTTAGATCTATTCCCATTTCCACATAAGTTTCTTTTAATGCATTAAATGCAACTCCAAGTCCTCCAGATGCAGAACCACAAGCTCCAGCACAAATTGAAACTGTAATCATTACAAATATTAGTGGACTTAAGTTAAATCCTTGAAGTGATTCAACTAAGTTAGAAAATGCTTGTGTTTGTTTTACTACACCACCAAATCCTACAACGATAGCTGTATTTAAAATAGCTACCCCTGAATCCGATGCACCTTTATTAAAAACTTCAATCCATTTTTTAGGACTTCCAATTTTGTTAAAAAATAAAATAACACTTAACGCAATTCCTAATGAAACTGCAATTTCAACTGGTATATGTAACACGTTAAAAGAAAGTAATATTGCTAAAATTGGTACAAAAGAAAGTAATTCATTTGGAAGATCTTTTTCTTCATCTGCATTGTCCAATTCTTCTTCAGTTAATTGATAAGTTAATGTCTTATCATCAAAAAGCATATTTTTCTTAGTAAATTTAGCAGTTCTATACTCTAACCATGCAAATATTAATGCATACATTACAACTGTAGATATTAGTGATGGTAAGAAAGCTGCATTTGCAGTTGTTCCTAAGTTTTCTGATGCTATAACGTTTTGAATTGATGGAGATCCCGGTCCACTCATTGACCAAGTCCAACAACCTGATGATATAGCTGCAGGTATAAGTCTTCTTGTTATATTTCCTTCTTTAAATAATTGTAAAGCTATTGGATACACTACAAAGAAAACAACAAATCCACTTATTCCACCATAAGTTAAGATACCTGTTATTGTCATAATAATCGGTGCTACAAATCTTCCTTTACAGAATTTTGCAATAAATCTTGCAATAGATTCTGCTGCTCCTGTAAATTGATACACTGAACCAAATAATGCTCCAACAAAGAAGATTAAAAAATAATTTGAAAAATAATCCGCTGCTGCTGGCATAAATTGTTCTTTCAGGGTTACAAGTATTGGCATTCCTGAAAAAACTATTACAAATATTGATACTACTGGTGCCAGAATTAAGGCACTAATTTGTTTAAAAGCTAGTAGAGCAAAGAGTAATATTGCTACTACTAGAATAATTATACCAAAGTCCATAATAATTCTCCTCTAATTTTTATTTTAATCCCATAATTTCATCTTTAAAAATTCTTAAATCCATAGTTTTAAGTGGTTCATCTATTATTGGTTTAAATTCCATTAAATCTAAAACTTGAGTTTGTAAATCAACTCCTGGAGCAATTTCAATTAAATGCATACCATCTTTTTCAAGTCTAAATACTGCTCTTTCAGTTATATACATAACTGGTTGACCTACTTTATTTGCATACTCACCACTAAATGTAATTTGTTCTACATCTGCTAAAAATTTAACAGACTTTCCTTCTTGAATTATATTTAATTTCCCATCTACTACTTCTGTTTTTAAACCGCCTGCAGTAAATGTTCCACAGTAAAATACTTTTTTGGCATTTTGAGTTATATTAATAAATCCTCCACAACCAGCAATTCTAGGTCCGAATTTAGATACATTGATATTTCCCTTGCTATCAGCCTGAGCAAGTCCTAGAAATGCAAGGTCTACTCCAGATCCATCATAAAAATCAAATTGATAAGCTTGATCTAATATACAATCTGGATTTACAGATCCCCCAAATTTCGCTCCACCTTGAGGTATTCCTCCAACTGCTCCTGCTTCAACAGTAAGAGTCATATAATCTCCAATACCTTCTTCATTTGCAACTACAGATACATATTCAGGAGCACCAATTCCTAAGTTAACAACTGTATCTTCTTCTAATTCTAATGTTGCACGACGTCCAATAATTTTTTTAGCATCTAATTTGCTATTTGAATTACAATCTACAGGAGCTTTAATTTCTCCAGACATTGCAGGATCATACTCACAACCTCTACATTGTTCGTGATCTTCTTTTTTCTCTGCAACTACAATTGCATCTACATATATTCCTGGAATTTTAACAAGTCTTGGGTCTAAACTTCCAGCTTGAACTACATTTTCAACTTGAACTATTACTTTACCACCACAATTTTTAACAGCTTGTGCCATTGAAGTACATTCAGTTGTTGCCACTTCGTGTTCTAAAGTAACGTTTCCACACTCATCGGCATAAGTACCTCTTATTAAAGCAAAATCTACATCAAATGCTTTATATAAAAGTCTTTCTTCTCCTAATACTTCTACAACTTCAACTAAATCTTCAGTAGTTATACTATTTAGCTTTCCACCTTCAATTCTTGGATCTGCAAAAGTATTTAAACCTACATGTGTAAGTGTTCCAAGTTTTTTACCAGCTATATCTCTAAAAAGTTGAGCTAGCGTACCTTGTGGGAAATTATATCCTTCAATTTTATTTTGAAGAACCATTTCTCCAAGTTTTGGCACCATATTCCAATGTCCACCAATAACTCTTTTTACAAGACCTTCATGAGCAAAATGATCTGCTCCAGAGCCATCTCTATTTCCTTGAGCTGCCGCATAAAAAACTGTAATATCTTTTGGTGAGTTAGTTTCTAAAAATCTTTCTTCTACTGCACTTGTCAATGCTTCTGGCATGCAACTAGCTACAAAGCCTGAGCTTGTAACCGTTGCATTGTCAGTAATCATATTTGCAGCTTCTCTTGCACTAATAACAGGAACCTTCCTCATTATTCTCCCCCTTATATAAATTACTGAATTAAATTAAACTATTTATTAAAAATCTGTTAAATCTGCTTTACGTTTTTCAAGAAATGCTGTCATTCCTTCTTTTTTATCTCCAGTTGAAAAAGCAAGTCCAAATAAGTTTGCTTCTAATTGAAGTCCACTTGCAAGGTCAGTTTCAGTACCAACATTAATTGCTTGTTTAGCAAGAGTTATTGCAAAACTTCCTTTAGATAACATTTTTGCTGCCATTTCTTTACAAGTATCAAGAAGTTCTTCTTGTTTAACTACTTTATTTGCAAGACCAATTCTATAAGCTTCATTAGCATCAATCATATCTGTTGTAAAAATAAGTTCTTTTGCTCTACCTTTACCAACAAGTCTTGGAAGTCTTTGAGTTCCACCAAATCCTGGAAGAATTCCTAAACCAACTTCTGGTTGACCAAACTTAGCATTTTCTGCTGCAACTCTAATATCACATGACATTGCAAGTTCACATCCACCTCCAAGTGCAAAACCATTTACAGCTGCAATTACAACTTGAGGAACATTTTCTATTTTACTAAAAGCTTCATAAGCTAACATTCCCATTATTCTTCCTTCTTGAGAAGAAGCATTCACCATTTCAGAAATATCTGCACCAGCTACAAAAGATTTTTCTCCGCTACCAGTTAAAATTACTACTCTAATATCTTTTCTTTTTTCAATTTCTGTAAAAAGCTCATTTATTTCTGCTAAAGTTTCACTATTAAGAGCATTTAGTGATTTTGGTCTGTTAATTGTTACTACTGCTACTTCATTTTCAACTTCCATTAATAAATTTTTCATGATTTCCTCCTAAATTTAAAACACTATAAATTAAGTAAGTCAAACTATCCAAAGTACTAATACTTAGTACACTAAATATATAGGTTAAAAAAATAGTACACTATGTACTGACTTAGTTAATTTTTTAACTTTTGAAAATATAGTTAATTTGACCCCTTAAAACTTGATCCATTAATCTACACTATTTATATGCAAATGTTTTACTATAATATATCTGGCAATAATATTATAAACTCTAAACATGTGTAAAATAGTGAAAACATTTGCTTAAATACATTATGGTACTTCCACTTTCTTTTGTCAAGATAATAATTTAAAATTTTGTATGTAATCTAGCATTAAATAAGTACAGTTTTATTTTTAGTTTTCTTGTTGACATTATTTTTTTAAAGTGCTATATTAGCTTTAAAGTAATTCGCACGCTAATTATTACTCTGATTATTAATATTGATATGTCGCTTTCTTCACTCTTTTAATACTCTGTTTTAATTTACATGATAATTAGCTAGGATTATTTTCTTACTTTTACCTATTTATTGTAAACTTAATATATTTAAAGAAAACGTTACTTATTTTAAGGAGGATAATATGAACTTCGAATTAAACGAACAACAACAAGCTATTCAAATGGCTGCTAGAAAATTTGCACAAGAAGAATTAAAACCAGGTGTTATAGAAAGAGATCAAACTTCTACTTTCCCTCTTGAGCTATATCATAAAATGGGAGAGATGGGACTAATTGGTCTTCCATATCCTAAAGAATATGGCGGACAAGGTCTTGGATATTTAGAATATGCTCTTGCAGTTGAAGAAATTTCAAAAGTAGATGCATCTATGGGTATTTCTTATTCAGTTACAACTTCTCTATACGGTGGAAGTGTTGTAAACTCTGATGCTACTGAAGAGCAAAAGAAAAAATTCCTTCCAGAAGTTTTATCTGGTAAAGTTCATGGTGCATTTGGACTTACTGAACCTAATGCTGGTTCTGACGCTGCTGGTTGTATTACAACTGCTGTTAAAGATGGTGATGAATATGTTCTTAATGGTATGAAAATATTTAATACTAATGGACCTCTTGCTGGATACTATGCTATTTATGCTCTTACTGAACCTGAAAAAAAAGCAAAAGGCCTTGCTTGCTTTATAGTTAAAGCTGGTACTCCAGGACTTAAAGTTGGAAAAATTGAAGATAAAATGGGAATTCGTGCTGCTCAAGTTTCAGAAATCATACTTGAAGATGTTAGAGTTCCAGAAGAAAATAAAATCGCTATGGATGGCCATGGATTTAAAACTGCTATGAAGACTCTTGATGCTGGTAGAATTGGTGTTGCTGCTCAAGGTCTTGGTATTGCTGAAGGTGCTTTTGAAATTGCAATTGAATATTTAAAAGAAAGAGAACAATTTGGAAAACCACTTTTCAAAAACCAATATCTAATGTTTAAAATGGCAGAATTACAAATGGAAATTGAAGCTGCTAAATATATGCTTTACAAAGCATGTTGCGATAAAGACAGTGGAAAAGATTATTCTTTATCTGCTGCAAAAGCAAAATATTTATGTACAGATGCTGCTATGCATGTAACAACTGAATGTGTTCAAATGCTAGGCGGAAATGGTTACATGAAAGAATACCATGTTGAAAGAATGATGAGAGATGCTAAAATAACTCAAATTTATGAAGGTACAAATGAAATCCAAAAACTAATTGTTGGTGGATCTCTATTTAGATAATAGTTAACACTCTTTTATACATTATATATATATTATACTTTTTGAAAAAAGCAGATTTAAATCTGCTTTTTTTATTTACAAAAAAGACGTCTTCTAAAACAGAAGACATCTTTACATATTTATAACTTATTTAATTTTTTCATTCCATATTTCTGAAAGCATATCTAAAACTTCTTGCATTTCATCTACACTTCTATCTGCCATATGAGCAAGTCTGAAGTTTACAGTTGCTAAGTTTCCATATCCACTTCCCAATATACATCCTCTATTTTTCATTTCTTCAGATAATATTTTAAATACAGACTCATCTTTTATTTTTATAGTAGTTAAAGTATCTGATAAATATTCTTCATTTGCAAATATTCCACCATGATCTTTAGCCCAATCTCTTACCATTTTTGCCATTGTTTGATGACGATTTATTCTATTTTCAACACCTTCTACATTTACTATATAATCAAGCTGTGCTTCTGTTGCTCTCATTAATGAAACATTTGGTGTTGAAGGATATTGATGTGATGCTTTCATAAATTTATATAAATTTAAAATATCTAAATATCCACCTCTATTAGGCACTTGTTCAGCACGATTTCTTGCTCTTTCAGATAATGTACAAAATGCCATTCCTGGAGGAAGTCCCAGACATTTTTGAGTTGATGTTATAGCTATATCTATTCCATTTTTATCAACGTCTATATGAGCTCCACCAGCTGAAGAAACTGTATCAACTAGTACAATTACATTATAGTTTTTATAAACTTCTGAAAGCTCCTCTAAGTTGTTTTGTACTCCTGTTGATGTTTCATTATGAGTTATTGTAATAACATCATATATACCTTTATCAAGCGCTTCTTTTAATACTTCTTTTGTTGTTGGCTCTCCTGCTTCTGCTCTATAAATATCTGTATCTATTCCATTTGCAATAGCTAATTCATACCATTTATCTCCAAATCCGCCCACTGAAAATACAGCAGCTTTTTTCAGGGTACAAGATTTAATCGCAGCTTCCATAAGTCCCGTTCCTGATGATGTAGATAAAAGAATATCATTTTCTGTATTCCATATTTTTTTCATATTCTTTTCTATATTGATTTGAATATTTGAAGCTTCTATACTTCTATGTGAGATTAATTGCTCACTCATTACTTGTAAAATTTCATCTCTAACTTCTACAGGTCCTGGTATTAATAATTTCATCTTAATTCCCCCTCAAATAAAAATACACACTGCTTAAATCGGTGTGTATTTGCAATTCTATACAATTTCAATATACATACATTGATAAAAACATAATATCTATTTAGACTTATATTTTTAGTTGAGTTATATTTTACCACAAAAAGCATTATTTAAACAAATTTAAATATATTTTACAGCAAATATTTCATTTCTATCTAATATTAAAGAATCTGTAAGGGCTTCCACGAGAATAAGTCCTCTTCCTGAACATTTCATATCTTCCACATCATAAGAATCTATTTCATGATTTATTCCGCATCCTTCATCTTTAACATTTATTTTTATACCTTCTTGATCTAATATTAAAGTTAAAAAAACTAATTTATTTATATTTTCACAATTACCATGAATCGCACCATTTACAATTAATTCATTTAAAATAAGTCTTATATCAAAAAATAAGTCTTCATCATCTATATATTCAGTTAATTTTTCTAATATCGTTTTTAAAAATATTTTAACAGAGTCTAAGTCTGATTTGACCGAGCCGCTAAAACTGTATATTACTTCCATTGTATTCACCCCGATTTTACTATTTTATATTTTACCCCGATTAATTAATTATTAAACTTTTCTTTGACAAGTTTTAGGTTTTATTATTTTATAAGATTAGTTGTTAGTTTATTTACAAAAAGGGTAAAATATAGTATATTAAGAATTATAAAAATTATAGATTTATTGAAAGGAGACTTAATTAATATGCAAAAATTTGAATGTGAATTATGTGGATATATATATGACCCAGCTGTAGGCGATGACGATGGTGGAATCGCTCCAGGAACTTCATTTAACGATCTTCCAGAAGATTGGGTTTGCCCACTTTGCGGTGCTGGCAAAGAAGACTTCGTAGTTTATGAAG
>CAMIZH010000030.1 GCA_946403255.1 uncultured Peptoniphilaceae bacterium | reverse complement strand
CACCAGTTTCTTTTAAAGTTTTTTTATTTTCACTACTCATTTCTTTATCGTATTTGGTAGGATTTTCCATAGCTAAAAGTAGTGCACCTTCATTGAATCTTGCTGGTGGTGATGATTTTCTTGATGTTTTTTTAATTGATTTAACAGTTAAATTATCACCTTTATTTAAATTATAAACCTTTTGATTTTCCTCTTCTTCCTCTTCATAGGAATCTAGAGTTTTAAATCCTAGTGATATATCTCTTTTACCACTTGCTACAAAAAGTTCATCTCCAATTTTTGCTGTAATTTGAACTTCTTCATATACATATGGATCCATTAAAACTGATAAAAATCTTTTTGCAACTAAATCATATATTTTAAATTCCGAATCACTTAAATTACTTAATCTAAGTTTTTCTTCAGTTGGAATAATGGCATGGTGATCAGATACTTTTTCATTGTTTACAAATTTTTTACTTGATTTAATATTTGTATTTGCAAGTTTTCTTGCATATTCTTTATAAGAGCCTGTTGCCATAGCGTTTAATCTATCTTTTAAAGTTGGAACAATATCACTAGTTAAATATCTACTATCTGTTCTTGGATAAGTTAAAACTTTATGTCTTTCATATAAACCTTGCATTAAATTTAATGTTTCCTTAGCAGAAAAATTATATCTAACATTGGCATCTCTTTGAAGATTTGTAAGGTCATATAATTCTTGAGGATATTTTTTCTTTTCCTCAGATTTAATTTCTATTATTTCTAATTTTCCATCTTTGATTTTTGAAATAATTTCATCTATTTTATCTTCATTTGGAGTAGATTTTTGATTTCTCTTATCTGTCCATTTAAACTCCATTGTATTTGTTTTAATTACAATTCCAAAATAATCTTTGGGTATAAAAGATGTAATTTCTTCTTCTCTTTGTTTTATGATATTTAAAGTTGGAGTTTGAACACGACCACAAGAAAGTGGTGTATTATATTTTAAAGTTAAAGCACGAGAACCATTTATCCCAACTATCCAGTCTGCTTCTGCTCTAGCCATTGCTGATCTGTATAAATTGTAATATTCTTTACCATCTTTTAAATTATTAAATCCATCTTTTATAGCCTTATCAGTAACTGATGAAATCCATAATCTTTTTAATTTTTTATGACAGCCACTCATTTTAAGTATAAGTCTTGCAACAAGTTCTCCTTCACGTCCAGCATCTGTTGCAATTACAACTTCAGTTACATCTTTTCTATTTAATAAAGTTTTCACAGTATTAAACTGATTTCTTGAATTTTTTATAACTGTAAGTCTCATTTCTTCTGGCATAATAGGAAGATCTTCCATATTCCATTTTTGATATCTTTTATTATATTCTTCTGGTGTACTTAAAGTAACTAAATGTCCTAAAGCCCAAGTTACAATTCTATCATTGGATTCAAAATATCCATTATGTTTTTCTTTTATGTTTAAAACTCTTGCAATATCTCTTGCTACAGAAGGTTTCTCTGCAAGAATAAGTTGTTTTTCCATTTTATACCTCTCTTTTCCTTAGGTTATTTTATCATATATATACTTATTTCTAAAATATTATGTTCTAAATTATAGTAATCTTAATGATTTATCATACTTTTCTATATTTAAATCTATATCATTGTTATAAATGCTTTATAAATAAAAATATTTATGCTATTCTTTAAAATAATGGAGGAATTTATGGAAATAAATATTTTTGCATCATCTGATGTTCACGGCTTTATAAATAATTATGACTATGCTAAAGATGAGGCTTGTTCCAATTCACTAGCTACAATTAGTACTATTTTCAAAAACTCCAAAGCTGAAAACAAAATCATTGTTGATAATGGAGATATGATTCAAGGAAATTTCATTGGTAACTTTAACGAAGATAAAATTCATCCTGCTATTAATATGATGAATTATATTGGTTATTCAATTTGGAATCTTGGAAATCATGAATTTAATTACGGAGTTCCCAACTTAAAAAATGTTATTAATCAATTTAAAAATAACACTTTAATGGCAAATTCAAATGATAATTTTTTCAAAAAATATTCTATTATTGAAATTAATAATTTAAAAATAGGATTTATAGGTATTAATACTCCTCTTATAAATAAATTTGAAAGTAAAGAGGCTCTTGGAAATCTTATTATAACTGATCCTGTTATAGAACTTGATAATATTTTAGAATCTTTAAAAAAAGAAACTGACGCTATCATTGGTATGTTTCATCTTGGACTAGAAGATGAAAATTCAGAATTAAATAGCGGTGTGATTTCTATTATTGATAATCTCAAAGATCCTAGCGCAATTGATGCCATAGTTTGTGGGCACACTCATCAAAAAATCGAAGAGTTTTTTTATAAAGACATTTTAATAACTCAACCCCATGTTTATGGAAAAAATCTAGCTCAAATAACATTAAATTTTGAAAATAAAAAATTAATAAATAAATCTTCTAAACTTATTGAAACATCTCAATACAAACCAGATAAATTTATACTTAATTATTTTAAAGATTTTCACAAGGATATATTATCCTACACACATAAAAAAATTGGTTATATTGAAAATTCTGATGAAAATTCAAATGTTGATTTAAGTGACAGCCCAATAGCACATTTAATAACTGATGTTATGCTTAGTTTTTCTAAAGCTGATGTTACTGCTTTTCAAATCGATAACTCAAATGCTATTCTTAGAAATGGTCCACTAACACGTTCTGATATGGCAAATTTATATTCTTATGCTGGTGGCGAAGTTTCCCTTTATGAAATCACAGGTCGTGATTTAAAGCTATATATGGAGTGGAGCGCTTCATATTTCCAAAAAGAAAATGGAAAAATCATTGTAAGTAGTGATAGAAAAAAATTAAAATACAAAACTTTTGATATTTTTGGAAACATTAAATACAATGTTAATTTAGAAAAATCTATTGGAGATAGGATTGAGAATTTAAAGTATTTAAATAATGAGAATATAAAAGAAAATGATAAATTAATTATTGCTTTAAATGAATATCGAATGAATTATCTTACTTCAGAAACAGGACCACTAAAAGATAAAACTTTTGAAAAAATTAAAAGTAGTAAATATTTAGATATTAATGGGCATAAACGAGGAACTATAAGAGGAGATTTAACTGAAGATTTCTTTAAAAGTTTAAAAAATAAAACTTATATTGTAAAAAGTCATAATAATTTTAAAATAAAGTAAAAAAAGAACGCTTATAAGCGTTCTTTTTTATGATCTATCTTTGTTATCTTCTTTTTCTTTTGCTATTTTATTTTCACCTTCACCAATTACAACAACTCTATCTTTTGCAACATAATTGGAATTTGAAATTTTTTCAGAATTAACAACTTCTCCATCTTTTACATATTCTTTATATGTTTCATAATAATACCCTTTTGAACCTGAACTTTTTATTTCAGTTTGTCCTGATGGTAATTTTGTAGAATATTTTTTTATTTCTCTAGGTTCTTTTACTGAAACTAATTTTGGAACAATATTTATATCATAGTCATTACTTTTTTTATTTCCATAAACTTTAAATTTAACATTATTTCCATCAGTATATGATTTTAAATATAAAGGATATTCTCCATTATTTACAAATTTTAAATCTTTATATCCATCAACTACTGCTGCATCTGTTCCTAAAGGTACATATCCTATTGGTCTGGAATGATTATATCTTTCCGTTATATCTACATCTGCTCTTATAAGTGCATTGTAAAGAGTTGTTGATACTTGGCAAATTCCTCCACCAATACCACTATCTAATTCTCCATTTAATATAACTCCTGCAGTTTTAAATCCTTGTTCTTCAGTAATTCCACCAGTTTGAGCATTAAAAGATATTTCTTTATTTGGTTCTAATAAAATACCATCAAAGAAACTTGCTCCTAAAGATATATTTTCTTTACGATTCGATCCACTTGAAGAATAATTTGTAGAATATTCTGCTAATAAACTATCAATTCCATTAAAATCTTTTTCATATAAGCTAGGTTTTAAAGTTTTTATTACAAGCTCTACATCTTTTTTATCATTTAAATAATTATCTATAAGTTCTTTTGTTTTTTTACGATTTATAGCTCTACCATTTGATTCTTTAACTATTTTAAAATCATCATCTTTTACATACATATGAGCGTTTATTGGCTCAATATGAATTTGACCATCTAATTGATCTAATGCTAAATTTACTTTTTCTTCATTAAAAGTTTCATTTAATTTTATATTTTTTCTAAAAATTCCTGCCCCTATAATATTAAAATAATCTTTAAAAACATTATTAGTTTTTCCAATATTATAAGCTTCATTTACAACTTCATTTGTGTTTAATGAATATCCTAAATCTCTTACAGGTACTTTATAATTTTTTTCACCAAAAATAAAGTTTATTTCTTCATCTTTAATTTCATCTTCTTTTGTCTTTTCTATTTTTTTCTTTGCTTCTTCTTTATTAAGCCCTGCTACTTTAATTCCATCTATTTTAATTCCATGAGTTATATGATCTGATTTTTTTTCATGACCATAATATACAAAAGACATCACAAAAACAAATGCCACAACAGATAATAAAACTATTTTATTTTCTTTTATTTTTTCTAATAATTCCAATCCTTTTTCCTTGATAACATCAAGTCTTCCCATTAATTCTCTCCCCTTAGATAGTATTTACAATAGGAGTTTATATTACACTCTTCACAAAGAGGTTTTCTTGCCTTACAAGCTCTTCTTCCGTGGAAAATTAAAAGATGATGTGCCTTTGTCCACATAGATTTTTTTATTTTTCTTTGAAGAACTTCTTCAGTATCTTTTACATTATTTTCATCAACAAATCCAATTCTATTAGATAATCTAAATACATGAGTATCTACTGCAATAGCTGGAACTCCAAAACAAGTTGATGCTACAACATTGGCTGTCTTTTTCCCCACACCTGGAAGAGTCATTAATTCTACAATTGTCTTTGGGACTTCCCCATTAAATTCCTCAATGATTTTCATAGAAGCACCTATTATACTTTTTGCTTTATTTCGATAAAACCCACAAGTTTTTATCTCTTTTTCAAGTTCAATTATTCCAAGTTCAACAAAATCATAAGGAGTATTGCAAAATTCAAACAATTCCTTAGTAACCATATTTACTCTAATATCAGTACATTGAGCTGATAAAATTGTCGCTACTAACAACTCAAAGGGACTATTATGATCTAGTTCACACTTTGCATCTGGATAAGTTTTATCTAAAATTTCTAATACTTCTTCTACTTCTGCTTTTGTTAATAATTTTCTCATATTCTCCTACAACATTTCTATTTCACAATCTATTATTTCAACAAGCTCAAAATTATCTATAAAGTTTATAATTTTATTTATAACTTCATCTACATAAACACTTTCATTTCCAACAATTGCAATTCCTATTGTTGATATTTGCCATAAATCATTGTCAGAAACTTCAGCTATTGAAATATTAAATCTATGTTTTAATCGCTCTATAAGAGATTTTATAATCATTCTCTTTTCTTTTAAACTTTCTGGTGAGTAAAGTCTAAGTTTAATTTTACAACTACCAATTATCATAATATTATACCATAATTATATCTTTAAATGACTTATTAACTAAAATGTAAAGACTTATAAATCACAAAAATATATCCTTATTTTAAATTTTAATACTATTCTTTTATTTTAAATTCTTTTACATCTTTATCCATAGTATTTTTAGATAAATATCCCGTTAGCAAACTTATTGTTGTAAATATTC
This sequence comes from uncultured Peptoniphilaceae bacterium, assembly GCA_946403255.1. GTDB lineage: Bacteria > Bacillota > Clostridia > Tissierellales > Peptoniphilaceae > Anaerosphaera. Next base: position 8,041 of record CAMIZH010000030.1, on the reverse strand, counting down.
CCAAAATAAATGAAACTACAAATACATTTTTCATACTTTTTTTATTTTTCATATGATCTGCCCCTTTTGTATTATAATTCTAATTATATTTTACAAAATATTTTGCTTTTTTGATAGTAAAAAAATAAACCCATAAAAATATAGGTTTAATCTTTTAAAATATATGTTAATTTATTATTTTCAATTTTTATAAATTCTAATCTTTCAATTTCTTTTGAAATTAAATCTTCTACTGAATTAATATTATTCTTAATACAAAAATCCAACATTAATCCACGAGCTTTTTTTGATGTTGTTGAATGAGATTTTAATTTGCCATCTTTTCTCATAAAAAATTCAAAATCAATAATTTTTACTTTATCTCTATCTATTAAATTTGAAAACTCATCACTAGCAAGATTAAAAATAACTTCATCTTTTAAAAAATATGAATTATAAATATCCTTCCAATATTTTTTTAAATTATTTCCATCTATTTTTATTTTTACATTCATATCAAGTCTATATGGAGAAATTAAATCAAAAGCTTTTATCGGTCCATACAATGCCGATAAAATTAAAAGATTCTTATTTAAATATTCTTGTTCTTCTTTTGTAAAACTTTTTTCAATTTGTCGAAAACTAAGTCCATTGTATAAATAAATACTCTTATAAAAAGGCTCTTTTGTAATATTTTTATAAAAACTATCTACATCTTTATAAATATTATCATTTATTTTTAAAGCACTCTTTATTTCATCTTCTGATAATTTATTAATTTCTTCTATAATCTTAAAAGTATTATCATTAAAATTTACTTGTTCATCCCATATTGGATTCGATAAATCCATATCCTTTGCTGGAGAAAATATAATTTTCATTTAATATTTATTCCTTATTTTTCTGTAAGTTTCATAATCTATAGTTTGTTTTCCATCACTTAATGCCTCATCAGGACATTGATGAACTTCTATTATAACTCCATCCAGACCACAAGCTATTGAAGCATCTGTCATTGGCTCTATAAGTTCTCTTAGCCCTGTTCCATGGCTTGGATCTACAATCACAGGTCTACCTGTCATATTCTTTAATAAAACAGCTCCTGCTAAGTCTAATGTGTTTCTAGTATAGTCACTAAAAGATCTGATTCCTCTTTCACAAAAAACTATATTTTCATTTCCACCCATAGCAATATATTCTGCAGCCATTGCCCATTCTTTTATTGTTGCTGAAAAACCTCTTTTTAAAAGTATTGGTTTATTTACCTTTCCAAGTTTTTTTAAAAGAGCATAGTTATACATATTTCTTGAGCCAACTTGAAACATATCAACATATTCTTCCATTTTCTCTATGTCAGATTCACTTAAAACTTCTGTAACAAATGGAAGGTCAACTGCATCTGCTGCTTTTCTAAAATATTCTAAACCTTCCATTCCAAGACCTTGAAAATCAAAAGGACTTGTCCTCGGTTTAAAAGCTCCACCTCTTAAAATATCTACACCTATTTCTTTTAAAGCCTTTGCTTCTTCTAGTATATGTTCTTCTGATTCTATAGAGCAAGGTCCTGCCATAAATACAGGTTTTCCCGAACCAATTTCAATGTTTTTTATTCTTACTATTTTTTTTTCTTCAGTCACTTTTTTATTTTCCATCTCTTTCACCTAACTATATTATATCAGTAGTCAATTTAAAATTCATTCTATGTATTAAAACTTCTTATTTGCAACTGAAAAATACAATAGAATATTTATCTAAGTTTTTCATATAAATATTCTATTGCCATTTTATATCCTTCAATTCCGTATCCTTCAAAACTATTAACTACAAAATTTCTAATAAAGTTTATTTGTCTAAATCCTTCTCGTTCTGAAACTTTTGAAATATGAACTTCTACAGTAGGAATATTTACAGCCTTTAGCGCATCAAGTATTGCAATACTTGTATGCGTATATGCTGCTGGATTTATTATTATACCATTATATCTATTAAATGCATCTTGAATTTTATCAATTATAGCACCTTCCCAATTGCTTTGAAAAGTGTCTATCTTTATACCTAGATTTTTTTCTTCACTTTCAATAATTTTTAATAAATCATTGTAAGTTTTTTTACCATATATATCTGGCTCTCTTAGACCTAACAAATTAATATTGGGACCATTAATCACTAATAATTTCATCTTCTATTAGCCCTTCTATAACTAATTCTAAAGTCTTATCCATATCTTCTAAAACTTTAATTTCTTTACTAGCTATTGATTTATAAATATTATATCTATCTTTGTATAACATTTCTAAACTTTCAATATCTTTAGACAATGGTCTTCCTTTTCTTTCAAGTTTATTTACATCTCTATCTAAAAATATTATATAACTATTTTGAGATAGAGCATTACTATTTTCTTGATAGATTGGAGTTCCTCCACCTGTTGCAATGATTAATCCATTTTCTTTTCCAACATTTTTAATTAATTCTGATTCTATATTTCTAAATTCACCTTCGCCTTTTTCTTTAAAAATATCAGAAATACTCATTCCAGTAGTTTCTTCAATTAATTGATCAAGGTCGACAAATTTTTTGTTTAATTTTTTTGCAAGCATCTTTCCAATAGTTGATTTACCTGAACCTGGCATACCTACTAAAACAATATTTAACATTTCTTGTTTTATTTTTTTAATAGTACTTTCCACACTTTCAATAGGTAAATCCTTATCTAAAAATAATTGTGAAGCATAATATGCCTGACTTACTAACATATCTAAACCTGTTGCTGTTTTAATTCCACGTCTTTCTGCATTTAATATTAATTTTGTTTTAAGTGGATTATAAATAATATCTATTACAGCTTGGCAATTCTCAAAAATTCCTAAGTCTATTTTACATTCTAAATTATTTGGATACATTCCAACTGGAGTTGTATTTATAATCACATCATAATTTTTAAATTTTTCTAAATTATTATAATTATTTTCTCCACGTCTACTTATTAAAACTATACTTTTAGCTTTTTCATCTCTAACAAGTGTTTCAATAGTTTTACTTGCTCCACCAGTTCCAAATATTAATACATTCTTATCTCTTAAAGAAATTCCTGCCTTATCACACATATATTTAAATCCATAATAATCTGTGTTATATCCAAAAAGTTTTCCTTTTTTATTTACAATTGTGTTTATAGAACCTATTTCCTTTGCAAGAGAAGACATTTCATCTATATATTTTATCGCTTCAACTTTATATGGAATTGTTACATTCATTGAACTAAATTCTCTAATTCTTAAAAAATTTTCAAGTTCATAACTATCCATTGGATACATTTCATAATCATATCCACCTATTAATTTGTGAATTTTAGCTGATTTACTATGAGATAACTTTTCACCAATTAATCCATAATAATTTTCAGGATTATAAGAAGAGTTATTCATAACTTCCATTTGGTACTCTTTACTTAGTTGAAATATTTTTTCATAAAGAGGCTCTACACCAAATTTAACTTCTTCACTAACTTTTGATTCTAATCTTTTTAATATTGCATTTTCACGTTCTCTATCTCTAATAGGTAAATCTTTTAGTTTTTTATAACCACCTATTCTCCTAGCTATAACCATTCTTTTTTCAAATAGTTCAATTATGTCGCTATCTATTTGATCTAATTCATCTCTTAATTCATCTAGTGCCATAAAAATCTCCCAACATCATCAAATCTAATAAAGTTATTGCCGTTATAGTTTCTATTGCTGGAAGTGCCCTTGGTACAATACAAGGATCATGTCTTCCAACTATTTCTAATTTAGTATCATTTTTTTCTTTTAAGTTTATAGTATTTTGTATTTTTGCTATTGAACTTGTTGGTTTTATTGCAACTTGAAATACAAGTGGCATTCCTGTTGACAATCCTCCAATAGCTCCTCCATGATTATTTGTTTTTGTTTTAACTTTTCCATTATCATAATAATATTCATCATTATGTTCAGAGCCAAACATCTTAGTAGCTTCAAATCCCATACCAAATTGAATTCCACGAACTCCTGGTATTGAAAATACTGCTGCTGATATTTTAGATTCTATTGAATCATATAAAGGCTCTCCCACTCCAACAGGAAGTCCAAAAACTATTATTTCTATAACTCCACCTACGGAGTCATTATTATTTTTAGCATCTTCTATAACTTTTATCATTTCTATTCCAGCATTATCATTTAAAACTGGAAATGATTTTTCTCTTATATTTTTAAAATCATTATATTCTAATTTTGATATATCTATTTTTTTATCATTAATATTATAAATACTTTTTATGTGAGATGCTATAAATATATTTTCTTTTTTTAAAATATCTTTTGATATAGCACCTGCTATTGTAAGAGGCGCTGTAAGCCTTCCTGAGAATTGTCCTCCTCCTCTTATGTCATTGTATCCATTATACTTTTCAAAGGCTGGATAATCCGCATGAGAAGGTCTAGGACTATCTTTAATATTTGAATAGTCTTTACTCCTATTATCATTATTTTCTATAATTCCACAAATAGGAGCACCACAGGAATAACCATCTACAATTCCTGAAACTAACTTAAACTCATCTTTTTCATTTCTGCTTGTTGAATATGCATTTTTTCCAGGACGTCGTCTATTTAATTCTTCTTTTATAAAACTTTTATCTATAAAAATTCCTGCAGGAAGTCCATCTATTACAACTCCCATTTCTTGTGAATGTGATTGTCCAAAAACAGTTACCTTAAATTTATCTCCTAAACTATAAGACATTTACAATTCCTCCAAGTTTTTGAAAATCTTCAAAAAATCCAACATAAGATTTATTTACACATTCTGCTCCTAATATTGTAACTTCACAATCTGATAAAGTTGTAGCTATTGCAGCAGACATTGCTATTCTATGATCATTATAAGAATTAATCTTACAAGAGCTAAATCTATCTACACTACTAAAAGAAAAACTATTTTCTTCTTCTAAAACTTCTACTCCAAAAGCTCTTAGCATTTTAATAGTGCTTTTAACTCTATCACTTTCTTTTAATCTTAATCTCTCTATATTTATTACTTTAGTTTGTCCATTTATAATAGCTGAAATTATACAAAGAATAGGTACAGCATCTGGCATATCTTTAGCATCTATTATTCTAAAACTTTCTGCTGATTTAAATTTTTCAAGTTTTATACCATTTTTAGATTTATTTTTAAGTCCTAGTTTTTCTAAATACTCTAAAGACAATCTATCTCCTTGTTTAGAGTTTAAATTTAATCCCTTTACTAAAGCGCCTGATACTATGAAAAATAAAGAATTACTCCAGTCTTTTTCAACTATAAAATTATTACCTTTTAATTTCCCTCTAACTATATATTCATTTTTATAATTTTCAATTTCCATATTAAAATCATTTAAAACATCAATTGTCATATCAACATAGGGCTTTGATTCTAAAGTATTTTTTATTATTATTTTACTTTCTTCTTTTAAATATGAAGTAGCTATTAACATTCCTGATATAAATTGAGAACTTATATTTCCTTCTATCTCAAATCTTCCTGCTTTAAGTTCCCCATCTATAAAAATATTATTACCATCTTCATAAATATTTACATTATGCTTTGGTAAAATATTAAAATAAATATCATTAGTTCTCCCTATAAGGCTTCCTTGTCTTATTATTTTTGCCTTTTTCCCAATTGCCGCAATTAAAGGAATTAAAAATCTAAGAGTAGTTCCACTTTCGCCAACATTTAAAGTTAAATTATCTTTAAATCTAAAAGGAGGATTTATCGTATATTTATTATTATCTATTTCTATTTTACATCCTAAATCTTTTGCAACTCTTAAAGAACTTTCTATATCTTCTGATATTGTATCTATTTCAATAACTGATTTTTCTTTTGCTAGAATACTGCAAAAAATAGCTCTATGTGCATAGGATTTTGATGAAATAGCATTTATACTTTTTGTTATTTTTTTACTACTTACTAATAAATTCATATTTCTTTTCCTAAATTTATTATTTTTTCTAATTCTTCAAAAGAAACTAATTTATTTGTGCAACTACCTATTTCAGTTGGTAGTATTATATTTATTTTATTATCTTTTATTTTTTTATCATGTTTTATAATTTCCAAAATATCTTTTGTGCAGAATTCATAACTTATAGGTAAATTATATTTTTTATAACTATCTATTAAATCTAAATAAAAAGGCTCTTTTGCAAGTCCCATTTTATAACTAGCCCTTGCCATATATATAGTTCCTATTCCTACAGCTTCTCCATGATTTATAGAATAATTACTTAATCCTTCTATACCATGAGCAATAGTGTGACCAAGATTTAAATATTGTCTTTTACCTTTATCTTTTTCATCACCACGAACATATTTAAGTTTAATTTCCAAAGATTTTTTTATTATTTGTTCATAATCTAATTCTTTATTTTCTTTTAAATATAAGTATAGATTTTTATCTTCTAATACAGAATATTTAAAAATTTCTGCAAGACCATTATTTATATTTCTTTTATCTAAAGTTTTTAAAAAATCATAATCTATATGAACATAACTTGGAAAATAAAATGAGCCTATTTGATTTTTAAGACCATTGAAATTTATTCCATTTTTTCCACCAACAGATGAATCTATCATTGATAAAAGTGTAGTTGGTACTGAAATAAGATCAATACCTCTTAAATAAGTTGATGCCACATAACCAGATATATCTCCAGTTACTCCTCCACCAAAAGAAATAATTGCATCTCCTCTTGAGAAATCATTATCTGATAAAAATTTTAATATCTCTTCATAGATTTTAAAAGATTTTGAATTTTCTCCTTGTGGAAATGTAAATATATAAGAATCAACTTCTCTTAATAAATTATTTAATTTATTTCTATATATGAAGTAAACATTTTCATCAGAAATTATTGCAAATTTTCTATTTTTATTCTCTAAAATATAATCTCTAAGCTCAATATCGTTGTTGTTTTTTATATTTATTTCATAATTATTTTCTTCAACATTTAAAATCATATCTATTCCCCTGTGGTTTTGTGTGCTTAATACTGTTAATTTCCAACTACTTTTTTATACTTTTAAAAATTTTCCTTCATATATTATATATTACTTTACAACTTTATGTTATCCTCTGCAGCAAAGTTTATTTTAGGAAAACCATTTTATTTTATAACTATTGTTATATTATAATAACTATTATATAATCATATTAGTTAATTACATAAGGAGGTTTGCATATGAATCAAAAAAAAGGAAATCTTTTTGTTTTTTTAGGTGCATTATTTTGGAGTTTAAACGCTCCCTTAGTAAGAGGATCTGATTTACCACCTTTATTTGTATCTTGTTATCGATCAGTAATTGCTGGAATTGTACTCTTACCTTTTTTAAAAAGAAAAGAAATTGTTTTTGACAAACATTTAATACTTTTTCTTTTATCTTATTTAGGTCTATGTGCATCTATTACAGTAGCAATAAAAAACACATCACCAACTATTGCTATTGGAATGCAATACGCTAGTATTTTATGGATATTTTTGATTAATTATTTTATATATAATCAAAAAGAAAATGAAAAAATACCTTCAATTATTTTAGTATTAATTGGAGTAGTATTATTTATGACTTCAAAGGATGATAGTAGTTCAGGATTTGGTAACTTTCTGGCCTTTTTAGAAAGTATATTTTTTACTATTATGACTATTAGCTCTAATAAATTAAAAAAAATATCTCCATTGGGACTTACTGCTCTTGGAAATATTTTTACAGGTTTGGTTTTATTTTTATTTATCGGAAGTGATAGAAGTTTAATATTACATTTAGGATCTTCTGACTATATAATGCTTTTAACACTTGGCGTTTTACAAGTTGCTCTTGGATATGGATTTTATAATATTGGGCTTAAATATACTACAGCTCAAAATGCATCTTTAATTGCAATCTGTGAAATGATTTTAGGACCATTATGGGTCTTTATATTTTTAAAAGAATCTGTTAGTTTTAAAACACTAATTGGATTTATTTTTATAATAATAGGATTAATTAGCAGTTT
>CAMIZH010000029.1 GCA_946403255.1 uncultured Peptoniphilaceae bacterium | reverse complement strand
AAGAAAAGCACTAGCTATAGCTAGTGCTTTATTTTTTATTAAACAAATATATAAGCTCCAGGTCCTAATGGTAAATTAAATACATACCAAAGAACTAAAAGTAAAGTCCATCCAATTAAGAATACTACTGAATATGGTAGCATTGTTGAAATCAATGTTCCAAGTCCACTTTCTTCATCATATTTTTGCATAAATACAACTATCATTGCAAAGTATGACATAAGAGGAGTTATAACATTTGTAGTTGAATCCCCAATTCTAAAAGCAACTTGAGTAAGTTCTGGACTAAGTCCTAGTTCATACATCATTGGAACAAATATAGGTGCCATAATAGCCCATTTTGATGAAGCCCCACCCATAAATAAGTTAATAAATGCTGATACTATAACAAATCCAATAATTAAAGGTAGTCCTGTAAGGCCAATTCTTTCTAAACCTTCGGCTCCTTTAAATGAAATTACAGTTCCCATATTTGTATATTTGAAATAGTTTACAAATTGAGAAATAAAGAATACTAATACAAGTAATGAACTCATACTCTTCATTGCATCAACCATATATCCTACAACATCAAAAGATGTTTTTACAGTTCCTACAACTTTACCAAAAACAAGTCCTGGTATTAAGAAACCTAAGAATATAACTGGAATAAGTGCATTGTGTAAGAACCACTTAGTAGTCATCGCTTCTACACCATCAATTAATTCAGGTGTTTTAAGAGGTGCTTTTTCAGGAATGAGTAATAAACCTAAAACTACAAAGAATAATAATAATGCAATTCCTGCTCTATTAAGACCTTTTTGTTCTAATGCTGAAACTTCCTCTTTATCAGGCATATATGAACCAGTGTATTTTCCTAAGTTCTTTTCTACAATTCTTTCTGTAACAAAAGTTCCTAAGAATGTAAGTAAGAATGTTGACACTATCATAAAGTACCAGTTTGCTGTTGGTGCAATTCTAACGTCAATATTTGCCCCTTCAAGTGCAACGTTTGTAATACCTGCTAGAAGTGGATCTGTTGTTCCTAATATAAGGTTTGCTGAGAATCCAGCTGATACACCAGCAAAAGCTGCTGCTAAACCTGCAATAGGATGTCTACCTGCATTTGCAAAAATAATTGCTCCTAATGGAACTACTACAACATATCCTGCATCTGATGCAACATTACTTACGATACCTGCAAAAACTACGATTGCAGTCATAAATGTTGGGTTTACACCTGTCATAAGTTTTTTTAGGAAAGTATTTATAAGTCCTGTTTTTTCAGCAACACCAACTCCAAGCATTGCAATTAGAACTGTTCCTAAAGCTGGGAACTCTGTAAAGTTTGTTGTCATATTTCCTAAAATATGTCTTAAACCTTCCCAATTTAATAGTGAAATAATTTCTGCAGTGGCATCTGTTCCAGCTTTTGCATCATAGTAAGTTACTGATTTACCTGCAAATACTGCTGAAAGCGCAATAATAAGCACACAGAAACTAAGGAATATCATAGCTGGATGAGGTAGTTTGTTTCCTACGACTTCAACTGTTTTTAGAAATCCTTTAACTTCACTGTTGTTTTTCTTTCTACTCTATTTTTCTTTGTTGTCCATGTTTCCTCCTTATTGTTTAATAAAAACATTATACTATCGTAAAATTACTTAATCAACGTTCTACATTACAGTGTTAAAGCCATTTGGGCCATATAATAAAAACATTTTCATATAAATAACCTTGTTTAATATTCAAATTTACAAATTGTTAAGATTTTATTTTCCTAAATTTTTGTTAAAATAATTATTTTTATTTTTTTGCAAAATAAAAAACTAACCTAATTTTTAGGTTAGTTTATCTCACATATTAATATTTTTCCATTCCCACTTAAGATTATTTCTTCATTTTCAATAAGCTCTAGTGAGGAAAACTTTTTAAATTCTTTTTTATCTTTTTTATATTCATAATTGATGTAAGATTCATAGTTAAAAATAATTGTTCTTTTTGATTTTGCTTTAAATATTAGTTCATTTTCATCTAATTTTTTAGAATACATTTCGCCCTTAAGACCTTTTCTAATTATTAAATTATAATCGCGAACTTTTCCATAACTCTCTACCTTATTTTCACCATCAAAACAGTATATTTCAAATGGAAGTAAATTAACTATATTTCCATTATTTACAAGTTTTAAATTTCCATCTAAAGGAGTTATATATCTTGTAAAATTATTATAAGGTGTAAATTCACTTTTATCTAAATCACAAGTTGCTGAGGAAATTCTAAAATCAAAATCTTTATTTTGAACACTTGAGTTTTCAGGTTCAATAAATATTTGTGATGTTGTTCCGCCAGACCAAGTTGTTGTTACAAATTCATTTTCAAAAATTTCTCTCATATCAATACTCCTTTTAAGCAATAGGTAAAAACTTAACAGCTAAACTAAAGTAGATTACAAGTACAACAGTATCTATAATTGTTGTTATAAGCGCCGATGCCATAATTGCTGGGTCAATATTAACCTTCTTAGCAAATAATGGAAGAACAGCTCCTAAAAACTTAGATAATACAACTGTTATAAACATTGTAATTGAAACAAGTATTGCAATTTTTATTTGAACTTTTGTAATAAAAACAATTCTTAAAAAGTTTACAAAAGATAATATACCACCGGCAATTATACCAACAGTAAGCTCTTTTCTCATAACTTTAAGACTATCTGATAATCCAATCTCACCTGTTGCAAGAGCACGAATTACAGTAGTTGATGATTGAGACCCTGAGTTTCCACCAGTATCTGTCATCATTGGTATAAATGTAGATAAAATTAAATATTGCGCAATAATATAATTATATCTGTCTATAATTCCACCTGTAAGAGTTGCTGAAATCATAAGTACCATTAGCCAAGGTAATCTGTTTTTTGTAAGTTGCCAAGGATTTTGATCTAAATATTCATCTTCTGATGGTGCAATAGCTGCCATCTTATGAAAGTCTTCTGTAGCCTCCGATTCAACAATATCCATAATATCATCAAATGTTATAATACCGCATAGTCGATGCTCTCCATCAACTACAGGAAGTGCTATATAACCATATCTTACAAATTTATCAGCTACTTCTTCTTGGTCTTCTAATGTATTTACACTTATAACATCTTCAACCATTATATCTTTTATAAGTTTATTCTCATCTGATACAACTAAAGTTCTTAAAGATACAAAACCAATAAGCATTTTATATTCATTTTCAACATAACAAGTATAAATAGTTTCTTTATCCATACCTATTTTTTTAATATGCTCTAAAGATTCTCTTACCGTCATTTCAGGTTTTAAACCAACATATTCTATAGTCATTATAGAACCTGCAGAATCTTCAGGATATCTTAAAAACTCATTGATTAACTTTCTTTCATTTGCAGGAGTATTACCTAAAACCTTAGTTACAACATTTGCAGGCATCTCCTCTAAAACGTCAATCATATCATCAAAGTCAAGTTCATCAATAATTGATGCAAGCTCAATATCTGTAATTGAATTTACAATTCGTAACTGGTCAAATCTTTCCATATATGAAAAAACTTCAGCACTCATTTCCTTTGGAAGCATTCGAAATACCAAGAGCATCTCTTTATCATCCATGTCCTCTATTATTTCTGCTATATCAACTACATTTAGATCGATAATTGTAGATTTTAATTCTTTTAAATTTTTAGAATTAATCAATTCAGTAAAATATTCTCTCTGTTTTTTGTATTCTTGATATTCCATTAACTCACCTCTTTAGCCATAATAACATATAAATGACCCTATTAAAACAGTTGCTATAAATTTAAACAAACATTTATTTAGCTTTAACTAGTAAATAAATTTATACTCCAATAAAAAAAGAGACTTAATTGTCCCTCTTTTCATTTAACATTTCTTTTATAAAATCCGCTGAAATTTCTGCACCATCTTTTGCTCGTTCAGCCAAATCATTTAAATCTAGTTCCATATTTAATTTTCCATCTTTTAACTTAAATGAATTTTTCTTTAATTCATTTTTAAACCTATCATCCTTTAAAAGTTCATTAACAGATTCCTTGATTTTTTCTTTTGTCTTTTCATCTTTAATTTCTAAATATCCATTATCTTCTAATAATTTATCTATTTTTTTATCTAGCTTTTTATTATTTTTATCCATTGAAAAATCATCCTCTTTTCGAAAATTTGTAAGATTCACAACTTCTTTTTTCTTAAAAGGATTTTGCTCATTTACTTTTTTATCATAAACTAAAAAAACAACAGCAAGAGATAAACCAACTATTACAATATTTTTAAACTTCATTTAATCACCTTTTTATATTATTACATAAATATTTTTTTACTATGCATTTTTTCTAAAAAAAATAAGCCCGAAGACTTATTTTAATATAATTTATTTTCTTTTATTTTTTAACTTATTTATTAAAGTATTTATCTCACTTGGTCTAAATACAAAAAGTGAAACTATATAAATAATTCCTGCAACAGCAATTGAAACTATTAAAGATAAATTTGATCCTATAGATCCCAATAAAAAGTTAAAAACCAATCTAGATCCAAGTCCCATAAGCGCTGATGCAAATACAACTTTAAGAACATCCTTTGTTGTTGTTTTAGTTATAACACTTCCTAGTTTTCTCTTCAATGAAAATACTATTAAAATAGCACCAATTATAAAAGATAAACTTGTTGCAAAAGCAAGACCTCTAATACCCCATTTATCAACAAGGACGATACTTAAAATAACATTTAAAACAACCATTATAACTGAATTTATAACAGGAGTTTTGGCATCCATTATAGTATAAAAAACTCTTGAAATTATTTCTCGAATTCCAATACCAATTATTCCTATTGCATAAAACGAAAGAGTAATAGCTGTAATTTTTGCATCTTCATTTGAAAAAGCTCCACCAACAAAAAGTAATTTTACAATTGGCTCTGCAAATATAAAAAGTCCCACACTTGCAGGAATTACTAAAAGTGCCATTGTAAAAATAGCCTCCGAAGTTTGTTTTTTAAGTCCATTATAATCTTTCAACGCACCAAGTCTTGCCATTTCTGGGTAAACTGCAGTAGTTATAGAAGTTATAACTATACCAGTAACAAAACTTTGTAATTTGTAAGCATAATTTAAAGTTGAAATAGCTCCTTCAAAAAGAGAAGATGCTAAAGACTTAGAAATTATAAAATTAAGCTCTATAACTGAAGTTGAAATTAAAACAGGAATTATAATTTTAAGCATTGCTTTTAAATTTTCATCCTTAAAATCTATTTTAAAACTATGTTTATAACCTGATTTTCTTATAAATGGTAAAAATATAATATATTGAAAAACAAAAGCACATAAAATTCCAACAGCTAAATACATTTCACTGGTTTTATAACTAATCCACATTGAAACTATAATAATTAAATTCATTATAATAGCATGTGAAATAGAAACTACAAATTTTCTTTCTATTTGTAAATAGGCTTTAAAAATCGAAAAAACAGAAGTAGCTCCAAGAGATAAAAGTGCAACTCTTGTCATAAAAATACATAACTCTAATTCTTCTTCACCAAAACCAATAGCCATTACTTTAACCAAAGGTCTAGCAAAAATTATTCCAATAATTGAAACTATAAAAGCTATTAAAAAAGTAATATTCGTTAAATTACTTGTAAATAAATCAGCTTTACTCTTTGATTCACCTTGTTTTACTTTGTCATAAATTGGTATGTAACCATTTGCTGTAGCACCACTTATTACATTTGTAAAAGTCATAGGAATTTGAAATGCAACTAAAAATACATCTGCAATTATCGCCGTTCCAAAAAACTGTGCCAAAGCCTTTTCTCTTAAAAGGCCAAATAACTTTGCAATAACCGTCACTATCATTAATATATAAGATGTCTTCATTATTAACCCTCTTTTTCTTTAATCTTATATATATTATAACAAATACCATAGAAGTAAGCATTCTTAATTTATAAACAAAATGCATTGATTATAATACTTTAGAATGCACACTAAATAAAAGTATTAGATACTTAATTTAAAAAAGTCTAAAAGCGTTATTTTTATAAGAAAATATATTAAAATGACTTTAGAAGAAAAATGGAGATTGTAAAAGAGTAAAAAACTGATGCATCAAAAAATATAATTTTAGTGGAACTGGAACTATATAACTTGAAATAAAAAGTGTTTTACTGCACTTAATAAAATCCTTGGATATAAACAAAAATAGAAAAATATTTAATTATATAAAATTAAAAATTATTATACAATATTTAAAACAAGTCTAATTATGAATAATTTTTCTAGCAGTATAGTAAATATAGTTATAAAAAAATACTATCTTATATGGAACTTATTAAATTTAAATACTTGAGAAACACAAGTAATAAAGATTAAAATTCTATCTAAAAAATTAAATTCTAAAGAAAAGTTTTTTTAAATAAAGTAAGATATATTTTAGCTTATAATTTTATTACAGTCTAAAATCAAAAACTAAACTTCTAAAAGATATAAGCTATATAAAATGTACTTATGAAAATTTTATATAAGACTTAAAACTTATATATAAAAGAAATAATAGATTTTTATTGTTTTTCGATATATATCACAAAATATATTATTAAGATAGTAGTTTCACTAAAAATTAGTTTTTCTAATTAAAATAATAAAGAAACTATTGAAAAGATAAAAATACGTTGAGTGGTATACCACTCAACGTATTTAAAAGTCCTTAGGATACTTCTCTATCTTAAAACACCAATTAAAGTATCTATAATCTTTTTATTTGATTATTATTGAGCAGATTTAGTATCACATCTCTTTTTTAAAATCTCATAATATCTTTTATATTTCTAATATATGAATTGAACCTCTGCTTATATTTTCATATTTACCTGTTTGTTCATGTATTACTCCAGATATATATGGTTCATGTGTTACTAATATATAAGCTTCACAGTTTTCTTTTTTAAATTCGTTTTTCAAATCTTCTAGTGTAAATCCTGCTAAAATATCTTTTATTTCAAATTCTACATCTAATTTATTGCATAGTATCTCAGCTGTTTGTTCTGCTCTTACAAGTGGTGATGAGTAGACTACAAAATCTTTTTCATTAAAAATTTTTGCAAATTCTCTAAAAGTATCATTTAATTTAATTTTACCTTCTAATGTAAGTTCTCTTTCATAGTCTGAGTCTGCAAAAACTTCAGCTATTCCATGTCTTATAAAATATATTTTCATTATTTTATATTGTAAAGACTTTTTATTCCATTGTATTTTGCTAATTTTCCTAATGAATCTTCAATTCTTAATAACTCATTATATTTTGCAACTCTTTCAGATCTTGCTGGAGCTCCAGTTTTAATTAATCCTGCATTTGTTGCTACTGCAAGGTCTGCAATAAATGAGTCTTCTGTTTCTCCAGATCTATGAGATATTACAGCTGTCATATTATTTCTTTTAGCTAGTTCAATTGCATCTAAAGTTTCTGTTAATGTTCCTATTTGATTAAGTTTAATTAGTATAGAGTTTGAAACATTCATTTCAATTCCTTTTTGAAGTCTTTCTGTATTTGTTACAAAAAGGTCATCTCCAACAAGTTGAATTTTATCTCCAATAGCATCTGTTAATTTTTTCCAACCATCCCAATCATCTTCATCAAGTCCATCTTCAATTGAAACGATAGGATATTCAGATACTAATTTTTCGTAGTAAGAAATCATTTCATCTGCTGTATATTTTACACCTTCACCTTTAAGGTTATATACTCCATCTTCATACATTTCAGATGCTGCAACATCAAGAGCAAGTACTATATCACTTCCTGCTTGATATCCTGCTTTTTCTATAGCAAGTACTATAACTTCAAGTGCTTCTTTATTACTGCTTAAATTTGGTGCAAATCCACCTTCATCACCAACTCCTGTTGCTAATGATTTTTCTTTTAATACTTCTTTTAAGTTATGGTATACTTCTGCTCCCATTCTTAGTGCTTCTTTAAATGTTTTTGCTCCTACAGGCATTATCATAAATTCTTGAATATCTACATTGTTATCTGCATGTTCTCCACCATTTAAAATATTCATCATTGGTACTGGAAGTGTTTTTGAGTTTACTCCACCAATATATTGATATAGGTTTAGTCCAAGTTCATCTGCTGCTGCTCTTGCAACTGCTAGAGATACTCCAAGTATTGCATTTGCTCCTAGATTTCCTTTGTTATTAGTTCCATCAAGAACTTGAAGGTATTCATCAATGCCTATTTGATCAAGACAGTCAAAGTAAACTAATTCTTCTGCTATTATAGTATTTACATTTTCTACTGCTTTTTCTACACCTTTTCCAAGATATCTTTCTTCTTTATCTCTAAGTTCTACTGCTTCGTGGGCTCCTGTTGATGCACCACTTGGCACTAATGCACGTCCAAATCCACCTAGTTCTGTAACTACTTCTACTTCTACTGTTGGATTTCCTCTTGAATCAAGTACTTCTCTTGCATAAACTTCATTAATTAAACTCATATTTCCTCCTAAATTAAGCTTTTTCCTGTCATTTCTTCTGGTTGTTCTATATCTAATAGTTTTAAAATTGTTGGTGATAAATCACATAGTTTACCATCTTTTAAATTTTTATCTTTCGCGCCATATAAAAATAATGGAACTTTATTTGTACTATGACTTGTTACAACATTTCCTTCTTCATCTCTCATCAGTTCACAGTTTCCATGATCTGCTGTTATAAGTGCTGCTCCACCTACTTTATCAAGAGATTTTAATATTTTGCCTAAGCAAGTATCTACAGTTTCTACGGCTTTTTTAGCAGCTGGTATAACTCCTGTATGTCCTACCATATCTGGATTTGCAAAGTTTAATATTATAACATCATATTTTTCTGATTCAATTCTTTCAACTACATTTTCTGTTACTTCTTCTGCACTCATCTCTGGTTGAAGATCATAAGTTGCAACTTTTGGCGATGGAATTAATACTCTATCTTCTCCATCAAATTTTTCTTCTCTGCCTCCGTTAAAGAAAAATGTAACATGTGCATATTTTTCTGTTTCTGCAATTCTTAATTGTTTTTTGTTATTTTTTGCTAAAACTTCTCCTAATGTGTTTTCTGGAATTATTTCTCCAAAAGCCACATTTGTATTTGGAATAGTTTTATCATATTCAGTCATTGTTGCCATATATACTTTTACTTGTTTTTTTCTTTGGAATCCATCAAAACTTGGATCTGTAAAAGCTCTAACAATTTGTCTAGCTCTATCTGGTCTAAAGTTGAAAAATATTAAAGAATCATTTTCATTTATTTTTCCTATTGCCTCATCATTTTCTGTTATAACTCCAGGAAGAACAAATTCATCAAATATATCTCTGTCATAATTTGATTTTATTAAATCTTCTACATTAGAATATTTTTCTGCCTCTCCAATAGTATAGGCATCATAAGCTTTTTCGGTTCTTTCCCATCTTTTATCTCTGTCCATAGCATAATATCTTCCAGAAACAGATGCGATTTTTCCAATTCCTATTTCATTTATTTTGTCTTGTAATTCTTTTAAATCTTTTATTCCAATATTTGGTGGAACATCTCTTCCATCTAATATTGCATGAATATAAACTTTTTCTAAGTTTTCTTTTTTAGCAAGTTTTAATAATGCCACTAAATGATCTATATGAGAATGAACTCCACCATGAGATACAAGTCCCATTAAATGAAGTGCTGAATTATTCTTCTTAGCATTTTCAACAGCTTCTAAAAAAACTTTATTACTATATATACTTTCATCTTCTACTGCTTTTGAAATTCTAGTTAAGTTTTGATATACAACTCTTCCTGCTCCAATATTTAAATGCCCTACTTCAGAATTTCCCATTTGACCTTCTGGAAGTCCAACTGCAAGTCCTGATGCTTCAAGTGTTGCAGTTGCTACATTTTTATATAAATTATCAATAGTTGGAGTATTTGCTATATATGCTGCATTTGTATCTTCATTTTTTCCAATTCCAAAACCATCTAAAATAATTAACATTATAGGTTTCATAATCATTCTCCAAAATTTACTAGATTTTTAAAATCATCTACTTTAAGACTTGCTCCACCAACTAATGCTCCATCAATATTTTCATAATTCATAAGTTCTTTTACATTTTCAGGTTTTACTGAACCACCATAAAGTATTCTAATATTTTGAGAATCTTCTTTTGAAAATACTTCTTCCAATGTTTTTCTTATAAATGCACACATATTTTCTGCATCAATTGCCGCACAAGTTTTTCCTGTTCCTATTGCCCATACTGGTTCATAAGCTACGACTAAATTTTCAGATTTTTTAATATCTTTTAAAGATTCTACAATTTGATTGTATACAACTTTTTCATGATTATTATTTTCTCTGTCTATTTCTTCTTCACCTACACAAAGAATAGCCTTTAAACCTTGGGATATAGTTCTTTTAACTTTTTCATTTACAACTTTATTACTTTCATTATAATAAGTTCTTCTTTCTGAATGACCTAATATAACATATGAAACATTTAAATCCTTTAGCATTCCTGTTGATATTTCACCAGTTCTTGCTCCATCTTCATATTCACTTACATTTTGTGCTCCAAGTAAAATATTACTATCTTTTAATATTTCACTTGCTGGATATAGAGATGTAAAAGGTGTACATACTAAAGCATCAACATTTTCATCTAATTTTATTTTAACTAATTCATTTAGCATTTCTTTAGCTTCAGAAGAAGTTTTATTCATTTTCCAATTTCCTGCTATAAGTGATTTTCTCATATTATCTCCTTATTTATCCTCAATACATTCAATGCCTGGAAGAACTTTACCTTCTAACATTTCAAGGCTTGCTCCACCACCAGTTGATATATGAGACATTTTGTCGCTTAAACCTGCTTTTGCTATTGCAGAAGCTGAATCTCCACCACCAATAATTGTTATTGCATCTTCTAAATTTGCAAGTGTGTTTGCTATTGCAATAGTACCATTTGCAAATGTTGGAATTTCAAAAACTCCTGCTGGTCCATTCCAAATTACAGTTTTTGCATCTTGAAGATCCATATTTATAAGTTTTGCAGTCATAGGTCCAATATCAAGTCCTTGTAAGTTAGCTGGAATATTCATAGCTGGAACTATTGCCGCTGGTGAATCTATTTTTATTTCTTCTGCTACTACAAAGTCTATTGGAAGAATTACTTGAACATTCTTTTTATCTGCTTTTTCTAATATTTTTTTAGCAACATCAAGTTTATCTTCTTCTACTAAACTTTTACCAACTTGAATATCTTGAGATTTTAAAAATGTAAAAGCCATAGCTCCAACAATTATAATTTTGTCTACTTTTTCAAGTAAGTTATCAATTACTTCAATTTTATCTGAAACTTTTGCTCCACCTAGTATTGCAACAAAAGGTCTTTTTGGATTTTCTAATGCTCCTTCTATATATTTAACTTCTTTTTCAATTAAAAATCCTATTGCAGAAGGTAAATATTTTGATACTCCAACATTTGATGCATGACCTCTATGAGAAGTTCCAAAGGCATCATTTACATAAATATCAAAGTTTTTAGCAAGTTCTTTTGCAAAATCTTCATCATTTTTTTCTTCACCTGGAACAAATCTAGTGTTTTCTAAAAGTGCTACTTCTCCAGATTTAAGGGCTAAGATTTCTTCTTGAACAGATTCTGAAATTACATTTTCATCTGCTAAAAATTTTATATCTTTTCCTAATAATTCTTCTAATTTTTTTGCTACTGGTTTAAGTGATAATTCACTATTATATTTTCCCTTTGGTCTTCCAAGGTGAGACATAAGTGTTACACTTCCACCATTTTCTAATATATATTTAATAGTTGGTAAACTCTCTACAATTCTTTTATCATCTGTTACAACTTCTCCATCTAAAGGAACGTTGAAATCTACTCTTACTAATACTTTTTTATCTTTAAAATCAAAATCTTTTAATGTCTTTTTCATAATTCTCCTCCAATAAAGATTAAGCGAAAACCCAATAAAAGAGTTTCCGCTTTTTTTATTATAGTGCTTTTGCTACTTTTTCAGTTAAATCTAAAACTCTTTGAGCATATCCCCATTCGTTATCGTACCAAGAAATTACTTTGATTAAATTTCCGTTTACAAGTGTAAGTTGAGCATCAAAGATTGATGAGTGTGAATTTCCGATTATATCTGTAGATACAAGATCTTCTTCAGAATATTCTAAAACACCTTTCATTGTTGTTTCTGCTGCTTTTTTCATAGCTGCATTAATCTCTTCTTTTGTAGCTGATTTTTCAATTTCAAAAGTAGCATCAACAATAGATCCTGTTGCTACTGGAACTCTCATTGCCATACCTGTCATAATTCCTGCAACTTCTGGAATTACTTTTCCAACTGCTTTAGCTGCTCCTGTTGTAGTAGGAATAATATTTTCTGCTGCTGCTCTTGCACGTCTCATATCTTTATGGTGATAATCGTGAATTTTTTGGTCATTTGTATAAGCATGAACTGTTGTCATAAGACCTTTTTTAATTCCAAAGTTATCTAAAATAACTTTTGTAACTGGAGCTAAACAGTTAGTAGTACATGATGCATTTGAAATAATATTGTGAATAGCTGGATCATATTGTTCATCATTTACACCCATTACAATAGATATATCTTCATCTTTTCCAGGAGCTGTAATAATAACTTTTTTAGCACCTGCATCTATATGAGCTTGACATTCTTCTTTAGATTTAAATTGTCCAGTTGATTCTATTACTATATCAACTCCTAGTTCTTTCCAAGGCATATCAATTGGGTTTCCACCATCTATTACATGAACCATACGTCCGTCTACTTCAAATCCACCTTCAACCATTTCTACTGTTCCTGGATATTTTCTGTAAATTGAATCATATTTAAATAAATGTGTATGTTTGTCTATTATTTTTGAAGCATTTCTTCCTGTAATACATACAATTTCATAAGCTGGGTTTTCTTGTAACGCCCATCCTCTTAGTGTATCTCTACCTATTCTTCCAAATCCATTAATAGCAACTTTAACTGTCATTAATATTCCTCCTAATTTTCTTTACTCTTTATATTTAAAATTTCATTTGCTGCGCTTTCATCTATAACAAGAACCATTTCTGGTCTTAATGTAGCAATACTTATTATGGCTTCAACTTTATCAAAACCACCAGCCACTCCTATTATTCTTGGAATCTTAAAGAAATCATCTATTGTAATTCCAATACTTTGTGACCTATATACTTCATTTCCATCTATGTCAAAATAATGACCGAAAGCCTCAGATACAGCTTTTTTTTCAAAAATCATATCTCTAGTCTTATCATCAATATTTCTTCTGTCTATCATTACATCGGCTCTACCTATTCCAAAAACTAAAATATCTAAATTTTTAAGTTTTTTATAGACTTCTCTTACTTCTAAATTATCCATAAGCATTGTCATAGCCTCAGGTGATGCCGTATCTGGCACTGGAAGTAGTTCATATTCACAACCAAGTTTAGTTGCAATTTTTGATGCAATAGAATTCGCTTGAAACTTTGCACTTCTTCCTAAAGAACCTCTTGCTGGAATTATTGTAACATCAAGTTCTCCATCTGACATTTGCATCTCATCAGCTATTGAACTTAGTGTTTTACCACCAGTTACTCCAAGAACATCTCCACTACAAAGTGATTTTTCAATTAGATTTGCAGTTTCAATACCTAAATTTTTATAAGAAGCTTCTAATTTTTCAGAACTCCCTTTTACAACTATAACTTTTTTAACATTTAAAACAGATTCTATTTTTTTACTAAGCTCTGTTAAATTATTAAGTTCTTTATAAATATTCAAAAGACTTCTTAAGTTATTTTTACCCTCTTTTGTAATAGTTATTCCTGCGGGAGAAACTTCTACAAAATTCATATCTCGTAAAATTGAAATCTCATCTCTTATAATTCTTTCAGATATATTCATTTTTGTTGAAAGACTTCTTCTGCCCAATGTTCCTTGTAAGTTTAAAAACTCTAATATTTCATATCTAAGTATAAAAATATTACGAAACTCTGGCACAAAAGATGTTACTAAATCTATATTCATATCATCACCTATGGAACAAATATTTCCCGTAGCGCTGTTTTTGTTCCCACTATAATAAAAATTTTTTCTATCACTTAAAATATACCCATTATTAATGCTTTTGTCAAATATTTTAGTATATAAAACATCTAATTTATTAAATAGTATAACATTTTAAATTTAAAAAAAGAGCCCTTAAAGGACTCTTTAAATTATCTTAATTTTTCAGCTTCATCAAGTCTTTTTAGTAACTCTTCTTTTCCTAAAAGACAAATAATATTTTTAAGTTCTGGTCCGTGAATATTTCCAGAAATTGCTGCTCTTACAGGCATAAATAAGTTTTTACCTTTTATTCCAGTAGCTTTTTGAATTTTTTTCATAACTCCTGAAGCAAATTCCATATCAACTTCATCTACAGAATTAAGTTCTTCTCTAAAAGCATTTATAAGTTCTAATACTTGTTCTTTTTTAATTTCTTCTAATGCTTCTTCTTCAGTTATTTCTAAATCTCCAAATAAAAAGTCAACTTTTTCTGGAACTTCTTCAAGTCTATCTAAACTATCTCTAACTGTTTCTATTAGCATAATATATTTTTCTTTATTAGCTTTTATTTCCTCTTCTGTCATAAGATTAGATTCAATAATATAAGGTGCTGCAAGTTTTGCTATATCTTCAATAGAATATGATTTCATATAATGTGAATCTACCCAATCAAGTTTTTCTTTGTCAAAAATACCACCTGATTTTCCAACTCTTTCAAAAGTAAATTTACCAATAAGTT
>CAMIZH010000028.1 GCA_946403255.1 uncultured Peptoniphilaceae bacterium | reverse complement strand
CAGTCAGCAGGAGTTCCAGAAACACTATAAGCATTACAAGAAAGTCCATCTATTTTAACTTTTTTTACATATAATTTTTTCATAAGTGTAATTGCATGACTTTTACCAGAATTTTGTTCTTCAGGAGCAACAATTGTCACATTGTAACCTTTTTCTAAAAGTTGTGATCCAAGTTCTTTAATTCCTGGAGCAAAAACACCATCGTCATTTGTTAATAATATATTCATAAAGATCTCCTTTATAATGTGTAAATTTCAGAAGCTATTTCTCTTTGGGCAACTTCTAAAATATAATCAGTACCTTCATTTATATTTTTATTTAAAAGTGATTCTCGAACTGTTCTAGCAGCAAGAGAAGGTAAATTATTATCTTGAGATAAATGTGCAAGCATAACAATTTCTTTTTTACGAGTTACAAGTTGATTTAAAAGATTTGAAGCAGATACATTTGATAAATGTCCTCTATTTGATAAAATTCTTTGTTTTAGAGACCAAGGATAACTACCTTGAAGCAACATATCTTCATCATGATTTGTTTCTAGAAAGTACAAGTCAGAATTGCTTATTTTTTCCATTATATTTAAATCTACAAATCCAGTATCAGTTAAAAGTGAAACTTTTTTATTATTGTCATCTGTAAAAGTAAAACCAGTGCCTTTAACACAGTCATGAAAAGTGCTAAGTGGTTCTACATATATATCTTTAAATTTAAAACTTTTATCATTTTCAAAGAAAAATACATTTTCTGAATTAATCTCTTTTGTTTTTGGAAGCATTCTATTAAAAGTTTGTTGATTTGCAAAAACTTTTAAATTATGCCTTCTAGCCAGTATTCCAACACCTTTTATATGATCAAGATGTTCATGTGTTACAAAAATTGCATCAATTGTTTTTATATCAACATCAATACTATCTAAAAGTGATTCAACTTTTTTACCAGAAAGCCCAGCATCAACTAAAATTTTAGTATCATTATGTTCTATATATTCACAATTTCCTGATGAACCACTTGATAAGGAACAAAATTTCATTTAATTACCTCCGATAGTCAATTTTATCATATAGAAATATTTTTGTTAACAATAATAGATATCTCTTTGATATTGTAAATATAATAAAAACATAATGGCTGAAAACCTTAACAACTTGAAAAATTAAGATATTCAAAGTATAATTTTATTATAATGAGAAAACTTTATAATTTAAGAAAGAAGGGAAAACTATGAGTCTTTTATCACAAGTAGGAGTACTAATGATTTCACTTTTAATAGGAACGCTATTAAAAATGGTCATACCAATTCCAGTTCCAATTACAGTTTATGGAATGATAGTTTTATTTATTTTATTAAAAGTAAAAGCTGTAAAAGTAGACGATGTAGAACCAGTTTCAAGTAAATTGCTTGGAAATTTAGCTTTTTTATTTGTTCCAGCGGGTGTTGGAATGATAAATGAGTTTAAAACTTTAGAAGGACATTTACTAGTAGTATTTGGAATTATTATTTTAAGTAACTTCTTAACATTATTTGTAACAGGACATGTTGTTCAGTTAATACAAAAAAGGGGGAAGAAAAATGACAAATAATCCATATTTTGGTATATTACTTGCGATTATTACTTATGAATTTGGTGTATTAATTTCTAAAAAAGTTAAATCACCACTTGCAAATCCTCTTTTAATTGCAATTATATTATCAATAGCAGTTTTAAAAATATTTAAAATTCCATTAGAAGATTTTGAACTAGGAGCAACATATATTAAGTTTTTACTTGGACCGGCAACAGTTTGTCTGGTAATACCACTTTATAAAAAACTTGATCTATTAAAGAAAAATTTAGTTGCAGTAATTGTTGGTATATTTGCAGGTGTAGTCACTTCTGTTGTATCAATGTTTGTACTTTCAAAAGTAGCAGGACTAAATACTGAATTAATAACTTCTATACTTCCAAAATCAATTACAACTGCTATTGGAGTTGACTTAGCAGGTGAATATGGTGGACTTCCAGCAATAGCAGCCTTTTCTATTGTTATAACAGGAGTATTTGGTGCAGTTGTGGGACCATCATTCTTAAATAAAGTTGGAGTAAAAGATGAAGTTGCAGTAGGTATTGCAATTGGAACAACATCTCATGCAGTAGGAACTTCTAAGGCTATGGAAGTCGGAGAAGTTGAAGGTGCAATGAGTGGACTTTGTATTGGTATAGCAGGAATTATAACTGTTCTTATAATGCCATTTGTTGTAAGTTTGTTATAATATAAAAAATATATTTAAATAAAGAGAAAGGCTATGTATATATTAAATGCATGGTCTTTTTTAATTGCGTAATAAAAAAACTTTAAGTTAAGAATTTAGCTAAATAATAGGAATGGTAACATTTTACTACTATGTGGAATCATTTTTCACATCTTGAAAAGATAAAAACTATTCTTTATACTAAAGTAGAAGTGTAATTTAGTGTGAAAAGGGGAGGAATATGGGGAAATTATATCAGTTTGGACTGTATATATTAATTTTATTTATAGGTTTATTTTTAAAAATAGTGATTCCAGCACCTATACCACCTGCAGTTTATGGGATGATAATTTTATATTTATTTCTTAGTTTGAAAATTGTAAAGACTAAGGATATAGAACCAGTTACTACAAGGTTATTAGATATTATGCCATTTTTATTTGTTCCTGCAGGAGTTGCAATGATAAATGAAATAGGAAGACTTAGAGGTAAAATTTTACTTATTTTAGTAACTATTTTTATAACTACTTTTTTAATTTTATTTGTAACAGGTCATGTTGTTCAATTGGTACAAAAATTAGTATCAAAAAAAGAGATTACTGATGAAATAAAAGAAGGAGATGTAATAAATGACTGAGAGTCCATTATTTGGAATATTATTATCTATAAGTACTTACGGAATGGGGACATACATATTTAAAAAGACAAAAAGCACTATTGCAAATCCATTATTAATTTCTGTAATTTTATCAATGTTATTTTTATACTTTACAGGTATATCCTATGATAATTTTAATATTGGAGGAGAATATATAAATTTTTTATTAGGACCGGCAACAGTTGCTTTAATAGTTCCTTTATATGAAAAAAGACATTTATTAAAAGAGAATTTTTTAGCAATTTTAGTTGGGATAATAGCAGGATGTGTAACGGCACTTGTATCAATATTTGCATGTTCAAAATTATTTGGATTTGATTTACCACTTACTGTATCACTACTTCCAAAATCAATTACAACGGCAATAGCTGTGGAACTTACAGATGAATTTGGTGGAGTTGCAGCAATAACAGCAATAGCTATAATGTTAACGGGAATAGAAGGAGCTATTATTGGACCAGAATTTTTAAAGAAGGTTGGAGTTAAAGATCCAGTTGCAACAGGAATAGCAATGGGAACAGCAACTCATGCAATTGGTACATCAAGAGCAAGAAAAATTGGAGAAGTTGAAGGTGCAATGAGTGGACTTTCAATTGCAGTAGCAGGTCTTGTTACTGTTGTATTAATGCCAATTATTGTAAATTATATATAAAAAAAGAGTAATGGGTAACCATTACTCTTTTTTTTATTAATAATTATCTATGGCTATATTTTCCCCATCAGAAAATTGAATTCTCCAAGCAGGAATGGCACGTCCTTGTTGAGCTTTGGTTATATCTTCTACATAGCCTTGTTCTTCAGGGTCAAAATAGTAACATTCATCTATATTAGTAACAGTCCTACCATAATATTCTTCATCGTCTAAAAGACTAAGTAGAGCCTTAGCAGCAGGAATAAGATAAATCTCTGCATCAGATTTGTCAGTTACATTTAACCAAAGCCTATCCATTGAAACAACGCCAGAATTATTAATAACAAAGTTTGTATAAGATCTTTCAATTATTATACCATCATAAATTTTTGAAAAATTTAAAATATAAAGATCATCTTCTTTTCTCATATGAGTAAGTTGCATATCTCTTGTATCAAATTGATTTTGTAATAAAAATTCATTTGCAATTTTTTGAGCTTCTGAAAGTTTAGTTATATTATATTTTTCAGAAGATTCAGAATTTTCATATCTCATACGTCTATTATTTATTACTGTAATAAGTTTTTTATTATAATCTATTCTTGAGAAGTCTGTACTTGGATTTTCAATATGACCTTTACTATTAAAAAATCTTTCATTTAAATCATTTATATCAAAATTATCAAATTCAATTCTTAAAGTGTGAAGTTTATTTCTGTAACGAGGTATATTTGTGTCAATTTTAATATTTTGTTTGCTAAGGATTTCTTTAGCCTCATTTGCAAAATGTCTTGAACTAGAAGAATCATAAGTTAAATTATAATTATATAAATTAAATCCAAATAATATTACATTTGTAATAAGTAATGCAATTATCAAAGTGCTTTTTGCTTTAGACCAATCCATAACTATCTCTCCATTAAAAACTTTCCATCTTTCAAGCTAAATAATAAAGTTCTGCCTTTATAAATAACTTTTATAGCAGGAAATAACTTAGTATTTTCTTCTTTATTTAAATAATCAATATATATAAAATCAATATCGCTTATATTTTCAAGTATTGTATTTAACTCAATTACTTTATCTTCATCTTGTGCAAAAACATTTATATTTTCTGAAATAATATTATCTAAAGATAATTCAGGAGTTTCTTTATAAATTTCATCAGGGTTAGATAATGCACCACGATACATTTGTTTATAAGATTTTACGTGATCGGAAAAAACCTCAATAATAATATAATCGCTTGTTTGTGAATTATCCATATAAACAGGAATTGAATTTTCCGTTAGATTAAAATGAAATCTATATCCATAATTATTTTTAGATTTAATACTTTCATAATTAGTTAGTTTTATAGAAGTACCCATTCCCATTTTTGAAGAGATAAAAGAAACAGCAGTTTTTAAGGAGATAAACAAGTTATTTTCATTACTTTGAAAATTTTCAGTATTTTCATAGATAATCATACCTGAAGATAATATCTTTAAAAATCTATCTTCAAATACATAAGTTGTCCCATCTTCTTGAGTGATTTCTCTTATATAATCAATGTTTTGATTTAATACACGAGCAGCAAGATTATTTTTATACTGCTTTTTCATATCTTTTATTTCATCTTTATAGTAGATTTCCCTGTAAGAAACTTTATTTAGTACAGGAATATAAAGATTATTGGGAATATTATATAATTCGTAAAAATTTTGGAATTTTGGATTACTAAAAGTATTTAAATTAGTAATAATATATTCTGGGTTTTTACCAAGATTTATTTTAAGTTTATAAGCACCTTGTGAATTAGATATAAAAATATTGTCCTCAGAAATATACATTTCCTTAACGGAAAAATCTATTTTTGGTGATGCATGTTGAGATTGTCTAGTTAAATTTAAAAATAGTCTGCCTGTAATTTCTTGATTAAAAACAAAAACAATTGATTTATTTTCTTGTGCTTTTAAATAATCCTCTTTAGAAATCTCAGAAATATTTTCTTCATCAATTTGCATGAATATTGTAGAAATAACATCTATATAGTCTTTCCAAATTTCAGGAAAATGGTAAAGTACTGTATGATTTGTATCTCCAAAATTAACTATAAGTTTATTTGGTTTAAGAAGTTCTTTAAAAAACTCTTCGGTATTATATTGTTCAGGTTTCGTTTTTTTAAAGGTAATACCAGGTGCTTTTATCCAAATTAAACTTGCTTGAAGAATAGTAAGAAAAATCAGGAAAATAAGTGTGATATTTATTAAGATTTCTTTTCTTTTCATATCAATCACCTAAGCCGTTTTAAAGGTAAGAGTTACCTTAGTTCCTTGTCCAAAGGCAGATTCCATTTTAATATCTCCACCCATAGCACGAGTCATTTGACGAGCAATAGAAAGTCCAAGACCAGTTCCACCCATAGCACGACTTCTACCTTTTTCTACTCTGTAAAATCTTTCGAAAATTCTATCAATATCTTCTTGTGGTACTCCAATACCATTATCTTCAACAATAATACTTACATTAAAGAAATTTGATTTTGCATAAATTTTTATTTCTCCACCATCTTCAGTATATTTAATAGCATTTGAAACAATATTTATAAGTATTTGTTCAAGAGCATGTCTATCAGCCATAATATTTTTAATTTCAACAGGAACATCTATAAAGATTTTATGTTGTTTTTCACGAATTAAAACATTAAGACTTTCAAGAGTTTGATTTATAATGTCAAAAGTATCAACTTCTTCTAAAGAGAATTGATAGTTGTGATAATCCATATTTGAAAGTTGTAAAAGATCTGATACAAGTCTTGCCATACGATTATTTTCACGATCAATAACATTTAAAAAATACTTTGCATCATCAATATTCATATCATCTGAATCAAGGATAGTTTCAGTATATGTTTTTATAGTTGTAATAGGAGTTTTAAGCTCATGAGATACATTTGCTACAAACTCTTTTCTTAAAGTATCTAGTCTATGTTCCTTTGTGATATCTTGTAAAACAACTATAATTCCTAAGTTTTCAGAATTTTCTCTTTTAAAAGGAGCATACTTTATTTTATAAAAACAATCATTTAACTCTACTAAACTTTCACCTTGTAAAGTATTTGCATCATAGTAATTTAAGTTTTCAATTTTTAAATTTTCTAGATTTTGTTTTTTATAAAGTGCATCAGTATCAAGAGATAAAATTTCTTTTGCAATAGGATTTGCATGGATTAAATAGCCGTCTTTATCAACAGCAAGAACACCCTCGGCCATATAATTAAATATAGTATCAAGTTTACTTTTTTCAAGATCCATTTGTTTTATAGTAGTTTTAAGCTCGCCAGTTAAGTAGTTAAACATTGATGCAAGATTACCAATTTCATCATCAGACTTAACTTCAACCTTTTGATTGAAATTACCCTTTGCCATTTCACTTGCTTTTTTTGTAAGGTCACTAATAGGACCAGTTATTGAGTTTGCAATAAAATATCCAAGGATTGAAGTGATAAAAAGAGCAATAACAGTGGCATAGGTTAAAATTATTTTGGCATCATCTATAACTCCATAAATATTTGAAAGATTATGAGTCATGTAAAGAATTCCACGAACATCTCCATCAGATGAAAAAATTGGCAGAGCAATATGTTTTTCCCTTTGTTCACTAGTACTATTTAAAACAATAGTATTTGTTGATTCTCCATTTAAAGAACTAAGAACAAGCTCAGGATTTAAAGCCTTATAAGAAAGTGCGTTTTTACCATCGATAAGTTCTTCACGATTTGTAGTAGAGGCTATAATTTCAGGAACATTTTTTGAAGTAATAGCATAGATACTTTCATCAGGTGGCAGACGCCATTCATTTAAGGTGTTAGAAATTTCCACATTTTGATCTCGCCAATCTTTATTTGTCATAAAATTAGATGTTTTAACAATAGAATTTAAAGTTTGATTCATATTTTCAGTAACGTTTTGGAGTTGTTGAGATTCCAATCTATTTATAATAAATGTTCCAACAATAGACATTACTAGAAGGACAAGTAAAAAATAGATTGTTATAAATCTATATTTAATACTATTAAACATAATTAGCCTCCAAAGTAATATCCAACACCACGTTTAGTAAGAATATATTTAAAGTCTTTGTCTTTATCTTCAATTTTTTCGCGAAGTCTTCTAACAGTAACATCAACTGTACGAATATCGCCATAATATTCATAGTCCCAAACATGTTCTAAGAGTTCTTCACGAGAGAAAACTTGATCTTTGTGAGATGCTAAAAATTTAAGAAGTTCATATTCACGTAGAGTAAGATCAATGATTTTATTTTTCTTTTTAATTTCATATTTATTTAAATCAATAACAAGATCTCCTGCTTCAATAACTTCAGGATTTTCTGCATTTGTAACTTCAAAATCACATCTTCTTAAAATTGCTTTAACTCGAGCAAGAAGTTCTCTCATAGAAAAAGGTTTAACAACATAGTCATCAGCACCCAGTTCAAGACCTAGTATTTTATCAACTTCTTCTTCCTTTGCAGTAAGCATAATAATAGGAATATTTTTAGTTTTTCTAATTTCTTTAAGAACAGTAAAACCATCTATTTTTGGCATCATAACATCAAGAATAATAAGGTCGAAATTTTCTTTTTCAACAATATCAAGACATTCCTTACCATCATTTGCAACTTTAACTTCAAAGCCTTCACGTTTTAAATTATAGTCAATGATATCAGCAATAGCATTTTCATCATCAACAACAAGAATTTTTCCAAACATTAAAACCCCTCCTTTTTCTGTATTATATCAAATTAGGCAAATGTTAGCGAGTAATGGAGATTTATGAAAATAAGAAAAATAATTAGTAAATAAAAAAAGTGGTATAAGTAAAATAATAGTTAAGTTGTTTTTTGTTGAAAAGGAGAGTGCTTTATGGAAAATAATAAAGAATGTTGTATTTGTAATATAAAAGAAAATCCAGCAGCAAAAGTTGTAGCAACAATTGTAGTAATAGGGGCAGTAGTTGGAACTATTGTTTCTATACTTTCAAAATGCGGACAAAAGTAAAAAATATTTAAAAGAATAAGAGCTAGAGATAGCTTTTATTTTTTTATAATATTCTATGTTAAAATATAAATAGGTGATAAAATGAGTAAACTTGTAATAGGAGCACATCAGTCATTTGCAAAAGGATTTTTACAAATGGGAAAAGATGCTCTATATATTAATTCAAATACATTTCAATTTTTTATGAGAAATCCTCGTGGAGCTCGTGCAAAAAAATTTGATGAAGAAGATGCTAATAAATTAAAGGAATTAATGGTAGAATATAATTTTGGTAAAATATTATGCCATGCTCCATATACTTTAAATCCTTGTTCAGATAAGGAAAGAGTAAGAGAACTTGCCTATGAAGTTATGGAAGATGATTTAAATAGAATGGAATTTTTTCCAAACAACCTTTACAATTTTCACCCAGGAAGTCATGTAGGTCAAGGTGTAGAATCGGCAACTGAAATGATAGTAGATTTGTTAAATCATACATTAAAAGAAGATATGACAACAACAGTTCTCTTAGAAACTATGGCTGGAAAAGGTACAGAGGTTGGAAGAAGTTTTGAAGAATTAAGAGATATAATAGATGGAGTCAATTTAAAAGAAAAAATGGGAGTTTGTTTAGATACTTGTCATATATATGACGGTGGATATGATATTGTAAATAATTTAGACCTTGTTTTAGAAGAATTTGATAATATAGTAGGGCTTAAATATTTAAAGGCAATTCACTTAAATGATTCAAAAAATCCATTTGCATCGCATAAAGATAGACATGAGAAAATTGGGCAAGGTAGCCTTGGTATAGAAACATTTAATAATATAATAAATCACGAAAAATTAAAGGGTATTCCATTTTATTTGGAAACGCCAAATGATTTAGATGGATATAAAGAAGAAGTTTTATTGTTAGAGTCTTTAAAAAAGTAAAACTTATGATATAATACTTTAAAATTTATTAATTTAACGTGATAATGGAGGGATAAAATGACACAAATTGTAAAACCATCAACACTTCCAGGATTTATGGAATTGTTGCCACAAGATCAAATACTTTTCAATGAAATGCTAGATACTATTAGAAGGAATTATGAAAAGCATGGTTTCTTACCAATAGATACACCAGCAATTGAAAAATCAGAAGTACTTCTTGCAAAGGGTGGAGGAGAAACAGAAAAACAAATATATAGATTCCAAAAGGGAGACACAGATATGTCCCTTAGATTTGATTTAACTGTTCCATTAGCAAGATATACAGTAGAGCATTTTCACGAATTATCATTTCCCTTTAGAAGATATCATATTGGAAAAGTATACAGAGGCGAAAAAGCACAAAAAGGACGTTTTAGAGAATTCTATCAATGTGATATTGATGTAATAGGAAATGAAAAATTAGCAATTGAAAATGATGCTGAAATGCCTGTTGTTATCTATCATATTTTCAAAGAACTTGGATTTGATAATTTTACTATTAGACTTAATAATAGAAAAATATTAAATGGTTTTTATTCAGAACTTCAAATAGAAGATACAGTTTCAGTTCTTAGAACAGTTGATAAGATAGATAAAATTGGAAAAGCTGCTGTTAAAAAAGAACTTGAAGAAAATGGGGTAAGCTCAGAAGCGGCTGATAGAATTTTAGAATTTATATCAATAGATGGAAGTAATAAAGAAATCTTTGAAGCATTAGAAGGATTAAATGTAGCAGATGAAAAATTTAACGAAGGACTTTTAGAACTTAAAAAAATCGTTGAATTTATTGAAGCTTACGGAGTAGATGAAAAGAATTATAAAGTTGATTTAAAAATTGCAAGAGGACTAGATTATTATACTGGAACAGTTTATGAAACAACATTAGATGACTATCCAAAAGTTGGTTCAGTTTGTTCAGGTGGTAGATATGATAACCTTGCAAATAATTATACTGATAAAAAACTTCCAGGAGTTGGTATATCAATTGGACTTTCAAGATTATTCTATCAATTAAATGAAGCAAAAATTATAGAAGCTGAAAAGAAAAGTTTAGTAGATGTACTTGTGATTCCTATGGATGATCAAATGATAGATGCTATAAAACTTGTATCTGAACTTCGTGAAAAAGGTGTAAGTATAGTTCTTTATACTGAACAAGCAAAAATGGGTAAAAAATTCAAATATGCTGATAACCTAGATATTCCATATACAATTGTAGTTGGAGAAGAAGAAGTTAAAACTAAAAAATATGCTTTAAAAAACATGACAACTGGAGATCAAGAAGAACTTAGCGTTGATGAAATAGTTGAAAAATTAAAATAATTTATAATATAAGAGGTAGCTTTGCTACTTCTTTTTTTGTGCAGAAAATATACAAAATAATTATGCTTGCTAAACCTATAGTTGTTGGTAGATAATAAATATTGACAATTCAAATAGTTTTTGTTATACACTAAATGTGCTAAACACTGTAACTATGTTATAATAAATGAAATTAATGCAACGTATTGAAAACAGGAGTTGGAAAATGACGAATAATAAATTTGTATTAGATTGGATAAATGGAGTAGAAGAACTTTTAAAACCTAAAAAAACTGTATGGATAACAGGTGAAGAAGCTCAATTAGAAGAACTAAAAAATGAAGCTATTAAAACTGGAGAGTTAATTTTATTAAATCAAGAATTACTTCCAGGATGTACTCTACATCGTTCAGCTGTAAATGATGTTGCAAGAGTTGAAGATAGAACATTTATTTGTACATCAAAAGAAGAAGATGCAGGTCCAAACAATAACTGGAAAGCACCAAATGAAATGTATGAAAAATTAACACCACTTTTTGATGGAGTAATGAAAGAACGTACTATGTACATAATTCCTTATAGTATGGGACCTATCGACTCTCCATATTCAAAAGTTGGTATTGAAGTTACAGACTCAATATATGTAGTTTTAAATATGAAAATAATGACTAGAATTGGTCAACCAGCATTAGATCTTTTAGGAGATTCAAATGACTTTGTTAGAGGAGTGCATTCAACTGCAGACCTTGATGACAAAGAAAGATATATAGCACATTTTCCAGAAGATAATACTATTTGGTCAGTAAACTCTGGTTATGGTGGAAATGTATTACTTGGGAAAAAATGTTTTGCACTAAGAATTGCTTCTTATCAAGGTAAAAAAGAAGGTTGGATGGCAGAACATATGCTAATTTTAGGTATTGAAAATCCACAAGGTGAAGTACGATATATAGCTGCAGCCTTCCCATCTGCTTGTGGTAAAACAAATCTTGCTATGCTTATACCACCAGAAATTTATAGAGATAAGGGATATAAAATTTGGACTGTTGGGGATGATATTTCTTGGATGAATATAGGTGAAGACGGAAGACTTTATGCTATAAATCCAGAAGCTGGTTTCTTTGGCGTAGTTCCAGGAACAAATCAAAAATCAAATCCAAATGCTCTTGCAACTACTAGAAAAGATACTATTTTTACAAATGTAGTTTTAAATGAAGATGATAACACTGTTTGGTGGGAAGGTCTTGATGAAGAAGCTCCTGTAAATGGACGCGATTGGAAGGGAAATCCTTGGAATGGATTAGAGTCAACTGAAAAAGGTGCTCATCCAAATTCAAGATTTACAACAGCGGCTAAAAATTGTCCTTGTATAAGTCCAGAGTGGGAAAATCCACAAGGTGTTCCAATTTCAGCAATATTATTTGGTGGAAGACGTGCGAAAACTGCACCACTTGTTTATGAATCAACTGATTGGCAACATGGAACTTTCCTTGGAGCAACTATGGCTTCAGAAACAACAGCTGCTATAATGGGCGATGTTGGAGTAGTAAGACGTGATCCTATGGCTATGTTACCTTTCTGCGGATATAATATGGGAGATTACTTTAGTCACTGGTTAGAAATGGGAGAAAAATTAGATGATAAAGTTCCTAAAATTTTCCATGTAAACTGGTTTAGAGTTGATGATGAAGGAAATTATATTTGGCCAGGATTTGGAGATAACTTAAGAGTTTTAGAATGGATTTTAAAACGTTGTGATGGAGAAGTTGATGCTGATAAGATCTCAATAGGATATGTTCCAAAGGTTGAAGATATAAATATTGAAGGAATTGAAGATAAAATTTCAAAAGAAACAATTAAAGAGATTTTAAGTGTTAAGCCAAAAGAATGGTTAGATGATATAGAAAATATAAAAGAATTTTTCAAACAATTTGGTGACAGACTTCCAAAAGAAATGATGGATGAGTTAGAAAAATTAGAAAATAATTTAAAATAATAAAATAGTCGATAAGTTAATTCTTATCGACTTTTTTTATGAATAGTATAGGAAAATAGCTTATTGATAAAAAGTATTATTCTTGTTAAGATGAAATTAGTTAAAATATAAGAAAGATAAATATTTAGAGGTGAATTATGAGCGGTTACACAAAAGTTGTAAATGATTGTATGGGTATTAAACCTGGAGAAAGCGTTTTAGTTCTTACAGATGATAATAAAATAGAAATTGCTAAAAAATTATACAAAGAAGCAAGAACTATTACTGATGATGTTTATGTTCTTGTTATGAAACCAAGACGTGTAAGTGGTACAGAACTTCCAGCACAAGTTGCAGAATTTATGAAAAATGTAGATGTTGTTTTAGCACCAACTTCAGTTTCAATGACACATACACAAGCAAAAATAAATGCAGCAAAGGCAGGAACTAGAGTAGCTTCAATGCCAAATATAACAGAAGATATGTTTGACGAAGGAGCTTTAAATGCTGACTTTGATCTTGTTATAAGACTTACTGAAAAACTTACAAAAATGCTTAGTGAAGCAAAAAGTGCAAGAGTAGAAAAAGATGGTAAAGTTTTAAATATTGACCTTGGAGATAGAAAAGGAGTAGGCTCACCAGGAGTTTACAGAAATCCAGGAGAAGCAGGAAATGTACCATCAGGAGAAGCGTATATTGCTCCACTTGAAAATGGAACAAATGGAGAAATAGTAATAGATGGAAGTATGGTAAGTATGGGACTTTTAGAAGAACCACTTTATGTAACTATGAAAGATGGAAAAATTTCTGACATAAAGGGAGATAAAGGCCAACTTGGAATACTTTTTGAAAGTGAAGAAAATCATACAATAGCAGAACTTGGAATTGGAACAAATCCAGCAGCAAGACTTACTGGTGTAATTCTTGAAGATGAAAAAATCTATGGAACAATTCACGTTGCTTTTGGAACAAATGTATCATTTGGTGGAGAAAACTTAGCAACATGTCATTTAGACGGAATAGTTTTAAAACCAACATTATATCTAGATGAAATTCTTGTTATGAAAGATGGAGAAGTAGTTATAGAATTATAAAAGACTTTAAATAGGACAGTTTATCTGTCCTTTTTTTATTATCAAAATAAAAAATAGTTTTTAAATAAAGAAGAATAAGCATCAAAATTATTTAAAAGACAGTGAAAGTATGATATCATAATTATTAAATGATAATACATATCAAAAAAAGATAATTAAATAATCAAAAACAAATAAAAAGTTTAAAAAATAAATATAAATGGGTATAATCAGGGATATGAAAAGTTAAAATAATCGGAGGAAAAAATATGGACATTAAATTAAATAGAATAGAAGAATTAAATAAAAAATTTGAAGAAAATCGTGGAAATAGAGTAGCACAAAATGCAGCAATGACAAATGGAATTGCAAAAGCTGCAATGAATAAAAAATTAGAAGGAGTAGAAAGACATAGTTTTTCTATAAACTTAAATCAAGGAAAAATAACAAATCAAAAACAATCAGGAAGATGTTGGATGTTTGCAGCATTAAATACTTTTAGATTTAATATCATACAAGATTTAAATTTAAAAAACTTTGAACTATCTCAAAGTTATCCTTTATTTTTTGATAAATTAGAAAAATCAAATTATTTCTTAAACTCCATACTAGAAACATTAGACGAAAAAGCTGACAGTAGACTTGTATCACATATATTAAAAGATCCACTAGGAGACGGTGGACAATGGGATATGTTTGTAAACTTAGTAGAAAAATATGGTGTAGTACCACAAGATGTAATGCCAGAATCTGCAAACTCAAGTGCAACAAGATATATGGACGAATATCTTACGAAAATGCTTAGAGGATATGCAGTTAAACTAAGAAAAAAACACAATGAAGGTGCAAAAAGAGAAGAACTTGAAAAAATGGTAGAAGACTTTATGGAAGAAGTTCATAGAGCATTATGTGTATCACTAGGAACACCACCAGAAAAATTTGACTTTGAAGTTCGAAATAAAGATGATGAATTTATTAGTGATAAAAATATAACTCCAAAAGAATTCTTTGATAAATATG
>CAMIZH010000027.1 GCA_946403255.1 uncultured Peptoniphilaceae bacterium | reverse complement strand
TCATAAAAAAACTCCAGATATTTAATTTAAAATACTATATTATAATTATTATATAATAAATCAAAAAAGACAGAAGAATTATCCCCTGTCCAAATACTAATTAATATTTTCTTTTTTTGATTTTAAACTAAATTTATTTTTCCATTCTATAAGTGCATTATTATAGTTTTTATGTTCTAACTTTGGAAAAGCTCTTAACATTCTTTCTTTACCAAATATATTTTTATCTAAAAGCTTATCTCTTTCAACTTTTAATTTATCTAATTTTAATTTTACTTTATCAGAATCAGCTTTTCTATCCTTAGTAAATTCATTAACATTTTCTCTTGTTTTTAATGTAGTATTTGCAATCCCCTGTCCTATTTCATTTGATGCTTCTTTTATTTTTTGTCCTAGTTCATCTACTTTTTTAAGAGTTTTATTCATTTTAAGTATTGTTCTTACTGTGGCAACTCCATCAGTTATAAAAGTAACAGTTACAATTATTAAAATAATTTTTCCTAAACTATGAGGTATTAGATTAATAAATGCATTTACTAATGGATTTATATAATCAATTACTATAATACATCCAATTCCCCAGTATATAGAAAATAATGGACATACATAACCTCCTATATTAAAAGGCATATCTGTATAGTCCCACCATCTCATATTAAATATTTTAAATAATATCCATCCTACAACAAGTTCTAATATTGTAGTTAGCAATATAGCTCCAAAGAAAAGCAATATTTTATTATCCATAAGACCTGATAATATTTGTAATATAAGAAACATTCCTACTCCATAAATAGGGCATAATGGTCCATTTAAAAATCCTCTATTTACAAATTCACCTGATTTCAAAGCATGATATGCAACTTCCAGGCACCAACCTAAAAATGCATATATAAAAAAAACAAATAATGTATGATATATATTCATAGATCCCTCCTCTATTTTATATACCTTTTTTCTTATTATATAATCCTAAAAAATAGAAATAGGTTTTCTATTTCCTGCATAGTTATTAAAATCTTTTATTTTTAAATTTAATTCATCTATAACTTCTTTAAGTTCTTCAAACTCTCTATTATCTATAATAAAATTATTTTCTTTTATTTCTACACCTTCAACATCATTAAATGCTCTTGTTACTACATTTTTTTCACCTGTAAAAATAATACTATCTTCTGTAATCCTTAATTCTATTTCATCTAATGAAGATATTCTAATATTTTTAAAACATTCATTTAAATATTTTTCACCTTGGCTTATTATTAATTCTTTATTCATTTTATCCACTCCTTTTCATTTATTATAATACAAATATAAAAAAACGGAAAAGTAAAAATATACCTTTCCGTTTTCATCTATAAGAAATGAATAATATAGTAACTAATTTAACGTTAACACTTTAACTAATTAATACTATACACTAACCATTTCATTTTTACAACATCTTTTTCTTCTATTATATAGTAGATTTAAATTGTTATTTATAGTATAATATTGTTAATAAAATAACAGGTTAATTTTGCAATATATTCAAATCCACTTGTTATTTTATTTGATATTAAAAATGTATTTTGTAGAAAATTTCAATAACACGCCTACTAATATATTTTTAATATCTATTCCCAATTTTACTAGTTCAAAAAAGGATATGATGAAAATCATATCCTTTACTTATATTTAAATATAGTTTTATAAATTTTCTACTATAGCCTCTTCAACTTTTTGCATACTATCACTAAAGGCATATCTACCAATTACATTTCCATTTCTATTAATCAAATACTTTGTAAAATTCCATTTAATCTCTGGACCGAACAAACCACTTTTTTCCTTTTTTAAATATTCATATATTGGCGCTGTATTTTTTCCATTTACATCAACCTTTGCCATAATAGGAAATGTTACTCCATAATTTTCTGTGTAAAATTTTTGAATTTCTAAATTTGTACCAGGATCTTGGGCACCAAATTGATTACAAGGAAAAGCAATAATAATTAATCCTTCATCCTTATATTTTTGAGACAGTTTTTCTAATTCTCCTAGCTGAGGTGTGAAACCACATTTGCTAGCTGTATTTACTATTAATATGACTTTGTTTTTGAAGTCACTTAAATTTACTTTTTCTTCTTTATAATCTAAAACTTCAAAATCATAAATATACATATACTATCTCCTCTATTCTTATAGATGCAAGCTACTTCTAACTATAAGTATATCTCTTAAAAAATCTTACGTCAAATAAAGCAATAAAGCCAAGTTTATAAATTTATGTTATAATTTATGCATATCTAAAATAAGGAGGAATTTTTATGAATATTAAAAAATATTTAAGCTTAGCACTTACTTTAATTTTATCTACTTCTTTAATAGCATGTGGTAATTCTAAAAACAAAGAGAATAATGCAAATATCAATAACAATTCTATTAACAATACAAATGAAATCTCTGATAGTGAAAGTATTCCTGCTCTATACATAAATGACAAGGAAATTAATTTAAAATCTCAAATTCTTGTTACACAAGATAATTTTTTATTACCTTATGAAGAATTATCTAAAAATTTAAATACATCTTTTAAAATTGAGCAATCTAATGGCAATGAAGTTATTGAAATTACAGATTTAAACAATGATATAAAACAATTTCTTTATACTTCTAGTAATTTTAGTTATGATTCTAATACAAAAGATTCAAAAAGTTACTATCATAAGGATAGACCTAAAATAGTATCTAAAAAACTTTATATACCGATTGATTACTTATATAACTATGATTTCTATTACAACTTAGAAAATAATCAATTATTTCTTATATCAAAATCAGAAACACAAGTGGACAATAACTTAAGATATCTTGCTCGATTAAATACTATACAAAATAAATTTGATAACTTTATAAGCGCAGTATCTACACTTCCAAATGATAAACTACTTGGCTTTAACCTTACACCAGAAGAAGCTCCAAATGGCTTTATAGGATTTGAAGGACTAGCTAATGGACTTACTCAGTTAAATGATGAAAACTTTGAAGAAGTATTTCAAGATATTGTAATTCCTGAAGATCATAAAAATCAATTTAATACTTATTTAATAGCATCGGAAAATTTTTACAACAAAGCCTTAGAGCTTAGTACATCTTTAGAAAAAGATAGACACAATAAAGACTTTAATAAAGAACTTGATAATCTTGCAAATAATATTAAAATTGAAATGATAGAAGAATATGAAAATTTAAAAACTGCATATGATAATTTAATCATTTAAAACAAAAAGAGCAAAAGAAAATTCTTTTGCTCTTTTTTAATAAAAACTATGTAAATATAAAATCAATCATTTATTTTATTAAGTAATCTTACAAACTCTTTACACTCATCTTCATCTAAACGTTCTTCAACAACGCTCATAATTTTATTTCTAAATTTTTGAGTTCTCTTTAAAAACTCTTTTCCTTCATCAGTAATATATATATCAAATACCCTGCCATCATCAACATTTTGAACTTGCTTTATATATTTTTTTTCAAGTAATCTTTTTGTTAACTTTGATACTCCAGGTTGAGAAATTTTTCTAATCTCTGCCAATTCATTTGTAGTCTTTGAAGAATCTTTCAATATATCCAATATTTCATACTGAGCAGAAGTAACACCCTCAACATTAAAAGAATTTATATTATTTATTATTAAAACTTGAAATGGAATGAAACTTTCTTCCAACTCTCTACTAATCATTTTACTCCTCCTCACCTTTAAATACTTTACTCAATTATACATCATTAAGGTATACTTTTATATAAGTATTTTATATTCTACTATACTTTTAGGCTATATTAACAATGTTTTCTTTTAATAATATATATATTATTAAATAAATTAATTTAAAAATAAAAAAGCCTTAAGTATTATAACACTTAAGGCTTTTTTAATATTATATATTTCAGTATAAAACTAAATATAGTTTATATTTTTATTAATATTTTTTTTTATATAAATAACTATTTCTGAGATTTTATTACATCATTTCTGCAATTTTTTCATTATATACTTTTGCTAGTTCTTCTTCTGTTATTTGATTTGCTTTTATATCTAAAACTATTTTCCCTTTGTTTAACATTATTATTCTATCTGAATAATCTATTGCATGTTTTAGGTTATGAGTTATCATCAGTGTTGTTATTTTTTCTTTTTTTATTAAATCATTTGTTTTATCCATTATTAATTTTGAAGTTTTTGGATCAAGTGCTGCTGTATGTTCATCTAATAATAATAGGTCTGGTCTTTTTATCGTTGCCATTAAAAGTGATAATGACTGTCTTTGTCCTCCTGATAAAAATTTCACTTGAGTATTTAATTTATCTTCAAGTCCTAAATCAAGTTCTTTTAATGATTTTACTATTCCATCTACATTTTCTCTTTTTACTAATTTTTTAAATGTAAATTTTTCTCCTTTTTTCACTGCTAAAGACATATTTTCCATTATATTTAAACTTGGTGAAACTCCCATTGATGGATCTTGAGATACTTTTCCAATAAATAATGCTCTTTCTTGTTCAGCTAATGTTTCTATATTTTTTTCATTTAAAACTATTTCTCCAGAATCATTTTTTATACTTCCACTTATCATATTAAATAATGTTGATTTACCACAACCATTTGGACCAAGTATTGTTGTACATACATTTTCTTCTATATCTATAGAGAAATTTTCAAAAACTGTATGTTCTTCTGGCGTTCCAGGGTAGAATTTTTTATTTAGATCTACAATTTTAAGCATTTTTTGCTACCTCACTTTCCACCTTATTTTTCTTACTTCCTTTTAATTTATTCATTCCAAGTGCTGATACATTATTATAGCTTATAAATAATACTACTATTATTGCTGTAATTGCTTTTAAATCATTTGGATTTAATCCCTTGTGAATTGCTAATCCTATTATAACTCTATAAGCTATTGCTCCAATTATTGCTCTTGTTGTAAGTTTTAAATTTCTATTATTTTTTAAGAATGTATCTCCAATTATAATTGATGCAAGTGCTGTTACTATCATTGTTGCTCCCATTCCTGCGTCAACAAATCCTTGATATTGTGCCATTAATGCTCCACTTAATGCTACTAATCCATTTGATAACATAAGTCCAATCATTGTGTATTTATCTGGATTTTTACCTAGAGATTTTACTAGTTTCTCATTATCTCCTGTTACTACTAGTAAATATCCTTTTTCTGTTTTAAATAAATTATCTACAAGTATTTTTATTATTAAAACAACTATTAAGAGTAAAGCCACTTTTGGTATCATATTAAATTTTGTAAATAAAGTTTCATTATCAAATAAAGTTACATTACTTTGACCTGTTATTCTAAGATTTGCCGAGTATAACATTGTCATCGTTAATATTCCTGCAAGTATTGGCTGAATTTTTAATTTTTTGTATAGTACAAATGTTATAAAACCACCAACTGCTCCTGCTAGAAAACTTATTATAATGGCAAGTATTGGATCCATTCCATTTGTTAAAAACTTTGCCAGTACAAATGCTCCTAAAGGAAATGTTCCTTCAACTGATAAATCTGCTATATCTAATATCTTAAATGTAAATACTACTCCAATTGCTAGTAGTGAAAATATAAGTCCTTGTTCAAGGGATACTAAAAGTACTCCACCCATTTTGTTCCTCCTTAGTCTACGACTTTGGCATTTTCAAATATTTTATTATTTTCATCAATACCTAAAGCTTTTGCTGTTTTTCCATTTACTGTTCTTTTCGCATCTTTAGAAAAGAATACTGGACAGTCTTTAACTTCTTTACCTTCTTTTATTTCTTTTGCAATTTTACCTGCTTCTCGTCCTAGTTGAGTGTAATCAACTCCATCACTTATAAGCATTCCATT
This sequence comes from uncultured Peptoniphilaceae bacterium, assembly GCA_946403255.1. Classification (GTDB taxonomy): domain Bacteria; phylum Bacillota; class Clostridia; order Tissierellales; family Peptoniphilaceae; genus Anaerosphaera. The sequence goes on along the minus strand of CAMIZH010000027.1, from coordinate 9,193 downwards.
TTCAACTGGTCCTTCTTCTCCTGCAAAAGATGGTATTTTTGCTTCAATTAACTTTTGTGATATCACTGTTGCTGATGATGATGCTAAGTTATCTTGAATAGCTACATATGAATCTGATTTATTAGCTATTGTTGCCATTGCTTGTGGTACATCATTTGTTGAATTTACCCCAACTGTCTCAAGATTTATCCCTTTATTTTTAACTATTTCTTTTAATTCTTTAATTTGTGCCTCAGAGTTTGCCTCTCCTGTTGAGTATAAAAGTCCTAATGACTTAGATTCTGGAAAAATTTCTAAGAAATTATCTAATTGTTTTTCTATTGGAAAATAATCAGAAACTCCTGTTACATTTGCTTCAGGATTTTCATTTGATTTTACAAGTCCTGTTGCAACTGGATCTGTAACTGCATTAAATATAATTGGTATATCCTTTACTGCATTTTTTGCTCCTTGTGCGGCTGGTGTTGCTATAGCGTAAATTACATCTACTTTGTCATTTTCAAATTTTTTAGATGCTGTTGGTATTAATGATAAATCCCCTTGTGCATTTACTATATCCGCATTTACTTTAAATCCATCATTTTCTAATTGTTCTATAAATCCTTCTCTTGTTCTATCTAATGCTATATGTTCTGAAAACTGAATTATTCCAACTTTTATTTCTTTATCACTTTCTTGAGATATTTCATTGTTATTATTTAGATTATTGCCTACATTTAAACTTTCTGTCTTACTTCCACATGCTGTTAATAAAAGTGACATTGATATAAGTGCTACTGCTAATTTCTTTTTCATTTTCTATTCCTCCTGAGTTTTCCAATTTTAAATAATAAAAAAAGTCCTCCGCCCATAGAACTATAAAGTTCTAAGGGACGAAAGACTTGACTTCTTCGTGGTACCACCCTGGTTCATAATCAAAAGATTACCTTATCTCTGAATCTGACAATTCATATCCTTAGATAACGGGGGCTTCCGTATCTGCCTACTTTTGTAATTTCAACAGACAAGCTTTGGAGTGTATATTACATACTTTTCTCTACATCGGTTCTCACCTAACCCGACTCTCTTTAATAAAGTTTAGTATCTTTCTCTCCGTCTTTGCTTTTTTAAATTAACAAAAGTATATTACAGTCGCACTTTAAAGTCAAGAAGAATTTTTATTTTTTTATTTTATAATTTCTGCATCTTTAAATATTTCATCCCCTAGGTCTATATTTAAAGCCTTTGCTGTTTTTTCATTTACTTTTTTTATATTTTTTTCATTATATTCTACTGGAAGATTTTTTGTATCCTCACCTTTTAAAATTTTTATAGCAAGTCTTGCTGCTTGAGCTCCATGTTCTCTATAATTTACACCTTCACTCATTAAAAGACCATTTTTAACTTGACCTTCTTCTGCTGATATTGATGGCATATTATTTTTTAAAAGTATTTCAGAAACTACTGGTGCCGCATTTGCTACCATATTGTCTGTAAGAGCAAATAGTGCATCTGATTTTTGTGTAAGTGAAGTCATTGCTTGTGGTATATCATTTACATTTGGTACTCCAACTTTTTCTATATTAAGATTCATATCTTTTAATTTTTCTTCTAATTCATCAACTTGTACCAATGAATTTTGTTCTGATGTATTGTATAGTACTCCAAAAGTTTTTGTATCTGGATATAATTTTAAGAATGATTCAACTTGTCCTTGAGGGTCTATATAATCTGAAACTCCTGTTACATTTTTGCCAGGATTTTCAATACTATCTACAAGTCCTGCTCCAACAGGATCTGTAACTGCTGAGAAAACAATTGGTATATCTTTTACTACATTTTTTGCTCCCTGTGCTGCTGGTGTTGCAATTGCATAAATTAAATCTACATCTTCAGCAATCATTTTTTGTGGAACTTGAGTTGTTAAAGAAACATCTCCATTTTCTGATTTATCTATATATTTTACATTTATTCCTTCTTTTTCAAGTTCTTCAATAAATCCTTCTCTAGCTTCATCAAGAGATATTTGATCCATATATTTTATTATTCCAACTGTATATTCTGAACTGTCATCTTTTACAGCTTCTGTTGTTTTATTATTTCCACATCCAGCTAATATAACTGAAGAAAGTAATAGCGTACCGATTAATTTTTTTCCTAATTTCATTTTTAATTTCCTCCTTAAAATAAAAAAACTCCGCCCTATAAATAGGGCGAAGTATAAATTCGCGGTACCACCTAAGTTCGTAGATATAAAAATACCTACACCTCTTTCAAGATCTGACAATCTCAATCCTAAGATAACGGTGGATTCCGTGATAGTTTACTAGTTAGTTCCACTACCAAGCTTTAGAGTGAATATTACATATTTCTTCTTATATCGGCTTACACCTACCCCGACTCTCTGTTATAAGTTTTAATATCTTTCTCTCTGTCATTGCTTTTAGTTTTCTATGTTTTAATACATTCTAATTGCTTTTTTTATAATTGTCAAGCAAATTTTTGTATTTTTTAAATATTTTTTTATTCCACAATACTTCAAGATTAATTTGAATCTATTAAAGCAATAAAAAAGATGGTTTTAACACCATCTTCTCATTTATTTTAAAGTTGCATAAACACAATCTAAAACAACATTTAAGCCTAAATCTCTTGTATATTCAACTAAGTCTTCGTCATAACTTCCTGGTTGGAAAAATATATTTTCAATTCCAAGTTCTTTTGCTTTATCTACATATTCTTTAGCAAATTTTGGATTTACAATCATATCTATAACATCAACTTTTTTTGGAAGTTCATCTAATGAAGAATAAACTTTTTCACCAGCTACTTCATCTTTTCTTGGATTTACAAGAAAAACTTCATAGTCATGTTCTTTCATAATTACAGGAATTTTATATCCATATCTTGATTCATCATCAGTTGCACCAACAATAGCCCAAGTTTTTTTGCTCATCATTTCATCTTTTAAACTCATAAATACCTCCTAATAAATAATCTTTTCATCTAGTACAGGCAATATATCCTTTGAAATAATTTCTATATTTACATCTCCACTAGTTTCATTATTTAAATCATCTATAAGTGATTTATCTTCCTCTACTGCATGAAGTCTAAGTTCAACTACATCAGTATAATTCTCTTCTAAGATAATATACCCATTTTTTATTAAATAATTTTGAATTGCTCCATGAAAAGTATAATCATATTTTATACTTAATAAATTATACTCATACATATCTACTCTTATAGCTGAATCAATTCCTATTTTTGCACCATGAGTATATGCACGAACAAGCCCTCCCGCTCCTAAAAGTGTTCCTCCAAAATATCTCGTTACAACAACTAAAATATTTGTAAGATTTTCTTTTTTTATAACTTCTAGAATTGGTACTCCTGCAGTTCCTGAAGGTTCTCCATCATCTGAATATCTTTGAATTAATTTTTCTTCTCCAATTATATAAGCACTACAATTATGCGTTGCATCCTTGTGCTTTTCTTTTATAATTTTAAGTTTTTCCAAAGCCTCTTCTTCTGTTTCAACTTTAAAAGCATAACCAATAAATTTAGATTTTTTCTCAATAAATTCATCGGAATTATCTTTTAATATTCCTTTATATTTGAAAGTCATTTATATCACATACTTTTTAAATTTATTATATTCTTCCATAGTAAGACGAACTTTAAATTTTGTTCCTTCTTCATCATATTCTAAATCTTTATGATTATGATTGTTTAAAATTTCTGAAGTTATATCTGAATCACTATATGGAATTAACATCGTTACATCTATAAATCTTTCAGGTAAGTTTTCTTCAATCATTTTTAATAAAGAATCCATATTTTCATCTTTAACAGCTGAAATAAATATTTTTTTATTACTTGCCATACTTGGTGGTATTGCAATTTCTTCAATTTCAATTCTGTCTACTTTATTAAAAATTGTTATAACTTTAGAAAGATCTACATCTAGTTCTTTTAGTATAGACATAGTTGTTTGATATTGAATTTCCATATCTTCACTTGATACATCTATTACATGAAGAATTAAATCTGAATATTTTATTTCTTCTAATGTAGATTTAAATGCTTCAACAAGTTTCGTTGGAAGTTTAGAAACAAATCCAACTGTATCAGATATTATAAAATCCATACCATTTGGAAGCACTGCTCGTCTAGAGTTTGGATCTAATGTTGCAAAAAGCATATCTTCAACAAAAACTTCCTTTGCATCTGATGCTTTTATTCTGTTTAAAATAGTTGATTTTCCTGCATTTGTATAACCTACAAGTGAAACTGTGAAAATATTATTATCCATTCTTTGTCTTCTTGTAGTATCTCTAGTTTTTTGTGCTTTTTTAAGTTTTGCTTTTATATTATCAATTTCTCTTACAAGTCTACGTCTATCTGTTTCAATAATTTGTTCTCCTGGACCACGAGTACCAATTCCTCCACCAGTTCTAGACCATCCATCAATACCTAAAAGTCTAGGCATTTGATATTCTAACTGAGCAAGTGATACTTGAAGTTTACCTTCATAAGTTGATGCACGAAGAGCAAAAATATCTAAAATTAAATTTGTTCTATCTAAAACTCTTACCTTTTTAGTAAATACATGTTCAAGTTCTGCCTTTGGTTTTGCATTAAAAGTATCTTCTAAGTTTCTAAGTTGTACTCCAGATAATTCATCATTAAATATTACAATATCAGCCTCTAGAGGCTCAATCATATCCTTAATTTCAAATACCTTTCCACTACCTATTAAGTATTTTGGTGTAAAACGATCTATGTTTTGAGTTACAACACCAACCACTTCACCACCAGCTGCTTTTACAAGTTCCTCCAACTCATTTAGTGAAGTATCTAAACTATGTGGATATGCACCGATGTCTGTACCAACAATTATTACTCTTTCTTTTTTATCTTCTGTAATCTCATTAATATTTTTCATAGATATATTATACCACAAAGCCTACTGTTTTAGTCATCCCTGGCTTTTCATTAAAATAGTATTTAAGATTAATAAATGGTATAATATCTTAAGTGGAGGTAATTTATGAACAAATTTAAAAACTTAGATAGACGGTCCAAGATAAAAGTTATACTTTTAAGTTTATTAATTATTTTTATTATACTTGGCACTTGTCTAAGCGCAGTTGTGCTTGATGTTTTAAAATCAACGCCACATACTGAACTTGAAAATTTATCTACAACATTTAATCAAACCTCTAGCATTTATGACGAAGATGGAAAATTGCTAGAAAAAATAGAATCCTTAGAATACAGGACAATAGTTCCAATTCAAAAAGTTCCTGACCATATTAAAAATGCCTTTGTATCTATTGAAGACCAAAGATTTTATAACCATAAAGGTGTTGATATGCGTGGTATTCTTGGTGCTTTAAAAGATAATATAAAAGCTGGACGAGTAGTTCGTGGAGGATCAACAATAACACAACAATTAGTTAAAAACGTTTACTTATCAAATGTTAAAAGTTTAAACCGTAAAATACAAGAAGCATATCTTGCTTTTAGAGTAGAAGAAAAATTATCCAAAGATGAAATTTTAGAAGCTTATTTAAATAGAATTAATTTAGGACAAGGCTCTTATGGAGTTGAAGCTGCTTCACAAACTTACTTTTCAAAAGATGTTTGGGATTTAAACCTTGCTCAATGTGCACTTTTAGCTGGAATTACAAAATCTCCTGCTGAATACTCTCCATTTAAAAGAATTCCAAAGGACATTTATAATAATGAACCTTCAATTGCAATTCGAGATGTAAATGGTGAGCAAATGTATATTATTGTAAATGAAAAAGCCTTCCAAAGACAAAAAATAGTCTTAGCCAAAATGTTAGAGCTAAATTATATAACTCAAAAAGAATATGATGAAGCTATAAATTTTGACACAGTTAAATCTTTAAATCCTGGCATTAAAAAATATCATACAATGAGCAGTTACTCTACTGATTATATAAAAGCAGAAGCTGCAAGACTTTTAGCTGATTACTATAAAGTTTCACCTGATGAAGCAGAGCATAAACTTTTCACAGGTGGATACCGTGTATATTCTTCCCTTGATGAAGATATGCAAACATACTTAGAAAATTTCTACGAAAACTTACCAGAATTTTTAAATGCTCATGCAACAGAAACAAAAGGCGCAAATTTATTGTCCTTTAATATTGATGAAAATCGTAATATCTTAGATAAAAACGGAAATATAATATTCTTCCACAGAAGTAATTTCTTTGATGATGATTTTAATTTTAATATAAATTCTAAATACTATAGTTTAAATAAAAAAGGAGATTTATTTATTAGCAAATCTCTTTTTAATACAAACTTAAATAAACTTGATCTTGTAAATTTATATGAAATAAATAAAAATAATAATTTACAAACTTATAACTTAGGATTTTTAAATATTCCAAAAGATTCCTTTGATGAAAATAAAGATTATATAATAATTGACAATAATTATTTAAAAAAACATAAAACATTTTATACCATTGATAATTATGAAAATATTGTAATTTCAAAAGATTATTATTCTTATGATGAAAATCCTGTACTACAACCTCAATCCTCAACAGTTGTTTTAGACAATAAAACAGGATATGTAAAAGCTATAGTTGGTGGTCTTGATGTTAAAAATAAAAGCTCAAAAATATTAAATAGAGCCACTTCTTCTCCACGTGCTCCTGGCTCACTTATTAAACCTTTGTCAGTTTATTTGCCAGCACTTGAAGAAAAAGAAACCCTCGGAAGTATTGTTGATGATGTTCCAATATATTCTGACAATATCTTATATCCTGAAAATTCATATGGTGGATATAAAGGACTTTTAACTATGAGATTTGCAATTGAAAATAATTCAAATGTTGCATCTACAGAATTTTTAAATATTATAAAGAATGAAGAATCTATAAAATCTTTAAAAAAACTTGGAATTATAAATAGTGATTCTTCAAAGGATAATTTTATAAATGCTAGTGAAAATATCGATTATAATGATGAAAATATAGACTCACTTGCTCTTGGTAATATGCAAAAAGGTGTTACAAATCTTGATGTTGCAACAGCTTATAGAACAATTGCAACTGGTGGAAACTATAAAAAAGTTAGTGCTGTAATTAAAATTGAAGACTCTAGTGGAATAGCTATTATTGATAATAAAAAATCTGAAAAAACAAAACAGTTTGACAAGTCAAATTGCTATCTACTAACTGATGCACTTCGCACAAATGTAACACGTGGCTCAGCAAAAGGTGCTACAATTGCAAACTTTGATATCGCAGGAAATATTGGTGTAAATAAATTCAATTCAGACCTTTGGTTTACTGGATATTCACCTAAATATACTATTTCAACTTGGGTAGGTTGCGACTCTCCTAAGATAGAATTAAATGCAAAAGATGATGTAGTTATTGATATCTTTAAAAAAGTTGCTACCAATGCTCATAAAAACAAAAAACCTGCTAAATTTAAAGCTCCTGATGATATTATTGAAAAATATATTTGTCAAAAAAGTGGAGAACTTGGTTCGAAATACTGTGAAGAAAGTGGCGCTGGTTATTTAGAAAAATTTATTAAAGGAACAGAGCCTACTACCTATTGTAAAGATCACGATAGAGCTTTAGTTTGTACAAGCAGTAATCGATTAGCTGGTGAATTTTGTCCTAAAGAATCTATTGAATATAAAATAATATTTGATAGATCAGATTATAAACCTAAAGAACATAATAATATCTATCCTGATGATTATGAATATATGCCAAAATTATATTGCAATATCCATGATGAAGATTGGTATTATAATAATAAAAATAAAATAGATAATAAAAATGATAGCAAAAATAATAAAACAAAAACAAATAATAAAAAATAGAGGTTTTTATGATTAAAAATAAATTACTTTTAAAAAAATCAAAAGTCCGAAGTAAGAAAATTGCAAATATTCTTTATAGAGCTTCTCGTATAAAAGTTAGAAATATAAAGAAAAATTTTAAATAAAAGAGCAAGTAGAATATTCTACTTGCTCTTTTATTTAAAAAGGACACCAATGATTTTTAGGCCTTTTAAAATTCTTTTCTTTTTTTAATTCTTTATTTAACAAATCTATTTTATACATAATATCAACCATTAAAATTAAAATACTTAATACTGCAAAAACTTCAATTTTTCCTTTATCTATACTATATAAATAATTTTTGAAATAATTATCATATAAAAAATATAATATTAAAGTAATTAGTCCCTCTTTCATGAAAATATAAATTAGATTTTCTTTTCTTCCTTTATAATCAATTAAAATTAAATTATTTAAAATTCTCTTATATAAAACATTTAAAATAATAGAAATAATTCCTGCTATAAAAAATAAACTTACATATAGTTTTGTATTTAATAAATTATAATTTTTTAAAAGCATTTCAAATATAAGTATTAAGATTAATAAATTAATTCCATAGGATAATAGATATGGTCCTTTTAGGATTTTATCCTTATTCTTTTTTCCCTTAGTAAGAATATACATAATTTTTTCAAATATAAATCCTAGTATGGAAAATAACAAAAATATTATAACTATATTTTGCCAATTTAAAAAATAATTCATATCTATCCTCCTATATTTTAAAAATACGCTAAGCTATTAACTTAACGTATTTTCTTTACATATCTACTAACTTTTGTCTAACTGATATTTCATCTATATAGATTTTATAAACACTTGTATAGTGCATACAAGTTCCTATTGCTTCATTGAAAAACTCTTTCATTTCAGGATTATATTTTTCACATAATGCGTATATAGCATCATTTCTTAATTTTTCATCTTCAACCATATTTAATTTACCATTTATAATACATGATGAAAATTCATTTGTAAAAACTTTAGATTTTACTCTTTTTATATTTCCTTCATCTTCTTTAATTTTTCTTAAACTATCTAAATCTATAGCTGTTGGACTTTTAGCATCTCGAACAAAAACTACAGTAACTTTTAAACCATCTTCAAAAAGTTCTACTTTTTTACCAACTTTTCCAGTATGAAAATATAAGCTGTCATCAATTCTTACAAAAGACATTGGAACTGAATAAAGCTCTTTTTTCTTTTCATTGTAAAAACTTAAAACTCCATATATATTTTCATCGACTAATTTCTCACCATATTCTCGTGGCATTTCTGTATGTTTTTTTCTCATATCTT
>CAMIZH010000026.1 GCA_946403255.1 uncultured Peptoniphilaceae bacterium | reverse complement strand
TTATAGGTCTTTTTTTATTCTGCAAAATGACATCTTACACAATGCTCATCTTTTTTATTTTCAAGTTCAGGTTTTTTACTAAAGCAAATATCTTGTGCATAAGGACATCTCTTTGCAAATTTACAACCTTCAAATTTTTCTGTTCCACTTGGCACTTCTACCTTTAGGGCTATTCTTTCTTTTTTCTCAAAGGGATGTTTTGCAGGAATAGAAGAAATTAAAACTTTTGTATATGGATGAAGTGGATTATTAAAAATTTTATCCGCAGCAGCCATCTCTACTATTTCTCCTAAATACATTACTGCAACTCTATCAGAAATATGTTCCACAACTGCTAAATCGTGAGATATAAATATTGATGTAAGCCCTAAACTTTTTTTCAAATCTTCTAGCAAATTTATAATCTGTGCTTGAATAGAAACATCTAGCGCTGAAGTTGGTTCATCTGCAATAACTATTTGAGGTTCTACAACAAGTGATCTTGCTATACCAATTCTCTGTCTTTGTCCCCCTGAGAACTCATAGGGATATCTATTTAAGTGATATTCTGATAGACCTGACATAAGAGCTGCATCTAATACTTTCTTCTCTATTTCCTCTTTGCTTAAGTTTGTTAAGTTTTTAAGAGGTTCTGCTATTATTTCAAAACATCTCATTCTTGGATTTAAAGAAGAGTAAGGATCTTGAAATATCATTTGCAATTCTTTTCTATATTCTTTAGTTTGTTTTTTATTATATTTTAATATATTTTCATCTTTAAAATATATTTCTCCATCAGTAGCATCTGTAAGTTTTGCAATAGTTCTTGCAAGAGTGGATTTTCCACTACCACTTTCTCCAACAATTCCTAAAGTTTCACCTTTATATAAATCAAAAGAAATATCATCAACTGATTTTACAGTTTTACCATTTTTTGTAAAATATTTTTTTAAATTTTTAACTTCTAATATTTCACTCATTTTCTTCACCTTCACTATATAAAAAACAAGAAACTTTATGTCCGTTATAATCTATTTCTTTCGGAACTTTTTTAAAGCATATATCTTTTGCAAATTCACATCTATCGCAAAAATGACAATTTTCTTTTAGTTCAACTGGACTTGGAACTTGTCCTTTTATTTCAGTTAATCTATCTTTTTTTCCAATTGTTGGTCGAGACTTTAATAATCCCTTTGTATATGGATGAAGTGGATTTTCAAAAAGTTCTTCAACACTTGCCTTTTCTACTATTTTTCCTGCATACATTACATTTACAAAATCTGCTATTTCAGCAACAACAGACAAATCATGAGTTATAAACATAACTCCTGTATTATATTCATCCTTTAAATCTTTTATTAAATCTAAAACCCCTGCTTGTATAGTTACATCTAAAGCCGTAGTAGGCTCATCAGCAATTAAAAGTTTTGGATTTGATGCAAGAGCCATTGCAATCATTACTCTTTGTCTCATACCACCTGATAGCTCATGTGGATATGACTTATAAATCAACTCCGCTTCTGGTATTTCAACTTTTTTTATCATTTCAATAGCTTTTTCTTTTGCAGTCTTTTTATCTAGATTAAAATGATTTCTAAATACTTCTGCTATTTGATATCCAATTTTAAGAGCTGGATTTAATGAAGTCATAGGTTCTTGAAAAATCATAGAAATATCATTTCCACGTTTTTTTCTCATTTCTTCCTTTGAAAGATTTAAAAGATTATTTCCATCAAATAAAATACTTCCTTCTTGAATTATATTATCTTTATCTAAAAGTCCAATTGTACTAAGAGCCGTAACAGATTTACCACTACCACTTTCTCCAACAATAGCAACAGTTTCACCACTATCTATTGTAAAGGAAATACCATCTACTGATTTTGCTATTCCCGATTCTGTTTTAAAATAAGTCTTTACATCTTTAAATTCTAGTAGCATATTTACCTCCTAAGTTTTGGATCAAGTGCATCCCTTATACCATCTCCTACAATATTTAAAGAAAGTATAGTTAATGCTATAAAAATACCTGGGAAAAGTGTCATATGAGGATAATTTCTAATATATGCTCGTCCTTCAGATAACATTTGCCCCCACTCTGGTTCTGGTGGCATAATTCCCATTCCAATAAATGATAATGAAGCTGCAGAAAGTATTGAAGTACCTACTCCAAGAGTGGCTTCAACTACAACAGGTGCAAAAGCATTTGGTAAAATATATTTTAATATTATTTTCAAATCACTTGCCCCAGACATTCTAGCAGCCTCAACAAATTCTCTTTCCTTTATAGTTAAAACCTGACTTCTTACAATTTTTGCATATCTTGGAATTGCAGAAATAGATACTGCAAGTATTAAATTTTTCATACCATTTCCAAGCGCCGCAGCAAGTGCAATTGCAAGTATTAACTGAGGTATTGAAAGAATAACATCCATAATTCTCATAAGTATATTATCAAATTTATTGAAATATCCTGCTATTGCTCCAATTACTGAACCTATAATCATTGCAAAAAATACTGAAATAAAACCAATCTTTAAAGAAATTTTAGCACCATAAACTATTCTAGAAAATATATCTCTACCAAAGTTGTCCGTTCCCATAATGTGACTACTTGATGGCTTTAAAAAAGTTTGTGTTAAATCCTGTTTATCATAAGGATAAGGTGCAATAAAATCAGAAAAAACTGCAATTATTATAAGTATTATTAAAACAATTAATCCAAACATTGCCATTTTAGATTTTTTATAATATTTGAAAGTTTCCTTTAGTTTTTTCATTTTTCACCTACTTTAGATTAGTTTTTATTTTTGGGTCTGCATAACTATAAATTATATCTACAATTATACTTATAATATTGTAACAAAGTGCTATAAACATAACACTTCCAAGTACCATTGGATAATCTCTTGTTTTTATTGAATCTACCATAAGTCTTCCTACTCCAGGTATTGCAAATATAGTTTCTGTTAAAACCGAACCTGCTAGTAGTGAACCCATTTGAAGTCCTATTACTGTTATAATTGGTATCATTGCATTTTTAAGTGTGTGAATTATAATAATTCTATTTTCACGAAGACCTTTTGCCCTTGCTGTTCTTATATAGTCTGAATCTAAAACATCAAGCATACTAGATCTTGTCATTCTCATAATTACAGCACTAGATTGAAATCCTAATGCCAGTGCTGGAAGTATCATATATTTAAATGAACTAAATCCTGATGATGGCAACCATTTTAATTTTACTGAAAAAAATAAAATAAGAAGAATCCCAGTCCAAAATATTGGCATAGCAAGTCCAATAAGACCCACAAGCATTGTTAGACTATCAATAATTGTATTCTTCTTTATTGCTGATATAACTCCAAAACTAACTCCAAATACAACTGCTATTAATAATGAAAACAGAGTAAGTTTCAAAGTGTTTGGAAGTACAGAAAGTATTGTTTTTGTAACAGGTGCATTTGTAATATAACTATTTCCAAGATCAAAACCTGTAAAAATTCCTTTTAAATATCTCCCATACTGAACTATAAATGGATCATTTAAACCCATATCGCTTCGCACTGCCTCTATTACTTCTTCTGGCGCATTTATTCCCGCCTTTGCAATAGCTGCATCTCCTGGCGATAAATATAATAATGAAAAGACGATTAAACTTACACCAATTATTGTTGGAATAAGGATGAGTATTCTTTTTAAAATGTATTTTGGCATATTACCCTCCCAACTTTGATAAAAAAAATCAACGAGGACTCAAAAAAGAGCCCCGTTGAAACCTTCTATTTATTTAATTTTATTCTATAAAGTTCTTGAGTATATGTTGGAGCTACGTCGAAGTTTTCAACATAAGATTGTGCTCCTACAAGATTTTTACCATAGCAAATATATATCCATGGTTTATCCTCATTAACAATTTGTTGTGCTTTTTTATAAATGGCTTCTCTCTCTGGTGAGTCTTTAAGTCTTATACCCTCTTCTAGTAAAGAATCCAACTCTGAATTTGAATAAAACATAAAATTCGGTCCTTTTCCTTTATTTTCGCCAGCGAATGGTTGGAAAAGTTCATAGTGTGGATCTACAACAGATGGTGACCAACTCATTATGAACATATCATGTTCACCATTTTTAAGAGCATCAATAAATGCACCCCATTCAAGTTTCACAACTTCAAGGTTTATCCCAACTTCTTTTAGTTGAGCTTGCATCATTGTTGCCACATCAAGTCTTTGTTGATCTTCATTTACATAAATTTTTATTGTCTTACCAAAATCAATTCCTGCTTCTTGAAGTAAAGCCTTAGCTTTTTCTACATCATATCCTGTTGGCTCAACTTCCTTTGCCATAGAATATTTAAAGTTTGGATTTACTGCTGTTGTAGCAAGTTCAGCTTGACCCATATAAACAGAATTTACAATTGACTTCATATCAAGAGCATAACTTATAGCTTCTCTTGCCTGTTTATTGTTAAAAGGTTCTTTTTCAACATTTAATCCAACAAAATGTGTTGAATTATCAAGTTTATTATAAAGTTTTAAACTATCTTGACCATCAAAGTTTCCAACATCATTTGGTGAAACTTTATAAGCAACATCAACTGAACCACTTTCAAGTTCAATAAGTCTTTGTGATGCTTCTGGTATAACCTTTAAAACCATTTTTTCAATTTCTGGTTTGTCGCCCCAATAATTTTCATTTGCAACAAGAGTCATAGAATCTAATTTATTCCAAGATTCTAAAACAAATGGACCAGTTCCCATAGGATTTTGAGATATATCATCTTTATTTTCTTCTACATGTTTTTGATTTAAAATAGAAGCTCCTGGATGAGATAATGCTTGTAAAAATGATCCATCAGGTTTATTTAGTTTAAATTCTAAAGTATTTTCATCTTGTTTTACAAAAGAGTTTTCATCAATATTCCCAAAAATATATGAATATTGAGAACTTTCTGCAACTCTCTTAAGTGAGAAGATAACATCTTCAACAGTTAAATCTTCTCCATTAGAAAACTTAACATCTTCTCTTAACTTAACAATATAAGTTAAATCATCAGGTTGTTCTATACTCTTTGCAAGAGCATTTCTTAACTCTCCTGATGGTTCTTTTTCAACTAATGTATTATAAATTTGTCTCATAGCATTTTCTGAAAAATCATCATTATAATTATTTGGATCAAGACTAGTTGCATCTGCCGAAACAGCTACATTTAAAGTCTTATTATCTCCACTTGATGAGCCACAAGCCGTAAGAACAAAAACAAATGCTAAAAGTAGCGCAATTAATGATTTCTTCTTAAACAAACTAACTCCTCCTCTTTAAAAGTTAATCTCTATCAACTCTTTCGATTCTAGCCCCAAGATTTCTAAATTTACTTTCAATATCTTCATATCCACGATCAATATGATAGATGTCAGAAATTTCTGTGTCTCCTTCTGCTACAAGCCCTGCTAAAATAAGTGCAGCACCTGCGCGTAAATCTGTCGCTCTAACTTTAGTACCTTTAAGTCTCTTTGGACCACTAACTATAGCTTCTTTACCTTCTACACTAATATCTGCATTCATCCTATTAAGTTCATCTGCATGCATAAATCTATTTTCAAACACTGTTTCAATTGCAACATTATTTCCATGAAGTTGAGTCATTAAAGCTAAAAACTGTGCTTGCATATCAGTTGGAAAACCTGGATATGGTAAAGTTTTAATTGAAATAGCTTTTAAAACATCTTTTCCAATAACTCTAATACTTTCATTTTCATCATCTTCAATAACATCACAACCAGTTTCTTTAAGCTTTGCAATAATAGGTTTCATATGAGATGAGATTACATTTTCAACAAGTACATCTCCACCAGTAATAGCTGCAGCAACCATAAAAGTTCCCGCTTCAATTCTATCTGGTATTATTTGATGAGTACATCCTTTTAACTCTGCAACACCTTTTATTTTTATACTAGAAGTTCCTGCTCCTGTAATATTTGCTCCCATTTTACGTAAAAAGTTAGCAAGGTCTACAATTTCAGGTTCCATAGCTGCATTTTCAATTACTGTTTCGCCCTTTGCAAGAACAGCCGCCATAATAATATTTTCAGTAGCACCAACAGATGGAAAATCTAAATATAATTTATTTCCAATAAGTTCTTCTGCTGTTGCAGTTATATCTCCAACATTATTTTCTATAACAGCTCCTAAAGCCTCAAATCCTTTTAAGTGAAGATCAATTGGTCTTGAACCTATATTACATCCACCAGGAAGAGAGTTTACAGTTTTTCCAAGTCTTCCTAAAAGAGGACCCATAACTAAAAAAGAAGCTCTCATCTTGCTCATCAGTTCATATTTAGTAACATATGAATTTAGATTTTTCGAATTTATAATAAGTTTATTTTTTCCAATTTTCTTAACGTCAGAACCTAAGGATTTTAGAACTTCAGTCATAATCTCAACATCTTTCAGTTCAGGTACATCTTCTAATATAATATCTTCAGTTCCTAATATTGCCGCAGCTAATATTGGAAGTGCCGCATTTTTTGCCCCACTTATTCGTACAGTACCTCTAAGTTGTAAACTGTTTTTTACTAAAATCTTTTCCAAAAAAATTCCTCCGTATACGCATATTTTACAAAATTATTATATCATAAAGTGCCTATATTAGTAATAGAATGTAGTATTAATAAAATATACTTTATTAATATACCCAAGAAAAATCTTCTAAACTAAAATTTAAAATCTCCAATGTCTATAACCCTATCAACTTTTAAATCCTCTATATCATTTAAATTATGAGTAGTTATAATTAAAGTTTCCTTAACCATAGTATTTATAATATTAACAATCTCGTCTCTTGTTTTTAAATCAACTTCCCTTAAAGCCTCATCAAAAATAAATAAATTACCAGAATATATTATGGCTCTTAAAATAGCCACTCTTCTTTTCATTCCACCAGAAAGCTCACAAACTTTTTTATCTATAACATCTTCAAGATATAAAGTTTTTAAATATTTTTTTACATCTTCCTTTGAAATATCTTTTACAAAAATAATATTTTCATAAACAGTTTTATTTTCAAAAAGTAAATTATCTTGAAAAACAACTGAATACCTAACATCTTCCGAAAAAATAATTTCCCCACTATCAGGCACTAACTCCTTCATGAGTAGTCTTAACAAAGTAGTTTTACCAATTCCTGATTTTCCAACTAAAGCAATTCTCTCCCCTGAATTTATACTTAAAGATAAATTTTTAAAAATTTCTTTATCATTGAAGGATTTTGAAATATTTTTAATCTCTATATTCAAAATACAAACCTCCTTAAAAGTTTTAAAATTAATTTCTCACATATAAATGAAAGAACAACAGCTACTATAGTATAGGAAAAAAGATTTGCAGTATCTAAATATACCTTTGAATTATAAATCATAGTACCAATCCCAAACTTTGGTAGCCCAATAACTTCTGCCGCTATTCCAGATTTAAAAGCAAGACCAATTGAAATTGTCATAGCTGATTCTAAAAAAGGTTTCACAGCATCTATATAAATATATTTAATCTTCTTTTTATTATTTACCCTGTAGATAACTGCCATATTTAACAAATTTCTATCCACATTATAAAGACCTTTATAAACATTTAAATAAATAATAGGTAAAACCATTATAAAAGAAATATAAATAGATAAATTTTTAGAATCCACAAAAAATAATAATAAAACTATAAATGAAACAACAGGTATTGATTTTATAGCTAGCATAGGAATATAAATAAGTTCTTTAAAAACTTTAAAATTATATGAAATAATAGCAAAAACAATTCCAATAACTGTTCCAAAAGAAAATCCTATTAATATTTTATATAAAGTACTAAAAATACTTTTATAAAATTCATATTCTTTTAAATTTTCAAAAGTAGTCATAAATACTTTAAAAGGAGATACAAATAGTATCTCCTCTTTAAATATCATACTTATTAATTGCCACACCACTAGCCAAAAAAATATTACAAATAAATTTTTATAATTATTTTTCGTAGTAGATTTCATCATCAGGTATTTGACCTCCAATTGATTTAGCATCCTCATTAAATAGTATTTCGTAATATGATTTTAACTTATCTTTCATATCTTTTCCATCTATAAATACAATATTTGAGTTTTCTATTGCATCTTTTGCAATTTCTTCTTTTACAATATCATATTTACCAATTAGTTTTGCTGATTCTTCTATATTATTATTTACAAATTCAACTGAATTTTCATAATCCTTTAAAAACATATCAAAAGCTAATTTATTATTTTCATCTTTTAAAAATTCATTTCTTACAACAATTACACCAGTTATTAAATCTTCTGAAAAACTTTCATTCCATAAATCATTTAATGAAATTATATTTTTTATTTCAGTTTGTTTTTTTGCAATTGATAAAAATGGCTCTGGTAACATAACAACTGCATCTCCATTTTTAACAAGACTTTGAAGTACTTCTGTATGCTCTGATTTAAAAACTAAATTCACATCATTATCTGGATCTATATTATTTTCTTTTAATAAATATCTTAATACATATTCAGGCGTTGCACCTTTTCCAGAAAGAACTATTTCCTTTCCTTTTAAATCACTTATGTCCTTTATACTTTCATCTCCACTTGCAAGATATAAAACTCCCAATGTGTTTATATTTGCAACTTTCAATAGTTTTCCTTCAGATTTATTATACAAAACAGCTCCAAGATTTGCAGGAACTGCTGCAACATCAAAATCTCCCTTTGATAATCCTGCAACTATTTCATCTGGGCTATTCACAATACTATAATCATAATTATTTTTAAGTTTTCCATTGTCTGCATCATCATATAATTTTGCAAGACCCATAGAAGTTGGGCCTTTTAATGATGCAATTTTTATATCTCCACTAACTTCTTCCTTACCACAAGCAACAAGAGATAACATAAGTACAAAAATACTAACTATACTAATCAATCTTTTTTTCATTTTTTTCCTCCATAAGTTTTGAATTTACATCAAAGTAATATATTATAATAAATAATATCATATTTAAATTGTAAGTATTAAAAATATTACATATAATACTTACAAAGGGGGGCCAAATGATTTATTTAATAGTTGGAAATTCCGGCTCAGGAAAAACTACACAAGCAAAATTACTACAAGATAAAAATAATTTTTCAAAAATAACAACTTACACTACAAGACCTATACGAATAGGAGAAAAAAATAACATTGATTATCATTTTATAGATAAAGATACTTTTAAAACTTTAAAAAAAGAAAACAAGCTCTTAGGTATTGCAAAGTTTGCAAATAATTATTATGCAATTCCAAAAGAAGAACTGGAAAAATATAAAGATTCTAAAAAAAATTGCGTTCTTGTTATTGAGCTTGAAGGTGTTAAAGAAATAAAAAAAGAATTTAATGCAATTTGTATTTATTTAAAAATTGATGAAAATCAAATGATAAAAAGAATGACCTTACGAAATGAATGCCAAGAAATTTTAAAAAATAGACTAAAAGAGATACAAGACTACACTCCCTATTCTGATTTTATAATTGACGCTGAAAAATCAGTTAGAGAAGTCTACAAAGAAATATTAAATATAATAAAATAATTTTACATACTCTTTAAACTCATTATTCAAAACTAGACTTTAAATAAAGTTTTACTCAATGTATAATGAAACTTTAATATAAGGGAGGACCTATGAGAAAAAGACAAAATATTATTTTATTACTATTTATGTTTTTACTTATTCCTATAAACACTTTTGCAAATTCAGATATATCTTTGTTTATAGATGGTAATTACGTAAAAAGCGATGTTGCACCAATTATTGAAAATGGCAGAACTCTTGTGCCTGTTCGTATTATTTCTGAAAATCTAGGATATAAAGTTTCTTGGAATGCTAGAAAAGAAACGGTGGAAATAGATGGCAATAATATAAAAATTAATATGCCTATAAATTCTAAATCTGCAAAGGTAAATAATAAAAAAGTAAAACTAGATGTTCCTGCAAAAATAATCCAAAACAGAACTTTTGTACCTGTTCGTTTTATAGGTGAAAATCTTGGAACAACTGTAGATTGGGATGATAGTGCTAGAACAGTTATCGTTGGAAGTGGATATCAAAAATCTACAAACAATTTTGAAAAAGCAACTGTTAAAAGAGTCATTGATGGAGATACTATTATTGTAAATCTAAATGGAAATGACGAAAGACTTCGTATGATTTTAGTTGATACACCTGAAACTGTTCATCCAAAAAAACCTGTTCAATGCTTTGGAAAAGAAGCATCTGATTACACTAAAGAACAACTATCAAACAAAACAGTTTATCTTCAAAAAGATGTCTCTGATAGAGATAGATATAATAGATTGCTCAGATATGTTTGGTTAGATAGACCATTTTCAAATGAGCCTACTGATGCTGAAATTAAAAAAAGTATGTACAATGCTATTCTAGTAAAAGAAGGTTATGGAAAAATTTCAACTTTCCCACCAGATATAAAATATGTTGAACTTTTTAGAGAACTTGATCGTAATGCACGTGAAAAAAACAAAGGACTTTGGGCTTGTGACGAGTACAAAGAAAATAAAAATGTAAATAATATTAGCAAAACTACAAGTACTTCTAAAGATAAAAAAACACCTGCAAATACTTCTACAGTTCAAAATGGAAAAATTAAAGGAAATAAAAATTCTAAAATATATCATGTTCCAGGTGGCGCAAGTTATGATAAATTAAGTGAAAAAAATACTATATATTTTAACAGCGAAAAAGATGCAATAAACGCAGGATATAGAAAATCAAAAAATTAATTATTAAAAGTGCTTAGGCACTTTTTTATTTTAATAAATTACTATAATACTCTTTTATCAATTTATCTTTTTAACCTAGTTTATCTTAATATGAAAAACAGTTTTAAAATATCTACTTTTTAACACATTTGTTTTATTTGTGATATAATACTATCTTGTTGATATATTTATATCAAAGATAGAAAAATTACATTATAACTTGTTTTTATCTTGGGAGGATAAGATAATTGTGAAAAAATTAAAATCAATCGGTATTATTCTAATTAGTTTTTTCGTTATAACAGCATTTGTTAAAAATACTCAAACTAACGAAATCTCAGACAAGACAACAGAGGACATTATTTCAGTAGTTAATAACGCTCGAAATGAAAATGACATAAAAGAAAACATCTCAGAAAATCCAGACTTATATCATGGATATCGTGGAGATTATGAATTCAAAAATAAAGAATTAATTCAAGGAAAAGATGGAAAAGAAATAGTTATATTATCAGTAGATTATACAAATACAACTAATTCTCAAACACTTCCACTATTCTCTTTTTATCTTGATACAAATATTTATCAAGTAAATAATGGAGTAGAAGAAAAACTTCAAAACTCAAAGGAAAATTTACCTGATGAATATAATATTTCATTAGAAGATGAAACAAAAGTGAAACCAGGACAAAAAGTTTCTATACTTGTTCCAATCCAATTAAATTCAGATGGAAATACTTTAGAAATCAAAGACCTTGTAACAAATGGCGAAGAATTTTCTAAAACATTAGAAATATAAAAAAGCACCCAATAAGGGTGCTTTTGTTTTATCCAAAAATACTAAATAATATATGAGCTGAAATTCCTGCACAAAATCCTCCAACAGTATGAGTTAAAATAGAAGTTTTTGCCAAGCTTCTCATATTTAAACTATCCATCATTGCAATATGTGTAGATAAATAACCTGACCAACACATACCCATTGAAGTAAATACTGCAATATCATTTGCACTTACTAAATTTTTCTCAACAAATTCTGGAACAAGTCCAAGAGATGCCCCAACTGATCCAAGAGCAGTAAGAGGAAAAGAAACAGCCTCCATACTTGTAAAACCAAAAAGTTTTGAAAATATTATTAAAAATCCATTTCCAAACTTACTTATTAAATCAATTCCTTCATAAGCCTTTCCAGTATAAACATAAACTCCATCAATAACACTTGGTCCACTAGTTAAAATCATTACAAGAGTACATATAATTAAAACCCCTGGAATAATTTGAACTCCAACTTCAACACCTTTTTTACCACCATTTAAAGCAGCATCTAAAATATTACTTACAATCTCTTCATCATCATTTACATTTGAAGAATAATCATAAACTTCACTACTAACCATTTTCTTTTTTGAAAAATAAATCATTAGCCTTGTACTAATTATTGAACCTATAAATGCTCCAATCAATCCAATTGTTGCCGCTTTTATAAATTCTCCATCACTACCTTGTGAACTCATAAAAATCCAAACTATAAATCCCATACCAAAAGATGTTCCCAAATTACATAGGGAAGGAATTTCATAATATTTAAAATGTTTTGTAAAACTTTTATCTTTTACCAAAGTAATAATTGCTGGATTATCACTAAAAAATGTACTTAAAATTCCAAGAGAGGCAGCTCCTGGAAGACCATAAATTGGTCTCATAAGTGGAGATAATACTAAATTCACAAAATCAATTACTCCCGTATATGCTAAAATTCCTGCAAATGCTCCAGATATAACAGCAATTGCCATAATATAAAGCACAGTATTTATCAATAAATCATAAGCTGTGTTCATAATAGTATTAAACATATTACTAGCACCCATTATATTAACCATATATGTAAAAAATACAGTTAATATAGCGATTGTAATAATTGGTTTAATATATTTTTTCATAAATAATCTCTCCAATTCTATTTTTTTACTAAACTACCTTATCTTAAATATATATTTTTATCAACTTTAAAACAATCTTAACTAAAATACAAAAAAGGATGCCAAAGCACCCTTTAAAATAAATATTCTAGATATTTTTATTTTTTAATAACTTCCAAGTTATTTCTAACAATGGATATGTAATAAAATATACTATAAAAAAGGAAATAAAATTTTTAATATATGTTCCCTTTACATAATTTGAAAAACTAATTAGAAAACTAATAGCCGCGAAAACTATAGCTCTAAAAGATGTTTCTTTTAGTCTTTCCACTAATAGTCACCTTCTTTTTATACAAAAAAATTACTGCAGATACAAGTATAACATAAAATAATTTTATTCCAAATTTATTCTATTAATTTTTAGCTTTATTTAAAATAATACTTCCAAGTAATACTCCGTTCAATAAATATATATTCTTCATTATTTTAATGTTAAAAAGTATATATTCTGATATATTTTCTGAAAAAACGATTACCACTAAAGAAAAAATACTAACTATACTTATCAATATAGTTATCTCTTTTTTATTTTTAAAATTATTCAAAATATTATAAATACTTAAACCTAAAACTATATTATATATAAAAGCATAATATAATTTATATTCAATAATAAACCTTCCCTCTAAACTTTTAAATACATTAGTATCTGGAATAAAATATAAAAACAAATATGATATACATAAGTATAAAATAACAGAAAAAATTTTATTTAAATTCTTCATATTTCCCTTTCCTCTCACTTTATAATATTTTAATTTATTGGAATATAAATATCTGTAAAACTTTTATCTTTATAATTTTTAGGTGGCTCTGTTACAAAAAGTTCAAAAGGAACAGCATCTCTTATTTTACTTTTATCTTTAAAAAGCCATTCTTCATACATATAATTCCAAGCATCAGCATATTCTCGAGCAGATATTTCAAAATGTCCAACAGCAAATTTCCCAGAAATACTAGAAATACAAATATTTCCCTTCTCAATTATTTCTTTGTCACTGACAATGGTCATTGCAACACTTGTCCTTAAATTGTTCTCCTTTGTAATAAATGGATTATCATCATATATAGTTAAAACTTTACTACGCTCTTTATCTACTAAATTATTTTCACTTGCAAATTTAAATAATTCATTAAACATTTTTCTACTATTTTTTCTAAATTCTGTATAACTTCCCTTAAATCGAATATATATAATCTTTTGATTTTCTAAAGTTTCAGTACTAATACTAATTGGTTTTATCATATTAAAACCTCCTCTTTTAATATCATAATTATTTCATATCTTTTTTAAAAGTACTTGTCCTTTCTTGCTCTTTTCTATAAATTGAAGGAGAGCATCCAAAATATTTTTTAAAACTTTTACTAAAATAAGAATAATCACTATATCCATAATCTAAAGCAACATCTATTAATGATATATCTTTATTTACAGATATAAAAATAGCCACTCTTTCTAGTTTAAATCTAGTTATAAAATCATTTACAGTTTCATTTGAATATTTTTTAAAAATACGATGAAAATGATATTGCGAAAAATTAGCATTCTCTGCTAAATCTGATAAAGAAATATTTTTACTAAGATTTTTTTCAATAAAATCTTCAGACTTATTTATTAATCTAATATATATTTCTTCTTGCTCTATATTTTTATTATACAAATTAATCCTCCAAAATTATTATTTTATTAAAGTTTATCATATCTAACTTTATATATTCAAATAAAAAAGAGCCTATAACTAGACTCTTCTTCTTTTTTTATATGTTTATTTGGAGCTAACGAGGGGAATCGAACCCCTGACCTCTACCTTACCAAGGTAGCGCTCTACCGACTGAGCCACGATAGCATTTATTTTATATACTAATTATTATAATGCCTATTATACAGTAAACATACTTTAACACCCTATCTATCTTTATACTAAAATATTTAACACAAGAATATTAAACTACTCTTGTGTTAAATATTACCATATAAATTATAGTTAATACTTTCTTATCTATCATTTTTTCCATACTTTTAAAATTTTTATATGTCAAAATAATATAATCGCTATTCTTAATAAAATATCCTTAAATATCTTTCACACTATTAACAATAATTTCATTGTCATATACTTCTCTTTGAATTATTTTATTATACTTTTCAGTAACTTTAATACAAGCATTTATAGATACATCCATTTAAAATCTATCTTATTGTCCCATTAATAGTGTTTATACTAATCCAACCGCTCCCAATATTACACCACATTCTCTCATCTGCATGTTTAAGTTCTGTAATATACACAGAATCTTCTTTTAATAAAGTTTTTATTATTGGATAATCAAATCCAGGCCCACTACGAATATTCGCTTTTCCGGACGTGATATGTTTAATCACTCCTATTAAATGCTCATCATCAATATCATCAATATCATCAATATCAAGATCGGAAGAGCGTCGTGTAG